>CAYOKJ010000035.1:0-20015 GCA_964404485.1 uncultured Bacteroidales bacterium | reverse complement strand
CGAAGAAATAACCCCTTTCATCTTCAAAAACATCAGGTTTTATTATCAGTAATCCGGGAATTTTTGTTTTTATTATTTCCATTTTATTTGAGTTTTTTTCAATGTAAAATTAACATAAAACTATAAGATGACTTTTTATTTTATCAAAAATTCGCAAAATAAATAAATAATTATTTAGCATAAACGGTCAACCGTATTTTGGAAAAAACAAAATACAAACATCCGGCTTATAAATGAATCGCTTCATTATAAGCATCAGCTACAGCTTCCCTTATAGCTTCTGACATAGTTGGATGAGGATGAATCGTATTAATGATATCATGTCCTTTTGCTCCAAGTTTTCTTGCTGCTACAACTTCTGCAATCATTTCAGTAACATTATCACCTATCATATGAGCACCAAGCCAAAGGTTTGTCTCTGCATCAAAAATAACTTTTACAAAACCATCATTTGCTCCTGCTGCTGTTGCTTTACCATTTGCCCTAAATGGAAATTTGCCAACTTTAATTTCTTTTCCCAAATCAAGAGCTTCTTGTTCAGTAAGTCCAACAGATGCCACCTCAGGATTGGTGTATGTACAGGCCGGAATATTTCCGTAATCAAGAACTTCAGGATTTTTTCCTGTAATTTTTTCAACACAAACTATCCCTTCATGAGAAGCAACATGTGCAAGTGCATGCCCATGAATAATATCTCCAATTGCATAATAACCGTCAACGTTTGTTTTGTAATAATCATCAACAACTACTTTTTCGTTTTTGGTTTCAATTCCTGTTTTTTCCAATCCAATTCCCTGAATATTGGTGGTTATGCCTACAGCAGAAAGTACGATCTCAGCTTCTATTATTTCTTCACCTTTTTTTGTCTCAACCAAAACTTTACAAAGTTCACCGCTAGTATTTACTGATTTCACAGTAGATTTTTTCATAACTTTAATCTTTGATTTCTTGAATGAGCGCCCTAGTTGTTTTGACACTTCCTCGTCTTCTAAAGGTATTATTTCAGGAAGAAATTCAACTAAAGTTACTTGTGTACCAATAGAATTGTAAAAATATGCAAATTCACTTCCAATAGCTCCTGAACCAACAATTACCATTGACTTTGGTTGCTTAGGTAATGTTAAGGCTTCACGATAACCAATAATTTTCTTTCCATCCTGAACAAGATTTGGAAGTTGTTTTGAACGAGCACCTGTTGCGATAATTATGTTTTCACCTGTATATTCTGTAATTTCACCATTCTTATCTGTAACTTCAACTGTTTTTTCGGGTTTTATTTTTCCAAAACCTTTTATGTGGTCAATTTTATTTTTCTTAAATAAAAACTGAATTCCTTTGCTCATGTTTGCAGCAACATTTCTGCTCCGCTCAATAATTTTTTCAAAATCGGGTTTTATTTCACCTTCAATTTGAATTCCGTAATCTCCGGCATGAGATGCATAATTAAAAATCTGGGCACTTTTCATAAGTGCTTTTGTAGGAATACATCCCCAGTTTAGACAAATACCACCAAGTTCGGCGTTTTCTACAACTGCAACTTTTTTACCAAGTTGTGATGCTTTTATTGCTGCAACATATCCTCCCGGTCCACTTCCAATAATAATTATATCGTAATTCATTTCTTGAATTTTTTATTTTTTTTGAGTTTGCAAAAGTACAAAAAAGAATGAATTTAGTGATTGAAAGTTAGTGCCATTTTTAATTAAATTTCAGTTTAAGGTTTTGTTGGTTAGTAGTGTAAATTATGTAAAATCTTTAAATAAGGGTATTTTCAATCATTTATATTATTTTTGCCGAATTAATTAATTGTGATATGATAGTTTGCAAATTTGGTGGAGCATCGGTTATTGATTCAAATGCAATTGTAAATTTGGGCAATATTGTAAAAAATATTTCCGGAAAGAAAATTATTGTTGTTTCAGCAATTGAAAAAACAACTAGCAAACTTGCTGATGTTGTTCAGGCAAAATATCAGGGGAATAATGAATATACTTCTCTTTTCTCCAAAATAAAAAACAAACATTTTAATATTTTATCTGAACTGTTTTCGGAGGATTGTGAAGATATTTTTAATGAGATTGAAGATATTTTTTCTGAAATATATGAAAATATTGAAACCACAAACTCAAAAAATTATGATTATTTCTATGATCAAATAGTGAATTACGGAGAGATTATTTCGAGCAAAATTGTCAGTAAATATTTAAACAAAGCAGGAATAATAAATACATGGACAGACATTAGAAAGTATCTAAAAACTGATTCAAAATACCGTGAAGCCGAGATTGATATTAAAATTTCAGAAAATAATACTAAAAATTTCTTTGTTGATGATTGTTATGTTACACAAGGTTTTATTGCATCCGATAAAGATGGAAATTTTACCACACTTGGTTTGGAAGGGTCGGATTATTCGGCGGCAATTTTAGCAAATTTTGTTAATGCTGAGAAAGTTATTTTTTTGAAAGATGTTGATGGAATTTTTAATAAAGATCCAAAACAATTTGATGATGCTGAAATCTTGACGGAACTTTCATATCAGCAGGCAATTGAATTATCTCATAATGCAAAAATTATTCATCCGAAAACTATTCAACCAATTCAGGTAAAAAATATTCCTTTGTTTGTTAAGAATTTTAATAATCCTGATGCTTGTGGAACAATAATTCGTTGATCAGGATTTGAAATGCAGGAATATCTGAATAATGGAAATAATAAAATCCCCTTATACTTTTGCTACAAACTTTTTCTTAATTAGATATTCAGCTATTTGAACAGCATTTGTGGCGGCACCTTTTCGTAGATTATCGGCTACAATCCATAAATTTAAACTATTTGGTTTAGAGAAATCCCGTCGAATTCTACCTACGAAAACTTCATTTTCCCCCTCAACATTCGATGGCATTGGATAGATATTATTTAAAGGGTCGTCTTGTAAAATTATTCCTTCTGTGTTTTGAAAAATATTCCTGATATCATCTAATTTAAAATCATTTTCAAACTCAATGTTTACACTTTCCGAATGCCCTCCGGTAACTGGCACTCTGACAGCTGTTGCAGTTATTGAAATACTTTGATCGTTAAGGATTTTTTTTGTCTCATTTATAAGTTTAAGTTCTTCTTTGGTGTATCCGTTTTCGGTAAAATCATCGCAATGAGGCAGGCAATTTTTATCAATTTTATGAGGATAAAATTTTTCTTTTGAATTTCCAGATCTTTCATTTTCTAATTGGGCAACAGCTTTCATTCCCGAACCACTAACTGATTGATAAGTCGAAATGATTACTCTTTTAATTTTGTATTTTAAGTGCAAAGGTGCAAGAACAATTACCAGTTGGATTGTTGAGCAATTTGGATTGGCAATTAGTTTGTCGTCGGTTTTTAATGAATTAGCATTTACTTCAGGAACGATTAATTTTATACCAGCTTCCATTCTCCATGCCGAAGAATTATCAATTACGTAAGTTCCTCGTTCAGAAAATTTCTGTGTCCATTTTTTTGAAGTTTCACTACCTGCTGAAAACAAAGCAATATCAGGGTTTTGTGAAATTGCATCATCAATACTTATTACAGAATATTTTGTATTATTAAAAATAATTGTTTTACCCACTGATTTGTCAGAGGCAACAGCCAATAATTCGGAAACAGCAAAACTCCGTTCTTCAAGAACTTTAAGCATTTTTGATCCAACAAGTCCGGTTGCACCTACTACGGCTATTTTCATGTTTTTTTATTTTATACAAAAGTTATTAAATATGCGATTAATTGCTTCACTGTTTCATTGTTTCATGGTTTCATTGTTGTATGGTTTAAATCAATTATCATCAATCATTTTATTCATACCCAATTCCAGCATACCCAACCCAGTGATTTGAATTTGCCGGAGCAGTAACTCCCATTCCAATATCTTTAATTTCTAAACGATTGTGATCTATACTTGTTGCATAATCAATTAATGTTCCATTTATTTTTTCACCTAATTGATTTTGAAGATAAAATGTTGTTAATAATCCAAAAGGAACAGAGTATCTTCCACACCATGTCCACAAATATTGTTTATAATCACTTTGTAAAACTGTGTAATTTACAAATTTCATGATTTTTTCGGAAGCTAAATTTCCAGTAAGGCATTTATCAATAATTCTTTTCTCGTGTTTTACTGCTTTATTATAACCTGCTGAGTCTGTTCCAAAAAATGAATAACTCACGCCACCCCATCCTTTATCACCGTAATGAACAGCATCTGAACTTATAACAAATGCAATATCTTTTCCCCACTTAAGATCATTTTTCTCGATCAGTTGTTTTATTCTATTTGCAAGTGGCATCGCTATCAAAGTCATGGAATTATACGACATATATGGAATGAGTATTGAAATTATTTCAATATCAGGATTATTGTGTTGAAGGAAAGGCAAAACAGCTTCAACAGAATGTTCAACACTTTGAATTGTATCATGAACAATATAATTCTTATTTTGAATCATTTTCATTAGAGAATCCCTGAAAGGGGAAACTTTTATTTTTCCGTATGGTCCTTGCCAATAATCAAAAGAATCAAAAATGATTTTATTTTCCAAACCATAATTTTTTGCTTTGTGAGCAACACCAAATATAATAACTGTTTTTGCTTTCACATTATTTAAAACAGCAGGATAAAGATAACCGACATAAGCATAATCATCATGTGGCGAAATACATGTTTTCCACGTTGTATTAGAATCTATATCTGCATTGTTTATAGCATTTTGTAATAACTCGCCCTGAGTATAATTTATTCGATTAATGATTGAATCCATTTGTAAAGAAGTAGTTGCAAAACCAACGCTATCAACCATTTGCCTGATTTTAGGGCTAATGTTTTTTGTTTGTTCTTTTTCCCCTTTTGG
Source organism: uncultured Bacteroidales bacterium (assembly GCA_964404485.1). GTDB lineage: Bacteria > Bacteroidota > Bacteroidia > Bacteroidales > JAIORY01 > JAIORY01. The sequence continues at coordinate 15,126 of CAYOKJ010000035.1, read as the reverse complement.
ATTACATGCGAATAATAAACTTATAAGAATGATTGTAAGTAATTGATAAATAATAGATTTTTTCATTTTTAAAAATATATTTTCAAGATTTATGCAGGTAAAAATATATAAAAAGCTACAGACGCACAGATAAAATATAAAATAATTTGTATTGAAATAGAGGTTCAATATTTTGTTTACTGGAATATTATTTTTAATTTTACTCAAAAATATTATTTAAAATGAATATTGATTTCAAAAACAAAACAGTTTTAATTACAGGAGCTTCAAGAGGAATTGGTAGAGCAACAGCCAGAATGTTTGCTGAATCAGGAGCTAAAGTTATCATTCATTATAACAAAAATAAAATGAAAGCTGTTGAGCTTTTAAATGAAATGCCCGGTGAAGAACATTTTGTTGTTCAGGCTGATATTTCAATTCCGGGGGATGTAAAAAGAATGACTGATGAGGTTTTTACTAAAGTTGAAAGAGTTGATATTTTGGTAAATAATGCCGGGATTTATGAAGAAATTGATATTCTTCTCTTGAATTTTGATGAATGGCAGGATTCTTGGAAAAGAACTATTAACACAAATTTAACAGGTCTTGCAAATCTTACTTTTCTGATTTCAAAATCTATGGCAAAAAAGGGTGGAGGTAAAATAATTAATGTAAGTTCACGAGGAGCTTTTCGTGGCGAACCAACAGCTCCTGCTTATGGAGCTGCAAAAGCTGGCTTAAATGCATTCGGGCAATCTTTTGCAAAAGCTTTGGCAAGAAATAATATCTTTGTTTATACGGTGGCCCCCGGATGGGTTGATACTGACATGACAAAAACCGAAATGAATACTCCCAGAGGTGGTAATATTAAACAACAAAGTCCGATGAACAGAATTGCTAAACCTGAAGAAATTGCTCAAGCAATTTTTTATCTTGCTTCTGATGGAACTGATTTTATGAGCGGCTGTATTTTGGATATTAATGGTGCTTCTTATTTGAGAAGTTGAACTGATAATTTACTACAGATTACTCAATATACTAATTAATAATAGAGTTTTGTTTTTTTGTTTGCTGAAATATTGATTTCAAAAAAACACTCAATAAGCAACATTCAACACTCAATAATCAAGTAAAAAAGTTGAAATATTAATAATCCATCCGGTCTCACACTCTGGTTGTTGAATATTTCCTTCTTATAATATGTTACATATTATTAAATTTTCTGCAACGTAAAAAAGCTAGAAAAATATTTTGTTGAATAGAATTTCGTGATATATTAAAATAATTAGTAACTTTAAAAACTGATTTATTTTAATACCTACTCATATGAAAAATATTCTCTTTTTATATTTGCGTGCACTGGATCTGAAAAATTCAATATACAGGTGTAATAAATATTGTATAAATAACATTTACAAATTAAAATTGGAGTTATTATGTCATTGAAAAAGGAATATGGTATTATACATGAAAGCGAAGATGATGATTATTTCATTAAGTCTAGATTTTTAAAACATAATATCTCAGTTGGTGATAAAGTTGAATTTGATATAGAAAACTCATATACAAAGAAAGGATTATTTCGAGCTTCTAAAATTAAAATAATGGAGAAGAAAAAAATTGAAGTTTTAGTTGGTAGTAATAGTGTAATCGGAAATGTAAAATGGTTTAATAATATTAGAAGATTTGGATTTATTAGTAAGGATTCATCTGATTACTTTTTTCATATACATTCGATTAAAACAAATTCTTGTAGTATTAAAGAAAATGATTTTGTAGTTTTTGAGATATGTGAATCAAAAAAACTAAAAGGTAAAAAAGACGCAAATAATATCTATGTTTTAAAAGATTCGAAATATTCTGATTCATTAAATAAATTAATGCTATATGAATTAGCAAAGTTTAAATCAAAAAAAAATGATAAAGAGTATAATAATATTAAAAGTTTTTTGACAGTATATAAGTTGTTGAAAGGTGATTATCCTAATATTGATGAAATTGAAATAGATAATGAATGCAAATTTCTTCTTTGGATTGATAATTATGTACCAAACATAAACATAAATATTGTTATTAATAAACTTGTAGATTTTGAACAAGTAATGTTGTTTAGTAATAAAATATTTTCGAATATTTCTAATGAATCTGAACAAGAAATTGTAATAACTAGAATTATAGAAATAATAGGAGTTATTGATACACTAAAAAATTTCCGAAAAGTTAAAAGATTATTAGAAATTGAGAAATTACCCGAACTGGCTAAAGCAAAGATTCTAAAATTAATAAATACAAATTGCAATAAAGAGTTTATCCCAATCTTAAAGCTACAATATTATGAATGTTCGAGTAATTCTATCAAAAGCAAATTACAAGCGTTATTAAATTTAACAACAATATTAAGATTAAAACCAAGTAAAAATAAATATAGTAATTCTACGATATTAGAAATGATGGAATATTATCGTAGGCAAAACAACGTCAGATATATAGCAAAAAATATATCACTATTTCCATTGGAATATCAATCAGAAATAGAGAAATTATTTATTGTTGAAGTTTGGGAAAGAAATTACTATTCTAGAAGTCCAATATATAATGAATATAAATCTGCTGTGAAAAGTTTAATATACAGTATTAAAGAGAACGAAATTTATAATTATTATTCAGCAAATTCAATAATAGATTTCTATAATGAAATAAAAGGAATATGCATTTATGTTGAATTAAAACAGTTTTTCCGTTGTACTGTTGATCCAATAATATTTAAAACTATTCAAGAATATTTCATCCATTATTTGCTTGATAATTTGAGTGTTATTAATAAATATCTTTTAATTGATATTTTAAATATTGAAAAGAATCATGATAAAGAGTTTTTCTTATTAAAAATTGATAAAATCTTTGAACAATCTACACCATCAAATAAATTACTACTATGGCTTAATGATTTGAGTGATAAATTTGATTATAATTTGTATGCTTATTATTATTTTACGCTTAATGTTGTTGAACGATCAATATTTAATAAAAAGGCAAAAGCATTAATGGGTGAAAAATTAAAACAATCAATGTTACAAAAATGTGTGCCATGGACTCTGATTAATATTGATGAAATTCAAAATATTAAAAAGTATTCTGCTACTTGGAGGAGTATTTGGTTTTTAGACCAAAAAATTAAAATTTGTAAGGATTTAGATGCTAATTTTTCAGAATCATATCCATGTGATTTTTCAGAAGAAAAATTTAACCTATTATCAGATTATATTTCTGGAAAGAAGTTAAATAAACTGTCAATATTATCTAGAAATAATCATATTCTTAAAATAATTGGACTTGAAGAATTGGAAGAAATAATTTGGAAAGTACAAATTCAAAAGGAAGTAGAGAATGGTATTAAAAGAGGGATTAATATTAGTTCTAACAAAATTCCTACAAATTTTATAATACGAAACAAGTGTATTCAATTTTTTAATCAGTTACAAGTTAAAGAATTTCAAGTGGTTAGAATTTTAGAGAAAACATTTAATCTTGACTCTGGTGGTTTCTCTGTGGATATTTCTTTATTGTACTCTATTCCAGTAAACACAAATTATGTAGCAATTATATGGGAAAGCTTGGAATTAGAAAAATCTAAGGCAACACATATTTTCAGATGTTTTCGAGAAGAATATTTAGATATATTTAATAAAATCGAATACTATTTATCAACAAAACAGAAAGTTAGGAGTTCATTAAATAGTTTTGATTCTGAAAATATTCAAAAACAACAAGAGTTGAAGCATCTCTGTCGTATAGACCATGACAACTTCGACTATTTAAAATGGGAAAGAAAAATATTAGAAATATTACCTGATATTAGAAAAATGCCAGTTTATAAAGGCTATAAACAATAAATATTTTGTCGAAATAATGATATGGAAAAGATTAAAATTCATTATAGGTTATATTTAAGAAATAGAAATATATGTGATTAATTTAAAATTGAAATAAATGGAGTTTTGGGAAACAATTGGTATTTCGTTGATTTTTGGTTCATCAGGTGGTGGATTATTATTTTTATTTTTTTCAGAAAAAATAAAATCAAAAATACAACATGAGTATAATCTGAAATTTGAAATTGCAAGAAATGAACTTGAAAAGAAAGCAACTAAATTTCAAATTCAATATTCAAAACTTCATATAGAAAGAGCCAAAAAACTTAAAGAGATATATGAAAAATTATTAAATGCTGAAAATTCATTAAAACATTATACTAATATTGGTCAGGATTCAGAATGGTTTACTGATACATCAAGGGAAAAACAAGCAGAAAAGGACTTGAATAGTTTGAAGGAAATAAATCTAAAAAGCAGAATTTATTTTGAGGAGGGTTTATGTATTAAAATGGATAATATAATAGATGATTATAGTAATACAATTAATGAAATGAAAGAGGCAAAAGAACAAAGAATCTATGAAAATTCATCAAATATAAAGATTGAGCCTACTGCTCTTAAGAAATGGTTTATTGTTGGAAATAAAACAAAAACCGAAATGCAAGATTATAGAAAATTGATTGAAATTGAATTTAGGAAGATATTGGGTATAATAGTATAGATTCCATTTTAACTTTAAAAAAATCGAAAATAAGCTATTAGAATTTCTATTTTAAAATAGTACTTAAAACCCTATTAGATAAATTGTATAATAACAAGATGAAACCAGTAGTTCGAATTTTTCATATTAATTCAAATGATAAGTTTATTGATGCATCAAGTATTGATAATTATCGTATTAATGATTTCGGAAACGGTTTTTTTATTTCAAAAGATGGTTTGTTAGCTTCTGTTGCACATGTTTTTGAATGTGAAATTGGTTTTAAACCTTATGCCTTTCTTAATGATAAGTTTTATAAAATAGATGTTTTATCAAAAAAGCATACAGCAAAGGATGAAAATCATATCGATGCTGCAATAGGTAAAATAGAATTTGATAATGTTTATTTTTTTGATCCTGAGAAATTTGAACGAGTTAGAGAAAAATCAAAATTGCTATTGGCTGGATTCTCAAGAAATATCCCTTTAGATAAATCTCCTCAAACATTTTCATTATTAAAACCACATTATTTTTATAAAATTGATGTATTATGTTTTGATACTAAACATGGTTGTTCGTTTAATTCTAAACATAATAACATTGTAATGAAACACTCATTTACAATTACGATAAAATCAATATTCGAGAGTTTTGGTGGATTTAGTGGAAGTCCTGTAATATATAAAAAAGATAATGTTGTAGGAATTTTTAAAGGAGGTCCAAAAGCTAGAAATTTTATTTTAGGTAATGTTATTCATATTGATACCATTAAAGATATGTATCTAAATTTATTATAAGAATATTTCTTTTAAGTAGTTGAAAATTAATATTTATGGTACTTGCTTGAATTAATGGAATAATTATAAAAGAAAAACTATAAAACTTGAATATTGGAAAATTGTATGGGTCATTCCATTTTTCCATCATTCCAATATAAACACTCAATAATCAATAAAAAAATAATAAAAACAGAAAATAAAAATTAAAATGTACTCCACTTGAGTGTTGAATGTTGTTTGTTGAGTGTTGAATGTTAAATTTTACTTTTTACTTCACTTCCTCAAAAATCCCAATCTCAACATCATCAACATAAATTTTTTTTGCTGTAGAATGGTTATAAACACTCAATAAGCAACACTCAATAAACAATAAAAAAGTAGTAAAAACAGAAAATTTAAATTAAGATGTACTCCACTTGAGTGTTGAATGTTGTTTGTTGAGTATTGAATGTTAAATTTTACTTTACTTCCTCAAAAATCCCAATCTCAACATCATCAACATAAAAATTCTTTGCTTCAGCATTCCATACATAGAGCATGATAATATCATCAATTGATTTTAATTTAGGGATTTTAAATTCGAGTTTTGATTGTTTCCAGATTTTTGTTGAATCGCTTGGTAAATCAGTTAGTCGGAAGGTTTTGTAAAAATAATTTTTTCCTTTTGAGCTTTTAATATCAATAACAAAAACAGCCTTTAAAGAGGCATTTTCTTCAATATCATACTTCCATAAAGAAGTTTTTATAAATGGTTTTTCGATGTTTAACAGAGTGGAATCCACCTGAATTTTAATCCCTGAATTGTAGATAACTTTGCTGTCTAACATTGTTGCTTTTGTGCCTGAATAGGCTGTATCTCCAATTTCAACTACAGAAAACAACATCCAGTCTTCTAAAGGATTTTCAAAATTATTGAAGTAAGTTTTTATCTCTCTTTCTTTAATTTCGCCGTACCTACTCTCGGCTGAACCACCGAAAATATTTTTGTATTCATCTCCGGTTTTAAGAAAAACATGCCAGTATTTTTCTTTGTTCATTGCGTCGGGATGGATAATAAAATTGTTGTATTGATACGTTTGAATTAAGTTTACAATAAGGAATAAAACGGAAATTATTACGATAGGAATTTTGATATATTTAGATGAGAGTTTATAAAATAATAATCCCAGCATAATCGCAAATATTGGATAAAACTCAATCACAGAACGCATTCCGAAACTATCACCATAAAACCAATTCCACCATGATGACAGAAAATAAAACAGAATTAGAAAAAATCCTGTTAAAGTAAAAAACTTATAATAGCTTTTCCTGATTAAAGGAATTAATGCAAAAAATGCAAGAAAAGTTAAGGGTGTATAAATAAATAAACCCTTGCGATAACTGAAAAGCAGATTCGAAAATTCGGGCTTTAGAAAGTTGAAGCCTTCACCTTTGTATGACCAGATAAAAATGCTTCCGCTTTGAATCAAATTGATGATAAACTGAATACTGAAAATACCCAAAACAATAAAAAATGCAATAAAAAACTCCTTCTTAAATTTAAAGAATTTTGAGCCGGTATTAAAAAGAGTTGTTTTATCAGATGCCAGAAATGGAAGAATTAATAAAATTAGTGCATTTGTTGGTCGAATAAGCATGATTAGTCCAAGTGCAACTGCAGCTTTGTAAATATCCTTTACAGAATATGAATTGAAAGTTTTCTTGACAAAATAAAGAAACGCAGCCACTACTGCAAAAGAGTATATATGCGAATGACTTGGATTTAAAAATGAATAATAAAAAAGATTAGTCCCAAAAAGTAACAGAACAATAACAAAAATTATCACCTTTTCGGGAATTTTATAAAGTCTGAGGAGTTTTCGTGTAAACCACAAACCAAGAATACAATAAAACAATCCGGCAAAAACTACCGAATACTGAAAAAGCAAAGAATAACCGCTTAATTCAAAACCAAAAATTAAACTCAGAAAATAAGCAATTAAGAAGAAAGGTAAAAGCAAGAGAGCAACTCCGCTATAATATTTATTGATTTTAGTGCTTCCGTTGTCGATATAAAAATGTCCTAAATAATCGAGAGCTAATTTTTGTTTTTCAAATTCAAAAACCTTAGTAAAATCCAAAGTATGATGAATAAAAATTGAAGGCAAATAAGAGTAATAACCCCTTCCGTCGCCTTTTATAATTTCGGTTTTCATTCCTGAAAATTCAATATTAGAAATAGTGGCGAAATAAATAATTATCGAAATAATCAGGTAAATAAAGGTTTTATTTGTTTTAGGCGAATTCGTCATTAATAATTATGAATTTGTTATAATTTCGATTTCCAAAGATAAGGAAAAAGAAATTATGAATAAATTATTGGGGGTTAATATAATGATTGTTTATTTATGAATATTAAATGAAAATTATACTATTAAATAATTAAAAATTATCTAATTATTTAGTAATTTTGTGCGAAATATTGAAAATCATATACAATTAATAATCAAAAAAATAACGAGTTATGAAATATAATCCGGCAAAGAAAATTCAGGATTTAAAGCAGTTTGGTGAATTTGGTGGTGTAAATCCTTCAATTACAGATTCCGCTACATATACATTTATGCAGGCAAAAACAATGCTTGATACTTTTCACGGTGAAGCTGAAGGCTGCTTCCTCTATTCAAGACATTGGAATCCGTCTAATAAATTTCTTGCTGATGCATTAGCAGCAATGGAAGGAACAGAAGCAGGCTGGGTAACAGCATCGGGTATGGGGGCAATTACAAATGCAATTTTGCAATTAGTAAACGCCGGTGACCATATTGTTTCCAGTATAACCACTTATGGTGGAACTTTTGCGTTTCTACATAATTATCTTCCAAAGTTTAATATCGAAGTAAGTTTTGTTGATATTACAGATTTAGAAGCGGTAAAAGCAGCTGTTAAGCCAAATACTAAATTAATATACACCGAAACAATGACTAATCCATTGTTACAGATTTCGGATGTTCCTGAGTTATCAAAAATTGCAAAAAGCAATAATTGTAAACTTATGGTTGATAATACTTTTACTCCAATGATTTTTTCTCCTGCAAAACTTGGTGCTGATATCGTAGTTTACAGTATGACAAAATTTATTAACGGAAAAAATGACTGTGTTGCCGGTGCAATTTGTGGTTCTGAAGAATACATTAATTCGCTGATAGATGTTAATGATGGAACTGCAATGTTGTTAGGTCCCGTACTTGACCCAATACGTTCATCATCAATATTAAAAAACTTATATACACTTCATATTCGTATGAAACAGCATAGTAAAAATGCTGCATATCTTTCAGAAAAATTTAAAGAAGTCGGACTTAAAGTTGGATACCCCGGATTGATAGAGCACAAAGGTCACGAACTAATGAAAAGTATGATGAATGAGGAATTTGGCTTTGGTGGTATGATAACTATTGATATGGGAACCAGCGAAAAAGCTAATCAACTTATGGAAATGATGGAAGAAAAAGGTGTTGGATATCTTGCTGTAAGTCTTGGATATTTTAAAACTTTATTCAGTTGCTCAGGCAAAAGCACTTCATCAGAAGTTCCTGAAGAAATTCAAAGAAAAATGGGAATGTCTGATGGATTATTAAGATTTTCAGTAGGACTGGATAATGATATTGAAAATACTTTTGATGTTATTACTGAATGTTTGAATGAGATGAAATAAACGAATAGTTCATTTAATTAAAAACCCGTAGCACGAGGAAATTCGTACTACGGGTTTTTGCTTTTGTGGTACGACTCCAAGTCGTGCTACAGGTTCTCTGTTTTAAGCAATAAACCCCGTAGCACGAGGAAATTCGTACTACGGGTTTTTGCTTTTGTAGTACGACTCCAAGTCGTGCTACAGGTTCTCTGTTTTAAGCAATAAACCCCGTAGCACGAGGAAATTCGTACTACGGGTTTTTGCTTCTGTGGTACGACTCTAAGTCGTGCTACAGGTTTTTAATTTCAAACAATCAAACACCTAGCACGAGGAAATTCGTACTACGGGTTTTTGCTTTTGTGGTAAGACTTTAAGTCATGCTACAGATTCTCTGCGTTTTTTTGTTTTATATTTTTCTTATCTTTGTAAAAAACATACTGTTATGCATTTCGAATCCGAGCATATCTATCACCTTTATAATCGGAGTATCAACAATGAACTTCTTTTTACTTCACGTAAGAATTATTTATTCTTTTTGAAAAAGATTCGTGAAAACATTAAACCATATGCAGATATATATGCATGGTGTCTTATGCCAAATCATTTTCATTTGATGATAGAAGTAAATAATGTTTACTTTACTAAAGTTTTCGAAGCTGGATACTCAAAAGAAATCAATCTTAATAGTAGTATTGGAATATTATTGAGTAGTTATACTCATGCGATAAATAAAAGTTTGAAACGAAATGGTTCTTTATTTCAACAACATACTAAAGCCGAGTGTATGACAAAAGCAATAAAAATATCTCCTGTTTGGTTTAATACTTTTGATGGCGCTTTATTAAACAGAACACTTACGGAAAAAGAATATCCTTCGGTTTGTTTTGAATATATTCATAATAATCCTGTTAATGCAGGAATGGTACAAAAAGCTTCTCAATGGGAATTCTCGTCTTATCGTGATTATTTTTCTAATAGAAAAGGGACCTTGGTTAATTTTGAAAAAGGTAGAAGGTTTATTATTAATACCAACCCGTAGCACGAGGAAATTCGTACTACGGGTTATAATATTCTTACTCCTCGCAACTACACATTAAATTTCTGTCGCCGTAAGCATCGTCAATTTTGGTAACCGGAGCCCAGTACTTATCATTGCCTAATGTGTCAACAGGAAAGGCTGCTTTCTTTCTTGAATAAGGGAAATTCCATTCATCCGCGCTAAGCATCTTAATTGTATGAGGTGCGTTTTTAATAACATTATTGTCTTTATCGCAATTTCCGTTTTCAATATCTTCAATTTCTTTGCGGATAGATACCATGGCTTCAACAAATCTGTCCATTTCTGCAACAGGCTCGCTTTCGGTTGGTTCTACCATTAATGTTCCGTGTACTGGAAATGCAACTGTAGGAGCATGAAAACCATAATCCATCAAGCGTTTTGCAATGTCGATAACAGGGATATTTGCAGTTTTATGAAACTCGTTACAATCAAGAATCATTTCATGAGCTACTCTGTTATTTTTTCCTGTATAAAGAATTTTATAATGATTTTCGAGACAAGATTTTAAATAGTTAGCATTTAAAATTGCATAGTTTGTGGCCTCTTTTAATCCGTTGCTTCCAAGAAGTTTTATGTAACCATAAGAAATTGGAAGAACCATTGCACTTCCGAATGGAGCGGCTGCAACAGCAGTAATTCCGTTTTCTCCTCCTGTTTTAATTTCGCAATGTTTAGGTAAAAACTGAACAAGATGTTTTGCAACGCCAATTGGACCAACACCCGGACCACCACCACCATGAGGTATTCCAAAAGTTTTATGAAGATTAAGATGACAAACATCAGCTCCAATAAATCCCGGGCTTGTATGTCCAACCTGTGCATTCATATTTGCACCATCCATATATACTAATCCGCCATTTTCATGAATGATTTTTATTGCTTCAAGTATTCCTTCTTCAAAAACTCCGTGAGTTGAAGGATAAGTAATCATTGCAGCAGCTAAATCATCTTTATGTTCTTTAGCTTTTTCTCTTAATTCATCGAGGTCAATGTTTCCGTTTTCATCACATTTAATTACAATAACTTTCATACCTGCCATAACTGAACTTGCAGGGTTAGTTCCATGAGCCGATGAAGGTATCAGACAGATATTTCTTCCTGTATCGCCTTTGCTCATATGATATGCTCTGATAACCATTAGTCCGGTGTATTCGCCGGCAGCACCTGAATTGGGTTGAAGTGAAACAGCTGAAAATCCTGTTATTTCGCAAAGATCATTTTCATGATTTTTAATCAGTTGTGCATATCCTTCTGCCTGATCTATTGGAACAAATGGATGGATATTGGCAAATTCCGGCCAGCTTAAAGAAAACATCTCTGCTGCTGCATTTAGTTTCATTGTGCATGATCCAAGTGGAATCATTGTTCTGTTAAGAGCAAGGTCGCGGTTTTCGAGTTTCTTTAAATATCTCATCATTTCTGTTTCTGAGTGATGAGAACTGAAAACTGAATGAGTAAGATATTTTGAAGTTCGTACTAAGCTTTCGGGTATAGTACAATTATCATAAATTTTATCAAAATCGATAAATTCCATTTTGTTTGCTGAAGCAAAAATTTCAAGAATATCTTTAACATCATTAAAACAAGTGGTTTCATCTAAACTGATACCAATTGTTTTATTGTCGATGTACCTGAAATTAATTTCTTTTTCAAGAGCAATTTTGCTAATATCAGAAGAAGAAATATTTTTAGGTAAACTGATTTCGAGAGTATCAAAGAAATATTTATTCAGCTGTTTGTAGCCGTATTTTTCAATTTCCCGGGCAAGTGTAACAGCTAAGTTATTTATATCGGTAGCAATTTCTTTAATTCCTTCGGGACCATGATAAGTTGCATACATGCCTGCCATGCTTGCAAGTAATGCTTGGGCTGTACAAATGTTTGATGTTGCTTTCTCTCTTTTAATATGTTGCTCGCGGGTTTGAAGAGCCATCCTTAAAGCAGTATTTTCATTTCTGTCTTTTGAAATACCGATTATCCTTCCCGGGATGTTTCTTTTAAAATTTTCGTTTGTTGCAAAATAAGCTGCATGAGGTCCACCATATCCCATCGGAACACCAAACCTTTGAGAAGAACCCAAAACAACATCAGCACCCCATTCGCCAGGAGGAGTAAGTAGTGCAAGGCTTAGAAGGTCAGCAGCAACTGCTATTTTTGTGCCATTTTCCTGAGCTTTTTCTATGAAACTTGAATAATCAATAATTTCACCTTTTCCATTTGGATATTGAATTAGAGCCCCAAATACTTTTTCGTCGAATTCAAAATTATCGTGAGTACCAAAAACTAAATCAATGCCTAAAGGAATTGCACGGGTTTTTAGCACGTCAGTTGTTTGAGGGAAAATATCTTCGGCAACGAAAAATTTGTTTGCTCCGCTTTTAGCTAATTTTCTAGGGCGACCATTATACAACATTATCATGGCTTCGGCTGCAGCAGTAGCTTCGTCGAGTAATGAAGAATTTGTAATTGGTAAACCGGTGAGGTCGGAAATCATTGTTTGGTAGTTGAGCATAGCTTCGAGACGACCTTGTGAAATTTCTGCCTGATAAGGAGTGTATGATGTGTACCAACCGGGATTTTCAAGAACATTTCTTTGAATAACTCCGGGCAGAATTGTGTTGTAATATCCTTGTCCGATATATGTTCTGAACAATTTATTTTTTGATGCAAGCTCTTTGAGATGATTAATATATTCAATCTCATTCATCCCTTCCGGAAGATTAAGTGGTTTGTGAGTTCTTATTGATTCGGGAATAGTTTCATTAATAAGCTGATCCATTGATTCTATACCGATTTTTTTGAACATCTTATTTAGCTCGCTTTTTCGCGGACCATTATGTCTTTTAATAAAATTATTGCTTATCATTATTTGAAATATTATTTATTGATTAAACAGAATTTAATTGTTTTCAAAAATTTTGACAAAGGTAAAAATCTTTAATAAAATTATAGTTGAAAGTTGAAATATTGTTAATAAATTAACAAAGAAAAATGAAAGTTAGAAGTAATTATTTATTTAGATGAAAAAGATGAGCAATGGAGTCTTGAAGTTGTTAATATCCAGTATCCGGTATCCAATAAGCAGAATTAAAAGCCTACAAAGTCAAGAATCCGATATCTGGCTTATTTTTTTGCTTCATATCCTTTTGAAACGTAATATGTGGCTTTATCAAAAAATAGCATCATCCTTCTTTCAAGTTCAAGTGCTATATAAATATCAATTGCCGTATTCCACATTCCGCGGGATAATGCGTATTCCCAAATATGTTTTTTTATAAGACTTAAGGAGCTAATAACTTCACTTAGTGCAAAGTTTTCTTTTTCTCTTTCAAGGCCAAGCTGTGTATAGAAATTTCTTATTTCGACTTTGTCGTAATTCATACTAAACCATTTGATTAATTGTGAAACAACTATTTGAGAGCGTTCAATTAATTTTTGCTTTTCAAACAAATGATAATGTGGGGTAGATTTATTTTTGCTTACATCTTGTATCCATAATTCTAAAATTGAACTTGTATTATTTTTAATCATGTCAATCATTTTATTGGATAGAAAATTTATTTTTTCTTTTGATTTATCCTTGCTCAAGCTTAGATTAAATGAATCGATGATAGCCCAATATTCTTTTTTTGATTTGATATATGCTTTCACAGCTAAAGTGTTTGATGAGAAAGCAAGTCTTGGAATTTTGTCGATAGGAAAATATTTTGTGGCTATTGCATCATCGCCTGCTTCTAATTTTCCACCTGTTTGTTCAACTTCAAATGAAAGGAAAATAAGATCACCGTATAAATAATTTTTGCATGAATCGGCATCAACCAAAGTAATGATTTTTGCTTTAATTCCAGTTTCTTCTTCGAGTTCTCTCAATGTAGCGGTTTCTATTGTTTCACCTGTTTCGGCAAAGCCTGAAGGCAGACACCACATTCCTTTATAAGGTTTGTTTTTTCGTTTTACAAGTAATATTTTGCGGTCTTTTTCTAATATTGTTGAAACCACAGGTAATGGATTATCATAAAAGAAAATATTGCAGGAGGGACAATATTCTCTTAAAATAAAATCTTCTTTTTTTAAAATGATTTTTTCACTACAATATGGACAATATTTTCTTTTCTTATTTTTCATTGGGTTCAAATTTTTTTGAACAAATAAATATTACATCATCTTTTGAAATTATAATTTTCTTCATCGTATGAATATCTTTTTTTAGCTGTTTGATAACCTTATTTAAAAGTTGTTTGTCATTATTTACATAAAACGAATGCTTAAGTTGCAAATAAATAATTAAATCAGAAATTTCATTTTTAGAAAAAACCAGAGAGCTTTTATAATCAAATTTTTGAATATTTTTAAAATATGGTGATAAAAGTTGAAAAGCGTTTTCATCAGAAAAATTACTTATTAGTTTTTCATAAGGTGTATTAATGTTTGTTTCCGACTTGTTTTTCCTTTTAATATTTTTAATGTATGATATCAGTTCAACTAAATGATTTTTTACATGAGTAATGACAACAAATTTACCATCATTTTTAAGTAATTGTGATATTTTTGGTATCACTTCCGGAAAGAAATATAATGCATAACTACAAAGAATAAAATCATAACTGTCTGCTTTAAATTCATTCAAAACAGACATGTCCGATTTTATAAATTTACCCTGAAAACCGTTTTTAGTACAAGAATCAAGAAAATATTGTTTGTTATTAACGCATTGGTCAATACCTGTAATTTCAATATTCTTTGGCGCTTTATTTTTTAAATTTTTAGTTAAAAAACCAAATCCGCATCCAAGGTCAAGAATTTTTTCAGCATTATGAAAATTTACTTTTTGAAGAGTTATTTCTCTTATATCTTCTTTGTTTGACGTGTATTTTGCTATTATATCAGCAATAGCTTTGTTGATAGTAACATCCATAAATGAATCTGCCAGCGTATTTTGCTTTTTTGAAGTCATTATCAGAATTTTTTACTAATGTAATAAATTGTTAGCGGAAATTAAAATATTTATAAAAAAAAAGCCCTTCAAAATTTGAAAGGCTTAAATGAATTTATGT
>CAYOKJ010000034.1:13113-25548 GCA_964404485.1 uncultured Bacteroidales bacterium | reverse complement strand
GATAATATTAATAGAAAAATATAATTTTTGAAAATTGTCATTTTATTAAAGAAATTAGCTCAATAATAATAACCTAAAATTTTTACTAAAATTGTTTGAACAGATTTGTATTACTAAAAACCGCTAAGCGCCTCAAAGGTGCTTAGCGGATGTTAAAAAGAATTATAATCTTAATCTGTGAATCTATGGCAATTTTGTAATAATTATCAAACTTAAAAATCTAAAATGAGCAAGTTATCAGTTTATTTCTTCCTCTCTGTTGTATAAATTACAAGTTCTTTAAGAGCACTTTTTGAGGGGCTATCAGAAAAATCATCTAACAATGTCAGGGCTTTTTCGCGATATTCAAGCATTTTGTTTTTCGTGTATTCTATTCCACCGCTTTCATTTACTTTGCGAATTACTTCAGCAATTTTTTCCCTGTTATTATTATGATTTTTAATTATGTTGATGATTTTCCTTTTCTCGGAAAAAGTAGTATTGTTGAGCATATAAATTAAAGGCAAAGTCATTTTTTGTTCTTTAATATCAATTGCACTTGGTTTTCCTGTTTCGTTAAATTTTTCATAATCAAAAAGATCATCTTTTATCTGAAAAGATATTCCAACATATTCGCCGAAAAGATGCATTTTTTCAATAGTTTTTTTATCTGCTCCAGCGGAGGCAGCACCGGAAGCACAACACGAAGCAATTAGAGAAGCAGTTTTTTTTCTGATAATATCAAAATAAATGTTTTCTTTAATATTGAGTTTTCTGGCTTTTTCAATTTGGAGCAGTTCTCCCTCGCTCATTTCTTTAACAGCGTTAGAAACAATTTCTAATAGATTATAATCTTTATTTTCGAGTGCAACAAAAAGTCCTTTTGAAAGCAGATAATCGCCAACCAAAACAGCAATTTTATTTTTCCATAAGACGTTTAATGAGAAAAACCCTCTTCGTTCATTTGAATCATCCACAACATCATCGTGAACTAAAGTAGCTGTGTGAAGAAGCTCGATAAGTGAAGCAGCCCTATAGGTTTTTTCGTGTATTCCACCACAAATATTTGCTGAAAGAAAAACAAATATTGGTCTCATTTGTTTTCCTTTACGTTTAACAATAAATCTGGTAATCTTATCTAACAAAGGCAAGGAGCTTTTCATTGAAGATTTGAAATGTTTATCAAAAATCTTCAGCTCATCTTGTACAGTAGATTTTATTTCTGTCAGTTTACTCATTGAACCTTCAAAACTACAACTTTTTTGAAGACCCATAGTTATATTGTTTGAATGTATAAACAAAAGATTTGCTGAGAAGTTTGCATTGGTGGAGATTAAAAATTATTTTTGTAAAAACTAAAATATTTATGCTTCAATATCCGGCAAAAATAATTATAGCTTTCGGCGAAACCATTAATGGTAACAAAAAAATTATTGATTGGTTTTTAAAAAATTCTTATCCTGAACTTGCTGCTTTGTCACATGCTATTCAAGGGAGTGATAATGCTGTAGAATGGTTGCTGAAAAACAAATTTCCGCATCTTGCAGCTTTAGATGCAGCAATTGATAACAACAAGAAGGCATACGAGTGGCTAAACAACAACAACTATAACTTCCTGATTGTTTTTGCGGATGCTTGTAATGCAAAACCTGAAGCTATTGCCTGGTTAAACTCGAATGATTTACAAATATTTGTATTAATTGCCAGAAGAATAAAAGCATTGCGCGATAGTCACACTTTTAATTATCATAAATTGCATTTCTAAAAAAGGTTCAACGGTAATTGAAAATACTTGGTTTTTGTATTTAAGCATTTAAGCATTTAATCATTTAATCATTATCGTTCCGAAGTTTTTGGCTTCCACTAAACTTGAATTAATGCATTAAAAAGTAAAAGCTGTTTTAAAATTATTTTCTAAAACAGCTTTTAATATTGATTTTCAGAGAATTTTTATTCGCATCTGGAATATCCGCAGGACTTACAAGTCAAACAACCATCCTGATAAATCAAACCGTCTTCGTCACCGCATTTAGGACATTTTTTTTCTGATGCCTGAGTTCCATCCGGGATGTATTTTTTCAATGCTCTTACAATTCCATTTTTCCATGTATTAATATGGTCTTGTTCAAAAGTTAAGTTAGAAACCAGGTTAACAACAAAAGGCAATGGCATACCATGCCTCAATGTTCCTGAAATCAATTTTGCATAATTCCAAAATTCTTTATCGAATTGCCTTGAAAGACCTTGCATCGTTGTTTTATAGCCATCTTTGTCTTCAAACTGGAAGTCGTATCGTGAATGTTCTTGATCTTGTTTTTGTTCTTTGTTTTTTAATACCCATCCTTTTTCAACCCAGCTTGGGACAAAGAAACCGTCTGCTTTTCCGGTAAATATTTCGTAAGGTTTATTATCAATTGTTCCGATTACCGCAACCCATTTTTCATAATCATTCTGAAAACGCACAACTTTTGCTTCAATAATTTTAGGTCGTGATGGGGCTTTAGTGTCAGTAAATGCATTTGGATTTTCTTCCTTATTATCTTCATTACTTACAAGAACACCGGTTCTTGACCCATCTCTGTAAATGGTCATACCCTTACAACCACTTTCCCATGCTGTTTCATAAATTTTCCCAATAAGCTTTTCATCAGTTTCTTTTGGAATATTTACGGTTACGCTTATTGAGTGATCAATCCATTTTTGAATTGATCCTTGCATTTTAACTTTATTAATCCAGTTAATATCGTTTGCGGTAGCTTTATAATAGGGTGATTTTTTAATTATCTTGGCCAACTCTGTTTCATTCAAATTTGATATTTCATCTATATTATAGTCATGTATTTTCAGCCATTTAATAAATTGATGATGAAAAACTCTGTATTCTTCCCAGGAATCGCCTACTTCATCAGTAAAACTAATATTTACATTTTTATCATTAGGATTAACTTTTCTTCTTCTTTTGTAAGAAATCATAAAAACAGGTTCTATACCCGATGATGTTTGGGTACAAATACTAACGCTACCTGTAGGTGCAATAGTAAGCATTGCAATATTTCGTCTGCCGTATTTTTCCATGTTATGATAAACATTTGGTGCAGCTTCTTTTATTCTTTTTATAAAAGGATTCTCACGTTCTCTTTCGATATCGAAAATTGGGAAACTTCCTCTTTCTCTTGCAAGGTCAACTGATGATCGGTATGTTTCTATTGCAAGTAATTTATGAACTTCAGTTGAAAAATTGATAGCTTCTTTCGATCCGTACTGGCTGCCTAGTGCTGCCAGCATATCACCTTCAGCGGTAATTCCTATTCCTGTTCTTCTTCCCTGAATGCTTTTTTCTCTGATATTTCTCCAAAGATTTCTTTCAATTCTTTTGGTCTCAACGTCCTCAGGGTCTGAATCAATTTTGTTCAATATTCCATCAATTTTTTCAATTTCAAGGTCTATGATATCATCCATTATTCTTTGAGCTGCATGTACATGTTTTGTAAATAACTGGCTGTTAAAACTGGCATTTGTTGTAAATGGATTTTCAACATAACTCAAAAGATTAATTGCTAATAAACGACAACTATCATAAGCGCATAAAGGTATTTCTCCGCAAGGATTAGTTGATAATGTTTCAAAACCAAGATCGGCATAACAATCGGGGATGGATTCTCTTTTTACTGTGTCCCAGAATAAAATTCCCGGTTCAGCAGATTTCCAAGCATTATAAATTATTTTATTCCATAAAGGACGAGCATCAATCTCTTTTTTTATTTTGGGATTTTTAGATTCTATTGGGAATTGCTGTATATACTTTCCGTCTTTTTTTACAGCTTTCATAAATTCATCATCAATCTTTACTGATATATTGGCACCTGTAACTTTTCCTTGTTCCATTTTGGCATCAATAAAATCTGCTGCATCAGGATGTTGTATAGAAACACTAAGCATTAATGCTCCTCTTCTTCCGTCTTGTGCTACTTCTCTGGTAGAGTTAGAATATCTTTCCATAAATGGAACAATTCCTGTTGAAGTTAATGCACTGTTTTTTACAGGGCTTCCTGCAGGTCGAATATGTGATAGATCGTGTCCTACACCTCCGCGGCGTTTCATTAGCTGTACTTGCTCTTGATCGACTTTTAAAATTCCACCGTAAGAATCTGTTTTAATATTTTCTCCGATTACAAAACAATTTGATAAAGATGAAACCTGAAAAATATTTCCTATTCCTGCCATTGGGCTTCCTTGTGGAATAATATATTTGAAATTTTTTATAAATTGAAAAATTTCATCTGCTGTAAATGGGTTAGGGTATTTTTTCTCAATACGTTCAATTTCATTTGCAATTCTGTGATGCATGTCATCGGGAGTAAGTTCAAATAAATTGCCTTCGCTATTTTTTAATGCATATTTATTCATCCATACATTTGCTGCCAGTGTATCTCCTTTAAAATATTCTGTTGCTGCTTCTCTTACTTCAGTGTGAGTATATTTTTTCGGTTCTGCTTTTTGCTCTGTTTTTTTTATTAATACTTCTTGCTCTTCCATCTCGATATTTTTCTCCTCTTCTTGGATATTTGGACGTTTACGTTTTTCAAGTACATTATCATAATAATTTGGTTTTTTTTCTTCCTGAAGTTTTTTGTCAATATTTGCAAAAAGGTTATTATCCATGATTTTTGTTAAAAATTAAAATTATTTATACAAGTTTTTTGTAAAACTCTGTTTTTGTGAATAGAAATTGTATTTAAGGGTTAAAATTATTGAAGTGCAATATACAATAAGAAAGATTTTTTTTTCAATTAACTTATTAACAAAAACCACTTTTTTTTCGGTAATTATCTGAAATAAAAAAACATAAAATCTTAATAACATTTTTTGTTAATAACTATTAATAACAAAAGATTGAAAAGACTAATTATGAAGCATATACAAACCATTATTTATTAATGTTCTTGAAATTAAAGTATAGCAAGGAATTGAGAGATTTTTTCAGAAATCCAGACTCAAAGAAAGATAAAAAATACTTGGTTTTATAACTCCATCTTCAACACCCCATGCAATGTCTCCTCGTATAAAATATCCAAAAATTCTTGTTCTTAATCCACCACCAAATCCTGCAATAATTGGTTCTTTTTGTACTTCAACTGTGATTGTTAAGGGACCTTCTTCAATCGTGCTTGAAAACAAAGAATTATCTTTAGAATATGGGTTCCATCCCGACCAGGCAGTTCCAATATCTGCAAAACCAACAATTTGGAAATTTCTTAAGAAATCAGATTTTATCGGACGATTAAAAAAGTACTTAAAAACAGGAAATCTAAGTTCGGTATTAAATAAAAAAAAGTTGCTACCATTGCGAATATTCTGATCAAACCCACGCATGTTTGTTGCAATTGTTTGATAAGCATAATTTTGTGAAAAATCTATTGATGTTTCCTGATTAAATTTTGGGAATAACCAATTATCAACTCCACCCATATAATAAATAAGTTTGTTTTTCCCGAATGAAGTACTTGCGGCAAAACGATTTGCCCAAATAAATGATCTGTGAATTTTTTGATAATGACGAAAATCCAAACCCAGAACCACCATGTTTATCGACTCTTTATCAATTAATTGATAATATTCTCCAAATATTTTATAACGAGTTCCTTCAAGTAAATTTAATCCTAATGAACGTGTTGCATCAAAAATAAATTCGCCTTTAAGGCTTGTCCAATTAAAATTTTTATTTGGTATTTGTAGATTTACCTGATCGGTTGCTAAAAAAATTGCAGCATCATTACGAATCATTGCTGTTCCTTTTACGCACATTGCCTGATTGAAAGGCCATTTTAGCACATAATATAATTCATGAGATTGAAATCTGACAATAGAATAATAACTAAGATATTCAACTGATTGACGATGAAATATTATTTCGCGGTCGACGCGATGTTTTAAGTTTGTGAAATTAATTAAGTATTCATTATTTGTAAAATTTGAGTTTAATCGCACTCCTCCTGTAATTCTATAATCTTCCAAAAGATCAGTAATTCCAACTTTCATTAAACCATTAAAACCTGGATTCATATAAATCGGTGAACCTCCCCCTGAAAATGGTTGATAGGTGGAATTTAAAAATGTGAAATCAAGCTGTGTTACAAGTTTATTTATCATGTATTCAACTTTGTAATTCCTTCTTTTAGGAATCAAAAAATCATCATCATCAGATTTATTACCTATCTTGTTAAAGCTTTGTTTTTCAAATTCGTAATTATCAATATCTACTTCATGTTTTTGTTTGTATTTATCATTATTATTTACATAAACTGTTGAAAATCTTTGAAGATATTTTTTCTTTTTCTCAGCAATGAAAGGTTTGGGTTTTTCTTTAATTTTTTCTTTCCCTGAAGCAATAATTTTTTCTCGATAATTGGTATTTTTTAAACTATGTTTAGTTAGTTGGTTAAGCGGTAAAAGTTTGCTGACAAACATTTTATATAACTGATTATCAAAAATTATCCGGGTATTTGTTTTTGCAGATGTATTTATATTTTGTTCAATAATATTTCTCGAATAATTGGTTACCGGATACGAATGTGTATAATATCTGTAATGAGTTGTAGTGTCAACAAAACTAATTGTGCTGTCGAATAAAGCAAGATGTTGATTAAAAATACCATTATTGTCACTTAGGTAAGAAATGTACCCATCAATATATTCCTGTGGTTGAATTTCGTTTGTTAAAGGTGTGTTTGTAATTTTTTTTAGAATATTACTTTTCGAAAAATTGTCGTATAAAAAAATATCATTATACAAAGGAATATTTTCGGGAATATTTTCATCAAAGTTTATTGTATCATTATCCCGATTTGAACTAAAAAGAATTCTTGAAGTATTCTGAAAAAAGTCAGGATACAAGTCATCATAAATATCATTTGTGATTTGAAAATAAGAATTTGCGGCAATATTAAAAGTGTAAATATCAGATTGACCTTTTTTTACCGCCGACATTACAAAACTTTTTCCATCAGGAGAATAAGAGTAATAGAGTATTTTTTCGAAGTTTATAAGAATTTGTTTAACAGATTTTTTTGTTTCAAGAGTGTATAAATACAAATAAACCAGTCCTTTTTGTTCAATAATAAATGATAATACTTTTCCTGTGGGATGCCATGCTAACAGGGGATAGGAATAATCGGTTTTTTCATCAAGCTTAAAACCGGACTTATAAATTTTCTTTGCTTTTTCAGTGTTTTTATTACAAAGCCAAATTTTATATTTTCCTAATTCATTTGTTGTATAGGCATAATAATTATTATCAGGACTGACCTTTAAGTTGCTGTAAACACAATTCTTTTTTGTTTTTTTTAACAAAGTTTCTGTTGGGTTTTGACCAATTTTATCATCCAATTCATAAATATCTTTATAATGTTGCTTCCATTCGGTAATGAGATTTGAAAAAGAAGATCCGGTAACATATAAAAATCCATTTTCGATACTTCGACTGATTTGTGTCGTGTGAACGATATTCGGAATGGAGGAAGAACCATGTTTGTTTCTAATATATTTCCATAATGAGTGTCCTGCAAAAACAGCATCTGTACCTATTAAGTGGTTGAAATTTTTGTACGCCCCGGAAATAATTCCATCCTTTACAATATTGTCGATTTCTGTATTCCATTCTTCTGACAAAAAAGAAATCAAACCATCGAGATACCAGTTGGGTAAAATAAATAAAGAAGAGTTTTTTATCTGAGAACCAATGCTTCCACCATTCATCATGTCGTTTATAAGAATGTTTGCAATTCCGGCTCTAATCTGTTTTTCAAAATTTTTATAACTCCCGTCAAAATAAAGAAAAACTTTTTCCCCAACAATATGAGTTACTCCACCGGTATTGTATTGTTCGTTATTAATTAATCCAATATTACTTTGCTTAAGATCGGTCAAATTATTAAAAACAATAAAACGTATTTTTTTTGAGAAATTAGATTCGAGTTCTCTTTCCATTTTTGGAATAAAGTCCTGAGCATATTTTGCTGTGAAAACAGCAAGTTCTTTTCCATCACGATAAAAATAAATATCAAAATCATCGAACATATAGAAAGTCCAGAGAAATTCTTGATATTGAACACGGTTTTTTCCGAATTCCAGTTGCGAACCCTGATAAAATTGCGAATATCCCGATAAGGAAAACATCAAAAGCATTAAAGCAATTATTGCTTTAAATGTACTTCTTTTCAGTATTTTGGAAATTCGAACCATTCTATTATAAATGAAAAATTATCAGTCGCTAAATTAAAATAAATTTAAACTACATTAGAAATGAATAATAATAATTTATTTTTGTGATCTGTTTAATTATTTATAAAGCAAACGAACAATAATTTAGAATATTTTTTTAGTTCTTGTTCAAAGCATTAAATTGCAAAAAAACAAACATGATAAAAGTAAAAAAATTAGTATTTAATTCTTTTCAGGTAAACACAATAATTTTATACGACGAAACCAAAGAATGTGTGATTATTGACGCTGCATGTTACGAAGAGCATGAAAAAGATGAGTTAAAGAATTTTATTTCCGAAAACGGATTAAAACCTGTAAAAGCTATTGACACCCACTGTCATATTGATCATATTCTTGGGAATAATTTTGTTGTTGAAGAATACAAGATTGGATTAGAAATTCACGAAAAAGGATTAAACTTTCATAAAAATGCAAAAGATCATGGTTCTGTATTTGGGTTTGATATTGAACCACTGATTGAACCGACTGCTTTTCTTAAAGAAGGAGATATTGTAAAATTCGGTAATTCAGAGCTTGAAATTCTATACACTCCCGGTCATGCTGATGGTAGCATTTGTTTGTATTGCAGCAAAGATAATTTTGTTATTGTTGGCGATGTTCTTTTTAATCAAAGCATTGGCAGAACCGATCTTCCAACCGGAAATATGGATCTGCTTTTAAAAAATATCAGGGAGAAACTTTTTACTTTACCTAAGGATACAAAAGTTTATTGTGGACATGGTCCGGATACAAGTATTGGTTTTGAAAAAGAAGCTAATCCGTATTTGGTGGATATGTGATTTGACAATTTGAAAATTTGAAAATGTGACAATTTGAAAATGTGGCAAATTGAAAATTTGAAAATTTGAAAATGTGGGAATTTGAAAATATTTAGGCTTGATTTACAAGATTAATAATTTCCTTTTCATCAATTTCATTCATACAATTAAAATGTTTTTTCGGGCATTTGTCGAATCCGATTTTGCTGCATGGACGGCATTTCAAGTTTTTGACTTCAAGGATTTTGGATTTATTTTTTTCCTTGTCGGGAAGGTAAGGAAACATACCAAATGCAGGAATTGTGTTTCCCCAAACCGATATTATTTCTTTCTTAAAAGCAGCTGCGATATGCATTAAACCTGTGTCGTTTGTAATAATTTTTTCAGCGTTTTTTACTAAGGAAGCTGACTGATTTATTGAAAATTTTCCACAAGAATTAAAAACTTTTCTGCCGATTTGTTTTTGAATATTTTCTCCAACATCATTATCTTCTGGGCCTCCAAGCAAAATAACCGGAAGATTAATTTCTTTACAGATAGAAACTACTTTTTCTTCGGGAAGAATTTTTGTGACATGTTTTCCTCCAATAACAAAACCTATATACCCGTTATGGAAATTTTCAGGCAAATCAGTAATATTTATTTCTTCATCTTCCGGAATAAAATAATCTAATCCTTCGCCATCATTTTTAATATTAAAAGATTTTACCGATTCGAAATATCTATCAACAATATGTAAATCAGGCAAACGGTTAATTTTTAAATTAACAATCATCCATTTTTTAAAATTAAGTTTGCAGAAAGAAGAAGAGGGTTTTCTTAATTTTTTCTTCACCAAATATGTCCTTATATTTTTGTGAAGATCGATTATATAATCAAAATTTTCTACTTTTAACTTAGTAATTATTTCTTCAAAATTATCTTTAAAAAGATGAATTACATCGATATACGGATTGCTTTTTAAAACGGGATAAAAACTTTTTTTTGTGAGATAGTGAATCTCGACATCCGGCAATTGTTTTTTTAAACAACGGATCACAGGTGTTGTTAACACAATATCACCAATAGAACTAAAACGTATTACCAATATTTTTTTCAAGACTAAATTTGTTTGAAAGCAAAAATAATACAAATTATCCTAATTTTGCCCAATGATTTTTACTGACACGCATACACATTTATATTTAAAACAATTTGACAACGACAGAATACAAGTAATTGTTGATGCAATTAACGAAGGAGTAAAATATATGCTTCTCCCTAATATCGACAGTTCTACAATTACCAGTATGATGGATGTTTGTAAAAGTTTTCCGGAAAATTGTTTTCCTATGATTGGTGTTCATCCAACTTCTGCTAAGCAAAATTATAAAGAAGAACTTGCAATAGTTGAGAAACAATTGACTTTAAATAAATTTATTGCGATTGGCGAAATTGGAATCGATTTGTACTGGGATAAAACTTTTATCGAAGAACAGGAATATTCTTTAAGATATCAAATTGACTTAGCGAAAAAATATAAGCTTCCAATTGTAATTCATTCCCGTGATTCTTTTGATGAGATTTTTAAAGTTTTAAAAGATGTTAATTCTCCGGATTTAAACGGTGTTTTTCATTGTTTTTCTGGAAATGTTGAAGAAGCAGAACAAATAATAGATTTGGGTTTTAAACTGGGAATAGGAGGCGTTTTAACTTTTAAAAATTCTGGATTGGAAGAGGTAGTTAAGGAAATCGATCTTGAACATATTCTTTTGGAAACGGATGCACCATATCTGGCACCTGTTCCTTTCCGCGGAAAGCGTAACACAAGTTCATATATTCCTTTTATCGCAGATAAAATTGCCAAGATAAAAAATATATCTGTTAAAGAAGTGGCAGAAATTACAACAGATAATGCAATTTCTTTATTTAAATTTATTTAATAAATAAATCTATGGAATCAGAAAGATCAATACTTGTAATTTATACAGGAGGTACAATAGGAATGATTCAAAATCCTAAGACCGGTGCTTTACAACCATTTGATTTTGATCAGATGTACAAGCAAATGCCGATTTTAAAAAACTTAAATTATCTAATTGATTTTTATTCTTTTTCACCTTTGATAGATTCATCAAATATGAATCCTGAATTTTGGGTAAAACTTGCAATATTAATAGAAGAAAACTATGAAAGATACGATGGTTTTGTTGTTTTGCATGGCACCGATACAATGGCTTATTCAGCTTCAGCATTAAGTTTTATGTTGGAAAATCTTAACAAGCCTGTTATTTTTACAGGTTCACAACTGCCGATGGGAGTGATTAGAACTGATGGACGTGAGAATTTTATTACATCTATAGAAATTGCCGCTGCTATGAAAGACGATTTATCTGTTGTTCCTGAGGTTGCTATCTATTTCGAAGATCAGTTGTTAAGAGGAAACAGAACAACAAAATTCAACGCTGAAAATTTTGATGCATTCTTTTCAGGGAATTATCCTGTTCTTGCAAATGTAGGAGTTCATATAAAGTACAATTATAATAATATCAGAAAATCAAATTTTAAGAAATTAAAAGTTCACAAAAATTTCGATAATAATATTGGAATTTTAAAGCTTTTCCCCGGGATTAACAAGGCAACAGTAAAATCAATAGTCAACACAATGGGGATGAAAGCTATGCTTCTGGAGACTTTCGGATCGGGCAATGCACCAACTGACAAATGGTTTTTGGACATCCTTGAACAAGCAATAAAAAACGAATTAATAATATTAAATGTTACCCAATGTAAATCTGGTTCTGTTGAGATTGGAAAATACGAAACAAGTATTGATCTTGGAAGAATTGGGGTTATTGGCGGCAATGATATTACAACAGAGTCGGCAATAACTAAATTAATGTATCTTTTTGGTGAGGGATATTCAAATAATAAAATACGACAATTACTTGAAAAATCTTTAAGAGGTGAAATGACTATTTATTAGTTTGTAATTTCAATAATTTTAAATAATCATAATCAGGTGATTTTTTTGTTTATGGTATAATAATTATTAACAATTTTGCAACTCCGATAGCTGTCGGGGAAAGCTGTTTAGAAATAAGTTGTGCACAAGCTTGAAAAATATAACAATATGGAATCAAATAAAATTGTAAGAAAACAAATTTTTGAGATTATTGAGGACCAAATAAAGAACAATAACCCTCCTGAAACCAATCTGACTTTTAACCGACTGATAAAAGACGGATATAATAAGTCAGATACAAAAAAACTAATTGCACAATGTATTGCTATCGAAATATTTGACGTTATTAAATATGGAAATACATTTGATGAAAAAAGATTTATTAAGAATTTAAAGCAACTTCCAAAAGAACCCTTTGACTAAACTAACTATGAACATCGAACTGACAAAAAAACAATATCAGACTTTATT
>CAYOKJ010000034.1:0-13013 GCA_964404485.1 uncultured Bacteroidales bacterium | reverse complement strand
TTTATTGACCTTAAAAAAACAATAAATGGAATAGATTTAGAAAACATTAATAAACTAGAAAAACCTAATTCAGAAAATGGAATTGAAATATTTATTTCAGGATGTGTTTCAGATAAATATATTATTGAATTGAAGAATCAAAAAATAGAATCTAGCATTGGCCCAAATAATGAGAAATATATTTCAGAATCACTCAAAATAATCAGAAATATATTTGACAAATTAGAAGGTAAATATAAACCAACGAAATAAAAAGACAGTACACAACAACAAATATGCGGCATTTGGCAGATAGTGATAATAATAAAGACATTAGCAATAAATAAAATTAGTAATAAGTTGAAAATGACGCGTTCTAAAATGTCAAATGCCGCATATTCAAACCGCATAATTCCTTATGGATTTGAAAGTAGTAATGCGGCACAAAACAAAACTGGAAATTTTGCAATTCTTTTCCGTACAAGTTTATACTAATTTTGGAAATAAGCAGTTTGTTTTTTTATCATTTTCATCATTTTTAAAAATTGCTAAGAATTTTATATTTTTGCCCTTTGAAATTTTGGAGAGGTGGCCGAGCGGTTTAAGGCGCACGCTTGGAAAGCGTGTGTACGCCATAAGTGTACCGGGGGTTCGAATCCCTTCCTCTCCGCAAAAAATAAGTTTTTTTTAAGTTTTTTTAAAATTATTCTTTTATTTTTAATGAAATGTATATATTTGCCAATTAATTATCAGAATTTTACTTTTGAATTATCATTATTATTAACTATAAATCATTTTGAATTAAAATTTTTTTAAGAATCAACAACAAATAACTATGAAAAAATTAATTGCTTTTTTAACAGTAGCTTTAATGCTAACGTTTGTGACTTCAAATTATGCAGTAGCACAAGTTGAAGACAATGTTACAACAGAAACAGAGATGGTAACTGATGACACTACTGCAACTACACCGGATTCATTATTAGTGGAAGAACCTTCTACTGCTGAAGAAACTCTTGTAGCAGAAGATGAAACAAAAAGTTTCCAGCAAGTAATAAAAGAACAATTTATTGCCGGTGGCTGGGAATTTATGGGTATTGTATTATTATGCCTTGTTTTTGGTTTGGCTCTTTGTATCGAAAGAATTATATACCTAAATCTTGCATCAACCAATAATCATAAACTACTTAATGAAGTAGAAGCAGTTTTAGAAAATGGTGGAATTGACGGAGCAAAAGAAATTTGTAAAAACACAAGAGGCCCTGTTGCAAGTATTTTCTATCAAGGATTAGATAGATTTGATGAAGGACTTGAGGTAGTAGAAAAATCAATCGTTTCATACGGAAGTGTATTAATGGGACGTCTTGAAAAAGGCCTATCATGGATTGCATTATTTATTGCACTAGCACCAATGCTTGGTTTCATGGGAACTGTTATTGGTATGATTGTAGCCTTTGATAATATTGAAGCTGCAGGTGATATTTCTGCAACTATTGTTGCTGGAGGTATGAAAGTTGCACTTCTTACTACTGTATTTGGTTTGATTGTTGCAATTATTCTTCAGATATTTTATAACTACATTGTTACAAAAATTGATGGTATCGTTAATGACATGGAGGACAGTACAATTTCCTTTATCGATATTCTAACAAAACATAATGCTAAAAAGTAATTATCATGGGAGATAAATTAAGTAAATTATTACAAATTGGGTTATACGTACTTTTAGGCGTATCATCGATCTTTTACCTTTTCTTTTATATTAATGGTGAGTCGATGACTGATACTGTGCTTGTTTGGGCTTATATCTTGCTTGGATTAACTGTTGTTTTATTACTTGCTTTTCCAATCATACATTTTATTAAAAATCCCAAAGCTGCAGTTAGATTTCTATTAATTCTTGTAGGTTTTGGCATTTTATATGGTGTTGGATATTTGCTTGCTTCAGATAATATTGCTTCGCCAATTTTCGAAAAGCAAGATATTTCAAGCAATCTTTCACAAATGATTGGTGCAGGAATAATTACCACTTACATTTTAGCCGGACTAGCAGTATTGGCTATTTTGTATTCTAGTATTTCATCTGCGTTTAATAGAAAATAAAAAAATATAATATGGCAAGAAGCTCAAAAACTCCAGGATTAAATGCTAGCTCAATGGCAGATATTGCTTTTTTGATGCTGATTTTCTTCCTGATGACATCAACAATGGATGTTGATACAGGAATAATGAGGATTTTACCTCCTCCTTTGCCTGATGATATTGAAGCTCCTGATGTTAAAGTGAGAAATGTAATGAATGTTCTTATTAGTAGTCAGGATCGTTTACTTGTTAATCGTAAACTCGGGGATATTAAAACATTAAAAAATGATGTTATTGATTTTATGTCAATTCATCCTAATGATCCGAATTTCCCTGAAGTTTCATCAAGAGAAGTTCCTTTACTTGGTACTGTGCCAACATCAAAAGGAATAGTTTCTTTAAAAAATGATAGAGGTACCTCATATGAAATGTATATACGGGTTCAGGATGAACTTGCATCTGCTTTCAAAGTACTTAGGGATAAACTTTCGATGGAACATTTTGGAAAAAAATATTCTGATCTTGTTGATGAAGAACAAATTGATGCTATTGAAAAAGCAATACCTATTCGTGTGTCTGAAGCTGAACCTGTAAATGTAGGAGGAAATTAATATGGCGAGATTTAAAAAAGAATTATCAAAGGAAACTCCTGAAATTAGTACATCATCTTTACCGGATATTATTTTTATGCTTCTTTTCTTTTTTATGGTTACTACCGTGATGAGAGAAACAGAAATGATTGTTAAGGTTAAAGCTCCTGCAGCAGAAAATGTTCAAAAGTTAGAAAAAAAATCTTTGGTTAGTTATATTTATATAGGACAACCTAAAGAAAATAAACTTGGTACAGAATCTCGTATTCAGCTTGATGATGCTTTTGCGACTATTAATAATATTCAAGAATTTATTGCTAAAGAAAGAGAAGCAAGAGATGAAGCGGACAGATCTTTTTTAGTTACTTCTTTAAAAGTAGATAGCGATACTAAAATGGGTGTGGTTTCTGATGTGAAACAGGAACTGAGAGAAATTGGCGCATTTAAAATCAACTATTCTACGAGGAAGAAAGTTATTAGATAACTTAGAACTTTCATCGTTTTAAATATTAGAAAGGGAATAGCAAAAAAGCTGTTCCCTTTTATTTTTATACTAATTTGGGATTGTTATTTTTTTCTTTTTTATAAATCATAAAAATAAAAAAGGAAACAAAAAGGATACTTAATAATAAATAAATCACATTATCTGTACTTCCTAAAGATTCTAAATCTGAATTGATAATTCCTCTGTTTGATAAAAAATATACTATTACTGCTGCTGCATTGTTTGCAAAATGAACAATAATAGGAACCCAAATACTTCCTGACCATACAAATAAATAGCCAAGAATTACTCCTAACATCATCCTGGGTAAAAATCCGTAAAATTGTAAATGAATAGCACTAAAAATAAAGGCTGAAATAAATACAGCAAGATGAATATTCTTTGTCCATTCCCTGAAGAGTCTTAAAAGAATCCCTCTAAAAATAAATTCTTCACCAAATGCAGGAATTATGGCAATCATTAATAAATTAATTACAAGTCCAGAAACACTTCCATTATCTAAAAATGCTGTTGTTAATTTCATTGCCTGGTCTTCTGATTCTCTCATCCAGTTTTCTACACTTGCTAAAGAATCAGGTAAACTCATCATTTCATTTATCTCGGCAAGAAAACCCACTAATGGTAGTGCTAATAAAATTAAACACACACCGGCAATCATCGAAAAACTTAAAGGTTTGGTATTTAATTTTAGATATTTGGAAATATTTCTGTTTACAAAAAACGCAAAAATAAAAGAAGGAATAATAAACAATCCAATTTGATTAACTATCTGAAAATATTTAAGTAAACTAAGTGATTCGGGATTCAAAAAATCTGATACCTTAGATAATTGAGTAAGAACATCAGTTCCGTAAAATGGTATTGCAATAACTAAACCCAGTAAAAAAGTAAATAAAAAGGATACTAAAATTATTAGTACAAGACTTAATATTTTTAAATGTGTAGGGAAATTATCCATATTAAAAATTTATTTTTGGAAGTTGTAAAATTAATAATTTTGTGGTTCATTTATCCTTCTTGATAAAATGTTTAAAATAGATAAAATAGAAGTTAAAGATTATCCGGTATTACTGGCTCCAATGGAGGATGTTAGTGATCCACCCTTCAGGTTTCTTTGCAAAAAATTTGGTGCCGATATTATGTACACCGAATTTATTTCGTCAGAGGGCTTGATTAGAGATGCACGAAAAAGTGTAAAAAAACTTGATTTTAATGAAAAAGAAAGGCCAATAGGAATTCAAATATTCGGTCATAATATTGAATCGATGGTTGAAGCCGCAAAATATGCCGAGCAATCGAATCCCGATTTAATAGATATTAATTTTGGATGTTCAGTTCGAAAAGTTGTTTCAAAAGGTGCAGGAGCAGGCATTTTGAATGACATTCCTAAAATGGTAAAAATGACTGCAGAAGTTGTAAGATCTACAAAACTTCCGGTTACGGTTAAAACTCGTTTGGGCTATGATAATAATCATAAAGAAATTGTAGAAATTGCCGAACGATTACAAGATGTGGGAATACAAGCCTTGACTATTCATGGTAGAACTAGAACTAATTCTTACAAAGACAAATCTGATTGGACCCTAATAGGGGAAGTAAAAAACAACCCAAGAATGAAAATTCCTATAATCGGAAATGGTGACATTACAAGTCCTGAAAAAGCCATGGAAATGAAGAATAAATATAATGTTGACGGAATAATGATTGGAAGAGAAAGCGTAGGCAATCCATGGATTTTCCGGGAAGTAAAACATTATTTGAGTACGGGAGAATTACTTCCTCTACCAAATATATTTGAAAGAATTGAAACTTGCAAAATACATCTTCAAAAATCAATAGAATGGAAAGGTGAGAGGACAGGTATTTTAGAAATGCGAAAACATTACTCTAAATATTTTAGAGGATACAAAGACTTTAAAAAGTTTAAGCTTAAATTGATGGAAATGAAAAATCCCCAAGATATTTATGAAATATATTATGAGATACTGAAAGCGTACTCTTAAAAGAATCGCTATAAAATATTTAACACTATATAATTTTCTCTTTTTTGGGAAAAGGATTGACTGAATTATAGTTAATTTTGCATTGAAAATTATTATACACTGAACTAATTTTAGATAAATTAATTTGCTATGAAAAACCTTGTTTTATACATAACTATTTGTGTTGTTTTTGTCTTGCTTATTCCATCATGCGGTGATAGATTTCAAACTGACCCACCAAGCGAAACCTATGAATATAGTTTGATTAACCCCTCCCTTGAAGAACTTCAGACTTTTTTTGAAACAGGCTATAAAATTATTGAAGGCAGCATTGAATTAGATGGTGTTGATGGACTAACAAGCATAACTACCCTTGGAAACCTTACAGAAATAAAGGGTTCCTTTGTGATAGCTAATAACAATGATTTATTATCACTAAGCGGAATAGACTTACTTCAAAAAATTGGTGGTGAATTAAGAATTTCAGGAAATAATACGCTGACTGGTATTAGTGACTTTGGAAGTTTAGAATCAATTGATGGTCACACAACAATTGAGAACAATGATAATTTGAACAGTCTTTCTGGTTTAGATAATGTACATTTAATTGGTGGTGATTTTTTTATCGATAATAATGATAAACTCACAAATCTTGAAGGTTTGGCAAGTCTGGTAATTTTTAGTGGCGATTTACTAATTATGAACAATGTTAACTTAAACAGTCTTTCAGGTTTAAATAATCTGCAATCTATTAACGGTTATTTGTCTGTTGATAATAATAACAATATTACAAATCTAGAAGGTTTGAATAGCTTGCAATCAATTGGTGCAGATTTAAATATTATTAACAATGAACAACTGTTAAATCTACAAGGTTTAGATGGGCTCCAATCTATTGGGGGTTACCTTAACCTCGAAGAAAACGATGAACTTGTGAATTTGCAAGGCATGAATAATATTCAAACCATTGAAGGCGGCATAAAAATTAAATATTGTAATCAGCTTGTCAATCTTTTGGGCTTGCAAATCCCTCAATCTTATAGCGGAAATATAACAATCGAATACAATAGTAAATTTGAAAGCCTTAAAGGTTTGTTCAATATGAAATCATTGGATGGAGGTTTAATAGTTAGGTACTGTGAAATGTTTACAAGTTTCGAAGGTCTTGAGAATTTAACCTCTATAAGCAATTATTTAAATGTTTATCAATGTGAAAACCTTATAAATTTTGAAAACCTGAATATGCTCGAAACCATTGGAGGTGATTTTTCTGTTGGGAATAACAATAAACTTGAAGATTTTGATGGACTTACTAAATTGGAGTCAATAGGTGGATTCTTATCAATAGGTGTTAATAATAACCTTGTCAACCTTGAGGGTTTAAACATGTTGGAATCTATTGCAGGCGAGTTATTTATTAGCAATAACAATAGTCTTGAAAGTCTTGAAGGATTGAATATTCTGCAATTAATAGGTGGCGATTTAAAAATCATTAATAATATCGGTTTAACAGATCTTTGTGATATAAAAAATGTATTGATATTAGGAGGTGTTGGTAGTTCAATCATAATATCAGGGAACTTATTTAATCCAACCGTAGCAGATATAATAAGTGGTAATTGTAGCAGATGATTTTTAATTTAATTTATTTTATAAAAAGACACTAGTTTAACTTTAATTTCCCATTATCAAAAAGATTTATAATTTCCTCTTTTTCTTTAAGGAGATATGTTTTAATTCCAAGCTGTTTGGCAGGCTTAATATTTTGTAAAGAGTCGTCAATAAAAAGAGTTTCTGATGGATTTATATTATGATTTTTTAAAACATGCTCATAGATATTCAGATTTGGTTTTCGCATCCCGATTTGGAACGAAAAATATGCTTTTTCAAAAATATCATCAAATGATTTATATCCATATTTTTTCTGAAAATCTTTAAGATAAACCTGATAATGAATAATATTGGAGTTGCTTAATAAAAAAATTCTGTAATTCTTTTTTATGTTTACCAATAACTTTATTCTTTCTTCCGGAATATTAGAGATAATGGCATTCCATGTATCATCAATTTCCGAATCAGAAACATTTTTATCAAGAAGTTCACGTATTTTATTGCGAAAGTGTGCAGGCGAAATATCTCCGGTTTCCAAATTTTCAAATAAGTTATTTTGGAGAGCTTGAGAATACATTCTCCCAAAATCAATTATTCCAAATTCTTTGAATTTCCTTTCTACTTTTTTATGATCGATATTGCAGATTACTCCTCCAAAATCAAAAATTATACTTTTAATGTTTTTCATCAAAATTATATAAAAATAAAATCAATTTCTGTTTGTATTTTTACAAAAATATGTAAATTTGCAAACTCTTTTAAAAGATAAAAAGAATTTTTTAGTTAGTAGGAATTCTTGGGCCTATAGCTCAGATGGTTAGAGTAGTTGACTCATAATCAATTGGTCCCTGGTTCGAGTCCAGGTGGGCCCACAAAAACTACAAAGCCGGGTTAAACCGGCTTTTTTCATGCATTATTGTTATATTTTATATAGCAGAGTTTCTTCTTATTTTAAAAACTATTATAATTGTCTTAACTACTGATATATTCTATTTTTTAAAAACATCTTGATAGTTGATTGCTGGCTAAAGTTTGTGTTTGGAGGGTTTTCCTCCCTTTGGTTATAATGATGACACTTGCAAGTAAATTACTTTTGCACAAATATTTGCTAATTATTTTTATTATATTTGAAGTTCAAAAAAATCACTAAAATTAATCCTTAAAATATTACCTTATGAAAACAAAAAAAATACTTATTGCATTTTTTTCAGTAGCATTGCTAAGCTTTTTTGTGATCCGATATGTATGTAAAAAAGAAGATAAACCCGATCCAGAATCACAACCAACAGCCCTATTTACCATATTTCCCTCCGGTGGCATCACAAGCACAACATTTGCATTTGATGCCTCAGGCAGCAGCGACAACGAAGACTCCACAAGCCAGTTACAGGTACGTTGGGATTTTGATGGCAATGGAAGCTGGGATACCGGCTGGGATTATGACAAAACTGAAAACCACCAGTACGGCGAAGCAACCTACACAGCAAAACTGGAAGTAAAGGATACCGAAGGCCTCACTGACCAATACACAAAAAGCATTATTGTAATTGGCGGCAGCTCTGGTACCTTCACCGATACCCGTGATGGACAAACCTACAATACCATTGAAATTGGTAGCCAAACCTGGTTTGCCGAAAACCTGAACTATAAAACTTCCAACTCGTGGTGGTATGATAACAGCTCGGCAAATAGTGATGTTTATGGCAGATTATATACACATGATGCAGCACTAACTGCTTGCCCAAGTGGTTGGCATTTGCCAAGTGATGATGAATGGTGTACTTTAATATATATTGACCCAACAGTTAATTGCAATGCAGATGGATATAGTGGTACAGATTGTGGTTATAAAATGAAAAGCACAAGCGGGTGGTACTCAAATGGTAATGCTTCTAATGCTTATGGTTTTAGTGCCCTTCCGGGCGGTTACCGTCACTACACTGGTTATTTCAACGACGTAGAGAAGGGCGCCTACTTTTGGTCTTCTACATTGATCCGTGGGCATAACTACCATTATGGCGCCGCTTGGTACCGGTACTTAGATTACGACCACGATGAAGTAGGCCGTAGCGCCAGACTTGGAGGCGGTTTTTCGGTACGTTGCGTGAAGGATTAGAAATTTGAACTTTGATATTATTAAGCATAGAATCAACTCTTCAAAAATAATAATAATTTCCTTTTCTTATATTAAAAAAATCTTTGTATATTTGAAAAATTAGATTATGAAAAATTATATTCTATATATCAAAAACATTATTTATCTGTATTTTAACAAAAAATACTATTATAAATATATCTTATGTTACCAGCCATATTAAAAGACGACACCAATGGACAATAAAAGAGTTTTAGAATTACATAGACAAATGATAACAGACGGCAAAATCCCGACAGAGTTGTATAAACATACGACCATATCAAACAATCTTTACAAGACACTTGTGAACGCTGAGCTTTGGTTTGCGGCACCGACAAGTTTTAACGACCCGTTTGACTGCCAAATTAATGACCAAACAAATTGGACAGAAACTAATATTCGAGATTATGTAACTCGGACAGCTCAAGCGACTGGACAACAAATTAACCCAGAAGATGTGGTTAGAAAAAATCAGCAGCACCCAGAGAGTTTTAATAAATTCTTCACGGACAATTTTAAGAAGTTATTATCAAAACAAGGTGTAGCCTGTTTTTTGCCAAATTCCGACAATTTACTTTTATGGGCACACTATTCGGCTTCACATACTGGAGTATGTTTGAAATTTGACATAACTGAAGACGAAGATTTATTTGCTTTGACATTTGCAGTAAAATATTCAAAAAACTACCCAAGTTTTGACTATTTGACGGAACGTGACCAACTTGTAATTAAAGCAATGCTGACAAAATCTATTCACTGGAAATATGAAGATGAGATAAGAGTTATCAAAACTAAATTTGGAAATCAACCTTTTGCAAAAGAAAGTCTCAAAGAAATTATTTTTGGATGTAAGGCTGACCCAAATGAGATAAGGACAATTAGGCAAATTGTTATTAACGCTAATTACCCTGACTTAAAATTAAGACAAGTGAAATTAAAAGACAATGAATATGACGTTGAAATTATTGACATATAAACTATTAATAAACCTAAAATAAATTAAAATGAAATCTGATATCAAGGCATACAAAGTATTAGTTGACAGCAAAGTAGCAAGAGCAACTTTGATTTGTGTAACCTATCGCATTAGTTTAAGTACTCCTCATTATGGAGCAGAATTCTATCAACTGGTTACGAGTTTTGATAACTCAGTATTTAACATTCCATTGGGAAGTCATACATTTTCATTTCAAGAAGAATTAAGATTATTTTCAACGGCTGCTGGTATAGCACCTGATAACAGACAAAATATTGAAGACTGGATTAAAACAAAAATGATTGAAGCGTATGGTGAGGGTAATAAGATTTCCGTTGAAAATTTTCCTGCTGATTAATTGAATGACAAAAGAAATACGGCTGGTAACACGCGGTCATAGCCCATTGGCGTTTTGGTGGTTTTCTGGATAGAAAATTATATATTTGAAAATGATTACGAACTAAAAAACGATAGTGCGAAAATCCGCCAACTGGCCATACCGCAATTCATTAGGTGCAAGTGTAAAAAGCGTTCGATTATTTAAATAAAAAAGCTACTTAAAATGGACAAAAAATTGGGATTTTTAAGAGAAACTGATGCTTTGGCAAAAAAGGCAGGCATTGATAAAGATACAGGTCTTCATCGGACAGGTTTAGAAGATTATTTAAAATTGATTTTCCCTAAAACAGAAGATTGGATACACGACAAAGCATTAGGTAAAATAAATGATACAAATTGCAAATGTCGCCCCGATTACAGAAGTGAGGAATTGAAACTTATAATTGAATTTGATGGACTACCACATTATATATATCCTGATAGAATTGAAAATGATTTAAAAAATACTGAACTTTATACAAGTTTTGGATATAAAGTTGTGCGGATTCCATATTTTATACAATTGACCAACAAAGCTGTTAAAACTTTATTTGATGTTGAAGTATTAGAAAATTTATTTGACGAATCAATATCTTCCTTAGGAATCAAAGGTCGAAATACACCTGCATATTTATGCATAGCTGGAATAACACGAATGGCAGTAGAATTCAAAAAATTCCCTGAACAATATAAAACAAATATAGATTCTTTAAAGAAACAAAATGACTCTTTTAAAAGTGGAGTTGAGTATTTAGAAAATGAGTATAAAAATGTGATTACAAGGCAAAAAGAAAGCGATGACAGAAAAAAATAAAATTGAAAACAGCGAAAATAAATCTTTAACAATGCAAGATTTATTCAAAGAAGCGAAAGCAATAAGAATACCAGATTAAACCAAGTATTTTTAAAAACCCACAAGATGAAAAAAGTAAAATTATTGATGGAGAATTAAACATTCTAAAATCTACATTCTTACCATCACATCTTAATGTAGATGCAGGTAATTTTATTGTATGGAAATATAAGCATAATAATTATAAACTGTAGCACAACATAGATTCGTACCACAGGTTTATTTTACGACCGCCATTGGCGGTATTAATAAAAAAAACAAAGTGTAAAAGTGTATAGTATTACATTTTGTACTGATGGACTAAACGAAACCCGATGTTGGAGCTTGTTTTGTTTGGATATGCCCAGGAGCGGACGAGCACATGGCAGTACATTTTATCGTAACCTTCGGAACCGCCGCGATTAATACGGTAATTACCGCTGTCAGGTCCTTGCGGATTATTTTGGCTTCCACTTTTGTAACTTCCTTTCCAATCGCTACACCACTCAATTATATTTCCGCTCATATCATTAATCCCTAATTCATTTTTTTGTTTTGTGCCTACATTATGTGTTTTTCTACCTGCATTACTTGTGTACCACGCAACATCATCAATATTATTGCTGCCTGCGTATTTGGTTTGAGGCGATTCGTGAATCGTCTCTATACCCCCTCGGGCGGCATATTCCCATTCTGCTTCGGTAGGTAATCTGTAATTTTGTCCTGTCTTTTGATTTAACTTATTAATAAATTCTTGCACATCAATCCAACTAACTTCTTCAACAGGCAAATTGTCTCCTTTATTATAAGATGGATTGCTGCCCATTATTTCTTTCCATTGTTTTTGGGTTACTTCATATTTGCCAATATAAAAATTATCTAAAGTTACTTTGTGGATTGGTTTTTCAGAATCATTTCCATCATTACTTCCCATTTCAAAAGTGCCGCCTTTTACTGCTATCATTTCAAGATTAAGACCATTCTTAGTTTCTGTATAATTAGTAAATTCAATCACATTGTACTCAAAATTACTTTGTCCATTTTTGCTTATTAAAATTTTTTCTTCTAAAACTTTTTTACCATTTATCAGTTTTATTTGGTGATTATTAAAAGAAAGTTCAATTGTAAAAGGTGTTAAACCTTGGTAATTATTATTAATATAGAGTTTTGCTCCTTGCGGAGTACTGTTAATTGTTATTTGTTTACCAGATGATAGTTCTATATTTATTTCTTCGGTTTGTCCTTCTTCAATAACAATTGATTTAGTATATTGAGCATATCCTGCCTTAATAAGTTTTACTGCATAAGTTCCAACCAGAAGACTCTTGATGGTTTTTGGTGTATTGCCGTATTCTTTACCATTAAGAGTAATATTGGCTTTCCAGGGTGTACTTGCAATATCCAAAGTACCATATTTTGCCTGGAGATTGAAGCTGATATTTTTTATTTCTCCAACCCTGATTTCTATGCTTTGTTCTTTATTCCGATGTTTTGGTTTTTGAGCTTTGACAGAATAAATACCCGGTGATAAGCGACAGCTATAATCACCATATCCTTTTTTTATGTTGTCAATAAAAATATCTGCTTTAGGATCACTTGTTATTTTCAGTTCCCCAAAAGAAGGAATCAGGCTAACGTTGATACTTTTTTCTTCTTCTGCTGATAATTTGAATTCTTTGATAACAGGCTCGTACCATTCTCTTCTTAATGTAATACGATGGGTTCCCGATTCAACTTCATCAAGAGTACAAGGTGTAGTTTTAGTTGTATTAATATTATCCAAAATAACTGTCGCTCCGTTTTCAGGTTCAGTAGTAATATAAATACTTCCAAAGTCAGGTTTTAGATTAATACTCAACTCTTTATTATCATCAATATCTGAGAGGTCAACAACTCCGGCATTGGGTTGGTATTTAACTTTTGATAAGCGGAAGTTGTATT
>CAYOKJ010000033.1:0-25840 GCA_964404485.1 uncultured Bacteroidales bacterium | reverse complement strand
TTTTCTCCTTTCCATAAATACCAACCTAGATATGCAGCACCTAAAGCTCCACCAGCATCTCCGGCGGCAGGTTGTATCCAAATATCCTTAAATATTCCCGAGCTTAAGAGTTTTCCGTTGGCTACGCTGTTTAATGCAACTCCTCCTGCCATCACTAAATAATCGCTGTTTGTTAGTTTTTTTGCAGTCTTAGCAAGTTTAATTACAATATCTTCCGTAACTTTTTGGATAGCAGAAGCCATATTCATGTATTCCTGAGTAATATCCGATTCTGGATTTCTTGGAGGAATTCCAAATAATGTTGTCCATTTTTTATTGTTGGTCATTTTAAGTCCGGTGGCGAACTTAAAATATTTCATATTAAGTAAAAATGACCCATCATCACGAACATCAATCAATTCATTTAATATATTTTCTTTATATTTTTTGGTTTGTTCAGATTCAGGATTACCGTATGGAGCAAGTCCCATTAGCTTATATTCACCGCTATTTACTCTAAAACCGGTATAATATGTAAAAGCAGAATAAAGTAATCCAAGAGAATGAGGGAAATGTAATTCATTTAGCATTTGTATATTATTTCCATTTCCATAGCCAATTGTAGTTGTAGCCCATTCACCAACTCCG
This sequence comes from uncultured Bacteroidales bacterium, assembly GCA_964404485.1. GTDB lineage: Bacteria > Bacteroidota > Bacteroidia > Bacteroidales > JAIORY01 > JAIORY01. The sequence continues at coordinate 25,213 of CAYOKJ010000033.1, read as the reverse complement.
TCTATAGTTAAAATTGCTGCATCATCAAAGGGTGAAGGATAAAAGGCACTAGCAGCATGTGATAAATGATGTTCAGGAAACAGAATTGGCGCTTTATTTTTTCCAAGTTTTGCCAGTTCGTCCCTAAGCATTTTTTTCATAAATAATTTTTCTTTTATCCAAACCGGAATAGCTGAAAGAAAACTTATTAAACCTCTTGGTGCAAAAGCATGGTAAGTTTCTAGTAGTCTTTCGAATTTAATTAATGGTTTGTCATAAAATGATACTGCAGTTACCTCTTCGAAATCTATTCCTGCTTCACTAATAACATATTTACAAGCATTAATGGGAAATGAAGAATCGTGTTTTATTCTTGTAAAACGTTCTTCATGAGCAGCTGCTATTATTTCTCCATCAACAATAATTGCTGCAGCACTATCGTGATAATAGGCTGATATACCTAGTATTATCGTAGACATAGTATTAAAATATTTGTTAAAATAATGTATAAATAAATGGAGCTATTGCAGAACCACTTGTAAAAACAATTAATACTCCTAATAACAATAAAACAATTATTAGTGGTAAAAGCCAAAATTTTTTCCGTTCTCTTATAAATGCCCATAAATCTTTTAAGAATTCCATAAAAGTAATTTTTAATAATTAATATGGTTTTTCAATGTCTTTTGATGTAAAACTAATATTTCTCGTAATAAAAACAGAATTTTTATTTTTCTTGAATTTCTTTAATTGTAAAGGATCTTTTCTAGACATTCTTCTGATTAACCCCATAGGAAAAACTAAAATAATATATACAATTGATAAAATTATTTTTGAAACAACCGTACCAAGAATAGTTGAAAATCCCAACCAGGCAAAAGCAAAAAAATAGTAGAACAAAGGAAATATCATATTAATTACCAGCAAAGGAATTGCAATTTTAAAATAAATATCAGATTTTGTAAAAAATCCAATTAGTAACAATATCAGAACAACAGCCATTCCGGTATCTGATGCTTGCTTTTTTGAAATTGTTTTTGGAAAATAATTTTCAGTTTTTATCGAACTCATAATAAACCATATTAGAATGAATTTAAAAAATTCTAACTCAAAGTAAAAATAAATTACTTTATGTAAAATCTTGAGACCAAAGATATAGTTTTTTAAAATAAAAGCTGATTATAAAGCTAAGTTTTTTATCATTTTTATACAGTAAATAATAATCAACTCAAAGTAATTTGGGTTTTAGTAAGTTGAGTGAAATGGAAATATGAAACTAAAATTTAACAATAAACCATGGATTAAGAAGATTTGGTTTGTTATATTTGATTCTATTTTGGTTAATATTTATGACTTTTCCGCCTGCAATTTCAACTATAGCTTGTCCTGCAGCTGTATCCCATTCCATAGTAGGAGCATGTCTTGGGTAAATATCAGCTGTTCCTTCAGCAATTACACAAAATTTAAGAGAACTACCTCTTGAAATTAATTCAACTTTTCTGTGTTTATCTTTTAACTTCTTAATAAAATCTTCTGTTTCATCAGATAAATGTGATCTGCTTGCTATAATAGTGAATGTTTCTTTTTTGATTTTTAATGGTAGTTTTTTTGATTTATTAATTAACTCTAATATTTCAATATTAGGAAAATAATTTTTAGAAACATTTTTTAGTTTAAAAGATCCAATTCCATCAAAAGCAAAATATAACACATCTAAAACAGGAAGAAAAATTACTCCACCAATCGGGTAATTATTTTCTATTAGAGCTATGTTAACAGTAAATTCATCGTTTCTTTTAATAAATTCTTTTGTCCCGTCAAGAGGATCAACCATCCAAAACCGTTTCCAGTTTTTTCTTTTGTCAAAAGGAATTTCTATTCCTTCTTCACTTAATATTGGTAAATTTGTAGATAATAATTCATCTCTAATAATAATATGAGATTTTTTATCAGCAATAGTAAGAGGGCTATTATCTATCTTTTTTTCAAAGGAAAAATCAGTTTTGTATATTTTTAAAATTGCATTCCCTGCTTTAATTGAAGCATAAATGGCAACTTTTATTAATTCATAAGGTATTTTCATTACTTATTAAAACTAAACAAACTAAATCTTGAATCTGCTGGCGAAGTGCGTAATTGGTAATCAAAATATGGAGACATAAACATTAATGCCCAACTTATGTATGTAATAACACTGGAAGGAATCTGACCTAAAATACCGTTTCCATAGCTTGCGCCCATTATTCCTGCAAAAGCGGCACAAATGGCGCTAAAAATTCCCCGCAATTCGGGATCATGAATCTTAAACATTATCAAGTAGGAGGATTTCGTAAAGATATATGCTAATATTAAAAGATGCAATGTTAATCCAATAATTCCTTGTTCAGCCCATATTTGTACATACCAGCTATCAGTAGGGATACTGGCAAGGAATCCATTAGGGGAAAATCTTTGACCCCAACCACCGGCACTTCCTATTCCGCCGCCAAAAGGTCTTGAGCTTAAATACACTTTTAATACTCTACGATTTTCAAGCCTAACTTGTAATGATGCATCATCAGATGGTGTGAAAGCTGTTCTCATCCTTCTTATTTGAGAATTGCTATTTCCAATATATGTGTATCTAAAAAAACTATAGATAGAGGCCATTAAAATAATTCCAATAATTATTACTCTGAAATTTTTTCTGTGTATAAGATAAACCATACCTCCAATTAGCGGAACTATTAATGCACCTCGAGTACCGGAAATCATCATTCCCCAAAGACCGGATAAAGCTACTGCCCAAAAAAATGATTTATTTAAAAATCCTTTAATATTTAAGGCTACTAATAAACCCATAATACCGGTTGCACCTTGAGCAGCTCCAAACTGACCAGCATCACTATAAAATGAAAACACACGTAATTCGCCAAATAGGATATGAGTAATACCACCTATTGTATCTAACCATTTTTGTTCAGCAAAATCTGGCCCGATATATAATTGCTGTAGTCCTTTTAGAGTTCCCAATATTGAAAGAAAACCCCATAGATATATAAAAATATAAACATATTTTACTTTTTTAAACAATAGAAATGTTAATGGAACAAGTAGAAGGGGGTAGAAAGAGATTGAACGCATAGCAAAAACCCAGGCTTTTTGACTTAATGCTTCCGGATTAAAAAATTGAAGAATAGAATATAGAAACCAAAGTAGTAAAAGCCATGTTATATCAGAATTTACATAAGTAAGATCTATTTTTGTGTAAAAGAATTTAAAAAAAACAGTAATAACAGAAATAACAAGAAATATATCAATACTCATACCTAATGGTAAAGGAATATACCTTGTTACTCCAATTGCAAAAAATGATAAAACAATTAGAGTATATATTCCAATTTCAGGTTTAACGAACAATCTGTTTAAAAATATTAAAATTGGAGGTAAAAAAAGAATTCCAATTGCAGTAATTAATCCGCCTGTAGCTATTACCCACCCAAGAATTATTATAAAAGCTATTAGCAAAACAATAACCAATGGATTATTGAGTTGATATGAGCCAGTTTTTTCTTTCAGCGATTTTAGCATTTCGAAAAATGATTTTAATATTTTATAAAATTAAAAAAATTATTTTACAAAATATTTCTTTACATCTTTAAAAAAATATTTATAGAAATTTACTCCTTCAATAAATATGTATTTTAAATTGATTTTTATTTCACTATTGAGATAATTTATTCCAACAACTACACCTATTAATGTAAATAATATTGTTATTACTGAAACAAGTTCTAGACCTCTGAATAAGGCGAATTGAGAACTAATAGAAGAAATGATGTTTATATTTAAATATTCCGGTAATAAAGTAATAAAAGAAAAAATAAAAAGAAACTTTGTAATAAAGAAAATTACAAGTGAATCACCAATGATATTTGCTGATGCCATGTAAACAACCTTATAAAAATTTTTACGAGGTTTGTTAATACTATCCAGAGCAACACCTGTAAATTTATCAATAGGAATGAACAGACCGTAAATACAAAAAACTCGAAAAATTCCGGCGGTCTCAATATAATCTTTACCTCCTAATAATATTACAAAATCTTCAGCAAAAATAAATCCAATAATTATTATTGGTAAAAGAAGAAATGTTAATCCTCCTGTATATGAATAATATATACGTTTCACTTCTTTAATATTGTTTTGGATACTTGCTTTTGACATTCGTGGAAAGGCTGTAGCCACATAACTTCTCAAAGGGATTTCAAGAATCTCAGTTAACTTAAGTGGTACACTATATAATGCAACACCTGTAGTTCCCATAAAAGCACTTAAGCCAATTAAAAAAGCATCAGAACTTTTTAGAAGATTGCTACCTATTAATGTTCCTGTAGTATATTTTCCGAAATTCAGAATTATTTTATTGGTTTTCCTGTCTGCTTTAAAGAAATATTTTATTCCATCCCATTTGTATAACATACAAATTATTGACGTTAGAAAATTGAAAACCAAATGTGCAATAACTATTTCAAATATTCCAAATTGAAAAATAAAAATGTTAATAATTAGAAAAATGACAAATGCTCCAACATTTAATAATCTAATATACAATATTTTGTCAAATTTTTGTTCGGCATGTAATATTGAAAGTGCATTGTTAAAAGGCAAATTTACTAGTGCAAGTAAAGGATACCATATAAAAAACAAAGAATAACCAGAAGAATCAATAGATTCAGGAAAAAGAAAGTAAATTAACCAAAGAATAACAACAATAATCAGGGTAGATAATAACCCAATTATCCAATTAGAGCCAATTAGCTTTTCTTTTTCAATGCCTTGTGCTCCTGATAAGAATCTTATTATTGCAGTTCGTGTAATTCCAAATCGCAACATCTCAATAAAATTTCCGGCAGTAATATAAAGAACCCATTCACCAAAAGTATTAGGTTCAAGAGTTCTAATTAGTATAAAAAAGCTAAAAAATCCAAATACAGCAACAACCATATTGCTAGAAAGGGAGAGAAAATTATTATTGTTGAGTAATTTAGATATTAAATTTTTCACAATGTCAGAAATTAATCAACTCTCACTTTGATTTTTATGCGAAATGGATAAAGAATAGCTTTCTTGAATCTTTTAAAAAAGGTCTTTTTCTTTTTAAAGCTTACTTTATTAATAATATCCTCAAGTGCAAATATCTCAGCCTGATTGAGTATTATTAATGGATTTTCCTTTGAAACTTCCTGCATTGTATTTAGAGCTGCAATATCAGCTTTTTGCCATTGATCTTTTGCTTTCACTACAAGTAAAGAGAGGTCAACTGTATTCATTAATTCAAGTGGATAAGAATTAAAAACAATTGAAGGTATTTCAAGAATGATGTAATCATATTTTGAATTTTCACTTCTCAGATATTTTGTTTCAAGAAGATCTTTAATGTGAGAAATAGAAACAAATTTATTATCAATCTTGTAGTTTATTACATCTTCATTTTCAGAATTAACTTTTTTCCCCGATTCTTTTGTGTAATTCAAATAAAGAGAATTTTCTCCTAGTGAGCGTAATTTATTGATCAATTTTGTAGCAATTGTTGTTTTACCTGATTGATCTCTGGTACTAAATATTAGTATTAAATATGGTTTTTCGGCAGAATAAATAGATTGGTGTGCAATATTTAGTTTTATATTCTGAATTAATATTTCTATTAATCTGTTTGAAATAAAATTATAATCATATGATTGAGATCCTGGTACAAAAACAGGAAAGGCACTGGCAAGTTTTAATTTTGTAATACTTTCAACTCTATTAGGAGATTTTATTGTAGTATCAAAATATTCAAGCATTACAATGATAAATGCAACAATTACAAAACCTATCATTCCTGCAATTATTATTAATAATTTTGTTTTTGATGCATTTGCCGAAATAGGAAAATAGGGATCATCTACAATTTTAATATTGGTGGACATTTCCAAATTTTGCTGTTTCATTTTAGCCATATTAAGGCTTTGCAAAAGTTCCAGATAAGATTGTTCAGCAACTTTAATTTCTCTTTCGATACGTTTTAACATTGCACCAAGAGGAGCCATTATCTGATAAACTCTTAAAAAATCTTTCTTTCTTTCTTGTAAAACACTTAAACTTGCTTTAGCTTCCTGATAAGCAATAGCATTGTTGAACCATTCGGTTAATACTGTTTTTATTGGTATTCCTTGAGGGGAATGATTGTATAGATAGAGCTTGTCAACATATACCTTTATTTGGTTTTTAATACTTTGAGCTTCAAGTTTAAGTTGTTTTAATTTACCGCTTGTGTAAGGATCAAAATCACTTGTCATTTGATTAATCAGAATTTTTTCCTGTACCTGCGTAAGTTTCTTGCGTCTTTTTGAAATTTCATCACTTGAAAGATAAATACTGTCACTTGATGCAAGTTTTGTTTCTATTTCTCGTATTGCAGCTAAAGATGATGATATTCGAATTTGCTCATTTTGATAAAACAGATCAAGATCTTCTTTTTGACCGGCAATGGCTTTACTTTGCTCGTAATAGTTAATAATATTATTTTTCTGATTAAATTTAAGTAGTCTGTCTTCGGCTTTTTGCAATTTGCTATTTGCAGAATCCACTTGTTCTTGAAAATAACTTACAACTGCATCTGTTTGATTGACTCTAAGAGATTTATAATTTGTAATAAATACGGATGTAAGAATTTTTAAAGTTTGTTGACAAATTCCAGGTTCATCAGATTGATAAGTAACTCTGATAAAGTCACTGCTATTCATTCTTGATACATTTAAATTTTGTAAAATAGATGAAATACTATAATTCTTATGATGAAAATTCAGTAATTCGTAAATAAAATTTTCATCGTTTAATTTATAATATCTGGTTAAGTTTTTTACTGTTCGATCAAAATCACTTTTATTTACTCCAGGTGGAACAATTGGATCTTTTTCATATTCAGCAGCTTTATAAATATTAATTACCTGATCAATAGAATTTGATTGTGAGTTACTAGTTGTATTATTATTGCCTGAAGCTTCTTTATTATAATATGAATTTGAAGATGAATTATATTTGCTGTCATCATTAGTCTTAACTATTAAACGATCTCCTACAGTAACAGAATTACCATTCAAATTATTTAAGCTTCTTAAAATATTGATATTTGTGCCATATTTAGATGAGATAGAAAATAAAGATTCGCCGGGTTTAACAATATGATATTGATTTTTTAAATTTACTGTATTATTTTTTTTAACTATTAACACCTGCCCAAATGAGACTGAATTACTCTGAAGGTTGTTCATCTCTGCAATTTGACCAACTGAAATGCCATATTTGCTTGCTATTGTATAAATAGATTCACCAGTATTAACAGTATGATAAACAGTATTTAAATTAGTTTGATTTTGTGAATTATCTTTACTCGATTGATCTACATCTTGATCAGTATTATCATTGGATGAAAGAGAACTGAATGCTTTGTTTTTTTTCCTGTTTATTTCTGATTCGAGGTCTTGAATTTCTTTTTGCCATACAGTTATTTGTTCTTCTTTTTTCCTGTCAAGACCCATTTTGCCGTTTTTTACAACAAGGTCTTTAACTTCCACAGGAACCATATTATGTAAAGCTTCGTAATTGTTTATTGAAATATATTGTGGGATAGGTTGCTCCAAACATAATCCTTGTGCAAGCAATCTGATAGCAGTTTTTTCAATAGTTTGACGAGAATGTATTAAATTTAATAAATTATCAAACTGAACATTAGTAGCAAAATAATCAAGAGTTCTTCGGTCGGTTGATTCGATAGAATATCCTGTAGCAATACCTGTATATACTTTTGCTTCAGAGGAGAAAACTTTAGGTGATTTTAGAGAAAATAATAACACTATTACTGCAAGCAATATGGGAATTGCTATTAGCAAAAAAATGTGTCTTTTGAATAACTGAATAAGTTGTTTAAGTTCCATTACTTCAGTTTATTTATTAAATTAAATCTGATACCAACTACTTCTTCCAATAATTCTAAATAATAATTAAATCTCCATACTGATTGAGCGAATGCAAGGTAACGCTGAGTTTGATAATCCTTCAGTCTTGTAAGTTCAGAGGCAGTAATTTCACCATTTAAAAATTCAAGTTCTGCCATGCTCATATCAAGCATGGAGTATTGTTGGTATTCATTACTTATACGTATTAAGGCTTGTTGTTCAAGCATTTTATTATATATTTCAACAACTTCTCTTCTAATCAATCTAATTCTTACATTTCTTCTCATCATCGAAATCTCAACACCTTTTTTCTTTTGGTTGATTTGATTTTTCCTGTCAATAATATAAAATAGTGGAAACCTAAACCATAATCCTACCCCAACATTTGTTCTTCTTGATTCGGTAAGATAAAATCTATCTAACCTTGTAAGTTCATCACGATCATAATAAAATAAATTCCCATAATCAAGATTTCCCTGAAATCCTAAATTTTTTGTCCAATCTCGTCTTGTAGTTGCTATTCCATACCTGTCATAATCAACCTGGAGTGCTTCAAGTTTTACACGTGGGTCATTTTGTATTGCTGAATCTATCAATGCTTCAAGCGGCAATATTTTATATTGAATATCATCTGTAATTGGATCAAAAAATAAAGAAGAATCAACTTGACAGTAACTCACAGATACACCAAACACAAGTAAAGCAAATAGAATTACTATTTTTTTCTTTAACATTTTAATTATAATATTAATTATAAACATTTTTTACAAAGATTTGCAATCTACATTTTTTTTTAATAAATATTTAAACCAAATATAATAAGTTATTAATGAGTTTTTAACAATAATAAAATAATTATATTCTAAACACTATCTTTTTGAAATAATGCAGGAACTGTTTTTAATATTAATTTTATATCGCCCCAGAAAGAAAAATTATTTGCATATTGATTGTCAAGATATTTTCTTTCTTCTTCTGACATTTCGCCTTTTTTACCCCTTAGTTCAACTTGCCATAGACCGGTTATACCAGCAGGACCTAAAAATCTAGCACTCCAATCATCCGAAGTAAGCAGTTCTGCTTCGTATAGGGGTAATGGTCTATTTCCAACTATTGACATATCACCTTTTAACACATTAATTAATTGTGGTAATTCATCAATACTTGTATTCCTGATTATTTTTCCAACTTTAGTAATTCTTGGATCGTCTTGAATTTTAATAAAAGTGGAAGTTGATTTTTGTTTTTTTAATTCAGAAATCCAATATTCACAAATCATTCCATCTGATGTTAATAAAGTAGGACTACAAAATTCGCCTTCAGGAAGTTTTGCGCATCTGGGGCATTTATTTGCTTTATGTTCATCTTTATTTTCTGATTTATTATTAGAATATTTGTTAAGATGTCCTAATTCTTTAAGTTTTGCATCTGCACCCTTGTACATTGATCTTAATTTAAAAAAATCAAATATTCTATAACCTGTTCCAACTCTTTTTGAAGTATAATATACTTTTCCTTTTGATTCGATTCTTATTGCAAGAGCAAATAACAGAAGAATAGGTGATAATAATAACAAAGCAAAACTTGATACTACAATATCAAACAATCTTTTAATTATTGGAATTTTGTACGATCTTTCTTTTTTGTATAAATCTTTTGTTGTTTCAGGATGTAAAAGCTTAAACTTGCTAAGAAAATTCATTCTTATATAAATATCTTTACAGTTTATTGGCAAAGTGTAAAAATCATCAATCTTATTTCTTCGTGCTTGTGCAAAAAGTTTTTGGCTTTGTTCTTTATGAACAATAATAAATGGTAATGTGATAGGAATGTGTTTTGAACGCATCATCACTGCAACATCAATTCCATTCATTCCTGGCAAAACTTCTTCAGAAATAATTCCATGAATATCAATGTTTTTTTTATAAATGGCTACAGCATCAATTCCATTTCTGGCTTCAATTACTTCAAATCTATTATTATCAATTTTTAATTTGTGAAGTATTTCAAGTTCGCGCCCTATATATAAGATACGTAATATTTTTGTATCCGGATTGTCCATAAATAAAATCTGATATTATTTTCTTGAAAGAAGTAGTTCAATTCTTATCTCTAATTCCTCTGGATTAAATGGTTTTACTACATAATCATTAGCTCCAAGTTTTAAGCATTTTACCTTTTCGTTACTACTTTCAATACCTGATAACATAATAAGAGGAATATCTTTGTAATATCCACTGGCTCTTACGTTTTTAATGAAATCATAACCATCTAGATTTGGCATTTGAATGTCTGCTACAACAAGATCGGGAATATTACCTTCTTCCATCCATTTTAGACCCTCCATTCCGTCATTTTTTGCGGCAACATCATAGTTCCGTTTAAGGAAATTTTCTAATAAAATTCTAATACTTAATTCATCATCAATAATAAGAATTTTCTTCTTCATAATAATGTGTATGTTAAAACTTTTAAATATTTATTTTTGAAAAAAAATACAATTAACAAAAATAACAATTTTTTTTCAAAAGCGTTTATAAAAAGATAAAGTTATTTACATTAAGTAGTTAATAAATAAAAATAGTAATAATTAAACAACAGGAAATAAAAATAATTGTATTGATTGTTAGTTGTTTAATTGGAAGTTGTATTTAATTAAAAAATAATATTATTAACTATTTTTCTTACACTAATTTTTGAAGTTCGGTAATTTCGTCTCTTAGCCTTGCTGCTTCAATAAAATCAAGTTCTTTTACTGACTTTTCTATCATCTTTTTGATTTTTTGAATTGCTTTTTTAATCTGATCTTTGCTCATATATTTTACAACAGGGTCAGCAGCAATGTCATTATTGTTGTTTTCGATATAAGCTTTTGGATTAATAGATTTTGTTCTTTCAGTACTTTCGTTTCCAAGAACAGCGAATTCTGACTTTTGAATTTGAGTTGGAGTAATATTATGTTTTTGATTATAATTAACTTGTTTTTCTCTTCTCCTGTTACTTTCATCAATAGTACGCCTCATCGAAGATGTAGTTTTATCAGCATACATAATTACTTTACTATTGACATTTCTTGCTGCCCTGCCTGCAGTTTGAGTAAGTGACCTCTCTGATCTAAGAAATCCTTCTTTGTCTGCATCAAGAATTGCAACCAATGAAACTTCAGGTAGATCAAGTCCTTCTCGCAAAAGATTTACTCCTATTAATACATCATAAACTCCAGCCCGCAAATCACTAATTATTTCCACTCTTTCGATCGTTGGAACATCAGAATGAATATATCTGGCTTTTACACCCAAATTAATTAAATACTTTGATAATTCTTCAGCCATTCTTTTTGTTAGTGTTGTAACTAAAACTCTTTTTTTATCAGTAACAACTTTTTCAATTTCATCTAAAAGATCATCAATTTGATTTAAACTTGGCTTAACCTCAATAGTTGGATCAAGCAAACCTGTCGGCCGTATCAATTGTTCAACAACAACACCTTCAGTTTTTTGTAATTCGTAGTCTGCCGGGGTAGCACTTACGTAAATAGTTTGCTCTGTGATTCTTTCGAATTCATCAAATTTTAAAGGTCGGTTGTCCATTGCAGAAGGTAGTCTGAAACCGTATTCAACAAGATTTTGTTTTCTTGATCGATCGCCGCCATACATTGCTCTTACCTGTGGAATCGTAACATGACTTTCATCAATTACTAAAACAAAATCATCAGGGAAATAATCTATTAAACAAAAAGGTCGTGTTCCGGTTTTTCTGCCATCAAAATATCTCGAATAGTTTTCTATTCCTGAACAATAACCAAGTTCTTTCATCATTTCAATGTCGTAAGTTACTCTGTCTTGCAGTCGTTTTGCCTCAAAATTCTTCCCACATTCTTTAAAATAATCCACTTGCTTAAACATATCATTTTGAATTTCGATAATCGAGCTTTTCATTTTATCTTTTGATGTGACAAAAATATTTGCAGGATAAATAATTATGCTTTCGAGCACTTCTAGTTTATTACCTTTAACAGGATCGAATGATTCTATTGATTCAACTGTATCTCCCCAGAAAAAAACACGAAATGCAAAATCGGTATAAGCCGGAAAAACATCAACTGTATCGCCCCTGACTCTGAAATTTCCATTCCTAAACTCAATCTCTGAACGGGAATATAGACTTGAAACCAATTCATGTAAAAACTTATTTCGGCTTTTGATTTCACCCTTTCCAATGTTTATCACATTATTTGTAAAATCGTCAGGATTTCCAATTCCATAAATACAAGAAACTGATGAAACAACAATAATATCTCTTCTCCCTGAAAGAAGGGAAGAACTTGTGCTTAAACGTAATTTTTCAATTTGATCGTTAATTGATAAATCTTTCTCTATATAAGTATTTGTTACGGGAAGGTAGGCTTCGGGTTGATAATAATCATAATATGAAACAAAATATTCAACAGCATTTTTGGGGAAGAAATGTTTGAACTCACTATAAAGTTGAGCCGCAAGAGTTTTGTTGTGGCTTAAAATTAGAGCAGGACGGTTTATTTGCTGAAGCACATTTGCAATTGTAAATGTTTTTCCCGATCCTGTTACACCAAGAAGAACTTGTGAATCATCTCCTCGCTTTATGCCTTCTACTAATTGTTTAATAGCTTCCGGTTGATCCCCGGTTGGTTTATAATCTGATGTTAATTCGAATTTCATTTTCGGGTTTAATTAAACACGAAATTAGTAAAAAATCTCTAAAAAGTAATTGGTTATTATTTCTCTCTTTTCGAGAAGTAGCAAGAAATCGGATAATGATCTGATATTTCAATCGTATGAATAATGTAGTTATGTGAATCAAAAAAATCATCATACAAAATATAATCAATCCTAAAAGCAGGAAGAATATTTGCATAAGTTCTGCCTATTCCGCTTCCGGTTTCTAAAAATGCATCATTAAGATTTTTTGATATTTGATGATAAGTATATGAAACAGGTGTGTCGTTAAAATCGCCGCAGACAATAACGGGATAGGGAGAATTTTTTATGTGTTCAGATACAATATTAACCTGTAAAGCTCTTTTTTGAAATGCAGTTTTAAATTTATAAAAAATTCGTTTGGTTTTGCTTCTTGATTTTTCAATTTTATCGGAGTTTTCAATAATTCCTTTTACATACGATAGATCATTATAAGAAAGCATAATTGATTCAAGATGTAGATTGTAAATTCTTATAGTATCTGATTTTGTAACAATATCTGCAAATATTCCAAATTTTCTGCTTGATTCGTGTTCAAAAAATCCATTATTGACAATAGGAAACTTACTAAAAATAGCCATTCCGGTAATTGCATTGGCTCCTGGTCTAAAATAACTTTGATAATAATAATTATTTGAATTAATCTTTTCTTTAAGGAAAACTAAAGGGAAATAATAGTTTTTTCCTTTTGAATGAAATTCTTGTATGCAAGCAATATCAGGTGAATCATTAATTAAAAAGTCAAAAATTTCATTTTTATTTTTATTTGTTTTTAAATAATTATTTTCGGTAAGATCATGAACATTATATGACAAAACTTTAAAAGAATTGCTTTTATGAGGAATATCTTCATCGCCGGAAATTTGATAAAACCTACCGATGTAGTTAAAACCAATTAAAATAGTAATTAAGGAAAGTAAGAAATATTTTTTTCCAAAAATCAGCCAAAAAACAATAAAGAAAATATTTACTATTAAAATCACCGGATAAACGAGACCGACAAATGCAAAAATCCAGATATTAATCGGATTAAAATAAGGAGAAATGTAGGAGAGAAGCAAAGAAATAACAGCAAGAAAATTGATGAAAATCAATATTTTGGAAATAATATTCAAGCGCTTTTTTGAAGTTTGTTTTTTTCTCACTTCTTGTTACTTGTTTTAAAAAGTATTTCTTTTTCTGCTTTAGAAAGGCTTTCGTAACCAGATTTTGAAATTTTATCTAAAATACTATCAATTTGCTTTTGATCATATTTTTTATGATAATTATAATCTTCATCAGAAACCGATCTATTTTTAGAATAATGCTTTGAAGCGGAATCTTTAGGCTTCATAAAAGTTTTAAAAATATTGCTAAAATTAAAATTATTAAAAAACTTATTCATGTCAAATCCGTTTTTTAGTACCGCAATATACAAATATCCCCAAAGTGCTCCACCAATATGAGCAATATGACCACCGGGATTTCCTTTTTGGATACTTAAAATATCAATAACAACTAAAGCTAAAGCAATGTATTTTAATTTTACACGACCCAAAAGAATTAATGTCATAGAATAATTAGGTACATAAGTTGCAATTGCTACAAGTATTGCTAATACAGAGGCTGATGATCCAAGTGCAACCGAAAGAGTTTTATATTGATTGAAAACAGGAAAAACATTAAAAGCAATAACATAAAAAAGCCCACCAATTAAACCTCCCCATATGTATGTGCTTAGTAATTTCTTTTGACTTAAATACTCAAGAAAAATTCTTCCTCCGAAATATAAAACAAACATATTAAAGAAAATATGAAAGAAATTTTCCTGCAAAAACATATAAGTGAATATTGTCCAGGGTTTTGACAATAGTGCAGAAATATCAGAAGGAACAGCAAACCAGGAAACAACAGGAGAAAAAACAGCATTAGCTTGTTGACCGATAAATAACCAAATAACCAAATTAATGATGTTTGCTGCAATAAAAACTATCACATTAATTAGTATCAATCTCGATAAAATATTCTTTTTTCTGAAAAAGGATTTAATTTCCTCCAACGGATTTTGATTATGATTGTAGTAGTTCATTGTTTTATTACCTCCTTAGCATCCTTCCACCAAAATAGGAAGAAGTTATAATTTCATTGTGTTTTGTTATTAGCTTTTCTTTTTCCAATATAGAATAAGGAAAAATCCAAAAATCATACCTCCGAGATGTGCAAAATGAGCTACATTACTCGTAGTGTCATAAAATCCCGAAAACAACTCAATTAACCCATAAATAATTACAAAATATTTTGCTTTAATAGGAAATGCAAAATATATATAAAGTAGCGAATTTGGGAAAAGCATTCCAAAAGCAAGCAAGATTCCGAAAACAGCTCCTGATGCTCCTATAACTACAGGTGCATTTAAAAAATCGGTTTTATAAACCGATATATAATCAATAGCAAGTTGCAAAGCTCTGTCAGGGTTTGATCCAACTATACTGTTGTAATTTGCAGAAAAAGTATGATAGTGGTTTTGCATTTCATATGATGAAATCTGAAAATTCGAAGATCCAAGAAATTCGATAAGTTTTTGATTAGACGGATTTTGAGTAAATTCTTGTATTATATCAAGAACTGGATAAATCTGAAAATAGAAAACAATATAATGGACAATAGCTGCACCAATTCCTGTAATAACATAATATGTCAAAAATCGTTTTGGACCCCAAACGCTTTCAAGAACATTCCCAAACATCCATAAAGCAAACATGTTAAATAAGATGTGTGAAAAACCACCATGCATAAACATATATGTAATGAATTGGAAAGGATTGAATTTATCAGCTGCGAAATAATGCAGTCCCAAATAATCTGCAAGGTCGATTCCCCAGACATTTTCTGCTGTAATGCTTGCAAGAAAAAATATTCCGTTTATTATCAGAAGATTTTTTACCACCGGCGGTAATACTTTAAAACCTGTTGGTCTGTATTGATTCGACATATTAATTTTTTTTAATGCATAAATATTTTACTCAATTCCTCGAAAAGAATTATGTTAATTGTTGATTTTCCTCCCGGAGATTTTTCCGGCATTTGACATTCAAAAAGCTCATCAATAAATGTACCCATTTCTTCTTTTTGCAGTTTTTTACCTGCTTTTACTGACAAATTTGCAGCCATCGAACGAGCAATATTTATTTTCCTGTCTAAATGAAGGTCAATCATATTTTTTTTATAGTTTTCGATTATACCTTCCAAAATGTCTTTAATATTTTTATTTGAAATATCGGGAGGTGTACCGTTTACTATAAAAGTGTTTGTGCCGAATTCCTCAATCTCAAATCCAACATTATAAAGTTCTTTTTTTAGATCTTTTACTATTTCAGCATCGCCAGGTGTAAAACTTATGTTTTGAGGAAAAAGTTCTTGTTGTGAATTACCTTTTTTATTCTCCAACATTTTTTTATAACGCTCATACAAAATCCTTTCATGAGCATTTTGCTGATCAATTATTAAAATTCCGGATTTAATAAAAGTGAGAATATAACGATTTTGAATTTGAAAAATTTTCCTTTCTTCTGTTCCATTTTCATTATTACTTATTTTTAATTCAGTCAAATGCTCTTTATTGCTTTTTGCATCATCAGGAGATTCAAAAATTTCATTTTGTACATTTTTCCCTGCAAATAATTTTTCCCAATTTTCTGAATTTGAAACTTCTCTTTTAGTTTGTATTTTTTGCTGTTGAGTTTCAAAAGGATTAAATGTTGATTCAGTTTTTTCGAAAGGATTAATAATTGGTTTTCCTTTTGGTGGATTGGGAACATCAAAACTTTGTTCTACCTCAAAATCAATGGTGGGGGTGATGTTGTATTTTCCGAGACCTTGCTTAACTGCTGACCGTAGAATCGCATAAATCAATTTATTATCCAGAAAGTTTACTTCGGTTTTTGTTGGATGAATATTTATGTCGATTTGTTTTGGGTCAACATCAAAATATATAAAGTATGAAGGAAAAGCTTTACTTGGTAATAGCTCCTGAAATGCATTATCTACAGCATGGTTAAGATAAGGATGTTTGATAAATCTGTTATTCACAAAAAAGTATTGTTCGCCTCGGGTTTTTTTTGCAAATTCGGGTTTTCCAATATATCCTGTAATATTTACCTTATCGGTTTTTTGTTCAACAGGAACAAGTTTTTGCCCATAATTGCTTCCCATTATTCCGGTAATTCTTTGTTTTAGATTAGAGATTGGCAATTTAAATACTTTCCTTTCATTATGAATAAATGAAAACTCAATATTAGGGTTGACGAGAGCTACTCTGTTGAATTCCTCTATAATGTGCCTTGTTTCAACATTGTTTGATTTTAAAAAATTTCGTCTTGCAGGAACATTAAAAAACAGATTTTTAACAGAGATATTTGTGCCATCAGTACAACTTACAGCATCCTGAGATTTTACTTCAGAACCTTCAATACAAATATGAGAACCAAGTTCTTGATTTGATAATTTTGTTTTAATATCAACATGAGCAATTGCTGCAATAGAAGCGAGAGCTTCGCCCCTGAATCCCATCGTTCGTATTGCAAAAAGGTCATTTGCTTCTTGGATTTTTGAAGTGGCATGTCTTTCGAAAGACATTCTTGCATCTGTTTCCGACATCCCACTACCATTATCCACAACTTGAATAAGCGTTTTTCCGGCATCCTTAATAATAAGTTTTATTTCGGATGCACCCGAATCAATAGAATTTTCGAGTAATTCTTTAGCTGCTGAAGCAGGTCGTTGAATAACTTCCCCGGCTGCAATTTTGTTTGCAACAGAATCCGGTAATAATTTAATTATATCAGACATTAATTTGGTATGAAATAATGAACTATTTTTTGAACAAAATCAGTAAAAAAGATTAGATAGATAGACATTACAGCAATCATCAAATAAATAAAAAAAGTTTTATTTGAAGTTTTGTTGCTTTTATCTGTTTCATTTTTTCTCCATCTACGTTGTAATTCACCTTTCATAAAAGTACTACTGTCACGTGAGTCATCAAGTCCTAATTCACGTTTTCGTTTTTCTCGTTTATCTTTTTCCTTATCGAAATATAATGGTTTATATTCGAATGCCTTTGGTTTCGAGCGTTTAAGAAAAGTTATTTTCATTTCTAATCAGTTTTGATTTCTGCAAAAATACCCATTTTATTTTAGATTATTTAAGTTGCAACTAAGCAGTTTGATAAATCAATTACAATTTTCCAATTTCAAACCTTTCTAATCTCAATCATTTTTTATTACTTTAACGAATTCGCTAATAATCATTGCTGTTGCGCCCCAGATAATATTTCTTTTATATAAATAACAAGGAACATTAATCATTGTTTTTTCACTTGTGTAAACTTCTTTATTTGATACAATCTTTTCATCAACAAGCTCATCAATACTAATTTCAATAATACTGTCAACCTCATTTTTATCAATATTAAAAACAGGAGGTTTATCCATATAAGCTAGTATTGGTAATACATTAAAATTACTTGGGGGAATATAAAGTTCGGTTAAATTTCCTATAATATTAATATCATCAGGATTAATTCCAATTTCTTCGTTAGCTTCTCTGATAGCAGTATTTACAAGAGTGTTATCAGTTTTTTCATACTTGCCACCTGGAAAAGCAATCTGACCGCTATGGACACCGTCATAAGTTTGTCTCTTAATAAAAACTGTAAATATTTTATTGTTCTTCGGGTATATTAAAACTAGTACACCACATTTTTTTGGAGTACTGCTGGGTTTCATTTTTTCGATTAGTCGATTTCTTGTTGCAGGCTCCATTAATTTCTGAACTTCATATCCTGGAAGCTTTTGTTGCAGTGCAATACTTATCTTATTAATTAGTTTGTTAAATTCTTTCATTATAAAAATTCATAATTTTTTTGTGAAAAATAACAGCATTTTAAAATAGTCATAAATTTACTGATTACAAAAATAATTTTCTTTTTCCAAAGTGTTATTATTAAAACATTTATTTTACCTTTATAGTCTCAAAAAAGTCATCTCGTATGCAAAAAGAGAAATTAAAAAATATTACAAAAAAGAAAGATTCATCAATAGATAAGAAACAACTTATTCTTTTTAATGATGATTTTAATACTTTTGATTTTGTTATAGATACTTTGGTTGAAGTTTGTGGTCATGAAGCCGAGCAAGCAGAACAATGCGCTTTAGTTGTTCATTACAATGGAAAATGTTCTGTTAAATCTGGTAGTTTAAGCAAGCTAAACCCCATGCATAAAGAAATGATAAATAGAAAATTAACATCTAGTATTCAATAAAAACATTTTAAAATGGCCTGGTCAGTTATCGTAGTATTAATATTAATAGGCTTATTATTTATTATCCTCGAAATTCTTGTAATTCCCGGAGTTGCAATCTTTGGAATACTTGGTGTAATAATTATTTTAATTGGTGTTTGGCAATCATATATAACCTATGGAACAACTGCCGGTCATATTGTTTTAGCATCATCAATATTACTTTCGATAGTTACCTTAGTTTTTTCCTTAAGATCGAAAACCTGGAAACGAATGATGTTAAATTCAAAAATAGAAGGAAAAACAAACGTTATTGATGAAAACAAAATAAAAGCAGGGGATACAGGAAAGACAACATCAAGATTAAGTCCTGCCGGAAAAGCTATGATTAATGGAGATTATTACGAAGTTCATACACAAAGTGAGTTTGTTGATCCGGGAACTGAAATTGAAATTATAAAAATTGATTTTAATAAAATTTATGTAAAACAAAAAAAATAAAATTATGGAAGCAAATGTATTAGCAATTATCGCAATAGGTATAGGTTCAATTTTTGGACTATGGCTTATTTTCTATTTTATTCCTGTAGGTTTGTGGTTTACTGCTTTACTTTCAGGAGTTAAGATATCACTTATTCAGCTTGTTTTTATGCGCTGGAGAAAAGTACCACCACAAGTTATTGTCAGAAATATGATTTCATCAACTAAAGCCGGATTATCAATATCACGCGATTCTCTTGAAGCTCATTATCTTGCCGGTGGTCATGTTCAGGAAGTTGTAAATGCTTTAATATCTGCCGACAAAGCAAATATGAGTTTGGAATTTAAAACTGCTACTGCAATTGACCTGGCAGGTCGTGATGTTCTTGAAGCTGTTCAAATGTCGGTAAATCCAAAAGTTATTGATACTCCACCTGTAACTGCTGTTGCAAAAGATGGTATTCAGTTAATTGCAAAAGCAAGAGTAACTGTTCGCGCAAATATTCGTCAATTAGTTGGTGGTGCTGGGGAAGAAACTGTTTTGGCAAGAGTAGGAGAGGGCGTAGTTTCTTCTATCGGTTCATCAGATTCTCATAAATCTGTTCTCGAAAATCCTGATTCAATTTCAAAAGTTGTTCTTGATAAAGGACTGGACTCAGGAACAGCATTTGAAATTCTTTCTATTGATATCGCTGATATTGATATTGGAAAAAACATTGGTGCTACACTTCAAATGGATCAAGCTAATGCTGATAAAAATATTGCTCAGGCAAAAGCTGAGGAACGTCGTGCAATGGCTGTTGCTCTTGAACAAGAAATGAAAGCTAAAGCACAGGAAGCCAAAGCAAATGTTATTCAGGCAGAAGCAGAAGTTCCAAAAGCAATTTCTGAGGCATTTAGATTAGGAAACCTTGGTATTATGGATTATTATAAATACAAAAATATTGAGGCTGATACTAAAATGAGAGATACAATTGCTGAACCTCCTCAACAAAAGAAAAAAAGTAAAGGAGATAGTAATTACTAAACGCAGGTTTTTTAAATGTCTTGTTTTTTACATAAAGCGTTTATTTTCGTATTGAGAATAAACGCTTTATCTTTAAATTTCCTTTCTCAATTCAAATATAAAATATACTTTTGCCGCAAAATTCAACTTGATGATTAGCGAGGAGAGAAAAAAGCAAATAGATTCGAAATATCTTGAACTTCTTACAGCGTGCAAACCTGTGATAAAAAAGGGTGATCTGAAAATTATCAATAAAGCTTTTGAGATTGCGTTTAAGATTGAGAATGAAAACGAAGAAATTGCTGATGAATTAAATATTTGTCACTCTATTGAAGTAGCAACTATTGCTGTTTCAAAAATAGGTCTTGGAACTACTTCAATAATTGTTGCACTACTTCATCATATTATCCGTAAAACCGACTATCCAATTTCTGAAGTCTCAAAACATTTTGGAGATGTAGTTGTTAAAATAATTACAGAATACAGTAAAATATCAGAGTTGCAGACAAAGCAAATCTCACTACAATCCGATAAATTCAGAAATCTGTTTATGTCATTTATTAGTGATATCAGAGTTATTCTAATTAAGATGGCTCACCGTTTATACGATATGCATATTATTGATACTTTCGATAAAAACAAAAAAGAAAATATTTGTAATGAAGTTACCTTTCTATATATTCCTGTTGCCCATAGGCTTGGTTTATATAAAATTAAAACCGAGTTGGAAGATCTTGTTATAAAATTTGAACATCCCGACATCTATAATGAAATATCTCTGAAATTAGATTCTACAAAATCAAAACGAAAAGTTTTTATTGAAGATTTCTCAAAACCAATACAAAGAGAACTAATTAAAGAAGGTTTTGATTGTGATATAAAAGGACGCTCGAAATCTATTCATAGTATTTGGGTAAAGATGAAAAAACAAAATGTTGGAATAGAAGAAGTATTCGATCTTTTGGCTGTTAGGATAATCTCGAACAGCAAAAAAAGTAAGGAAAAATCCGATTGCTGGAGAATTTATTCAATTGTAACTGATATTTATCAACCTAACCCAAAAAGGTTGCGCGACTGGATTACCACACCAAAAGAAAGTGGATACGAATCATTGCATACTACTGTTAAAGGTCCGAATAAAAGATGGATCGAAGTTCAAATTAGAACTAACAGAATGGATGATATAGCCGAAAAAGGAGTTGCCGCACACTGGAATTATAAGAATATTATTGATAAGAACGAAAGTGAAGGATATCTAAATCAGGTAAAAGATATTTTGGAAAATCCATCTCAGATAGAATTTGGATTATCTGATAATTTGAATGCTGTTAAAAAATCTGATAAAGTTTTTATTTTTACTCCCAATGGTGATTTGAAACAGCTTCCCGCGGGTTCTACAATTCTGGATTTTGCTTACGAAGTGCATACTATGGTAGGCTCAACCTGCAAGGGAGCAAGAGTAAATAATAAAGCAGTTCCTATAAGGTATGTTCTCAATAATGGAGATAAAGTTGAAATAATTACAAGTAAAAATCAAAAACCAAAATTAGACTGGTTAAGTTTTGTTGTAACAAATCGTGCAAAAAGTAAAATAAAACGATCAATTGAAGAAGAAAAACATATTGATGCTGATCAGGGAAAAGGGATTATTAAAAGAAAATTTAGAAGCTGGAAAATTGAGTATTCTGATGAATTAATAGATAAATTAATTAAGTATTATAAATTAAAATCTTCTCTTGAATTTTATTCAGGTATTGCTCAGGAAAAATTTGATTTTCAGGAAATAAAAGATATTCTTACTAATAAAATACAAAAAAGTAAGAGCACTGTTGAGACAAAACCGCTTGCAGATGTTCAGCCAAAAAAACAACAGTTATCTGCCACTGATGAAGAGGAGGATTTCCTTTTTATTGATAACATATTAAAAAATGTAAGTTATAATTTTGCCAAATGCTGTAATCCTATTTTGGGAGATGCAGTTTTTGGTTTTGTAACTGTAAATAAAGGAATTACTATCCATCGTAATAATTGTCCTAATGCTAAACGTTTACACGAACAATACAAATACCGGATTATTAGTGTAAAATGGAAAGAATCTATTGAAAATCAATCATTTCAGGCTGTCTTAAAAATTCTTGGAAAAGATAGACTAGGTGTTCTTGAAGAAATTACTAAAATTATTTCTGATGATTTAAAAGTGAATATGATCTCACTTAAAGTGGAAACGAAAAATAAAATATTTGAGGGCAAAATAAAAGTTCAGATAAATGGGAAAGAGCATATTGATGAACTGATTCACAAACTTGTTAAAATTAAAGATATTTCTAAAGTCAGCAGAATATCTAAGTTTTAGTTTCTTTCTTTTACAATCAACCGATATCCGCTTCCATGAATATTTACAATCTCAACTGAACAATCTTTTTTTAGGTATTTTCTGAGTTTGGTAATATAAACATCCATGCTTCTTGTTGTGAAATAATTATCGTCTTTCCAGATTTTTTTCAGTGCTTCCCGGCGTTCTAAAACTTCATTTTTATTGATGCATAATAATTTTAATAATTCAGATTCTTTTGGCGATAATTTCTTAATTTCATCATCAAACTGAACCTGACGTAATTTCCAATTAAAACGGTATTTCCCTATTTCAAATATTTCAGGAATTTCAATATTGTTTTTACTTGAGATTCTTCTGTTAAGAACAGCTTGTATTTTACATAAAAGAACCTCCGAATCAAATGGTTTTGTAATATAATCGTCGGCACCCAGCCCATAACCTTTCAAAATGTCTTCTTTTAGGGTTTTGGCAGTAAGGAAGATAATTGGGGTCTTATAATCATATTTTTTTATTTCCGAAGCAATCATAAAACCATCGACATTTGGCAGCATTACATCAAGAATACAAATATCAAAATCATCTTTTTTAAAATTAATAAAAGCATCTTTTCCATCAAGAACCCATTTTACAAAATAATCATTCATTTCGAGATAGGATTTTAATACCGCTCCAAAATTATTGTCATCTTCAACAAGAAATATTCTTTGCTTTGGTTTCATATTATATTTCTTTATAATTTCTTTTCAGATAATAATATTTTCTTATTATTCCTTTGCATTTGGCAAATAAATCTCAAACGAGCTTCCATTTCCAATTTCACTTTTCACGTTAATTTTTCCATAAAATGAGTTTATCATAGCTTTTACATAACTTAATCCAAGCCCAAACCCCTTAACATTATGAATATTTCCTTTTGAAACCCTGAAGAATTTTTCAAAAACTTTGCTTTGAGTTTCGCTATTCATGCCAATGCCATTATCCTTTACGGAAATAATAATTCCTTTTTCTACATTTCTTGTGCTGATAGTAATTTCCGGAATTTTGTCGCAATATTTATTTGCGTTATCCATTAAGTTGTACAAAATATTTGTAAAATGAATTTCGTCAACTTTACAGAAATAATTTTCGGCATCAAGATTTGTAATAATTTTGCCATTGTTTTTTTCTATCTGCAGACTAATATTTTTTATAGCTTTATTAATGAGATTGTGAATGTCTGAATATTTTAAGTTTAGTTCAAGATCGTTTTTTTCTATTAGCGACATTTGTAAAATATTCTCAACTTGTGAATTCATTCTCTGGTTTTCTTCTTTAATAATTCCTGTGAAATATTTAATATTTTTTGGTTTTTCTATTACCTTTTGATTGTTTATCGAATCTACAGCAAGCGAAATTGTTGCTATCGGGGTTTTAAACTCGTGAGTCATATTATTAATAAAATCAGATTTTATTTCAGATATTTTCTTTTGCTTTTGAATAGTGTAAATTGTAATAGCAAAAGTTATTATAATTATAAGTGTAAAAAATACCGAAAATCCCAGCAACAATAATATCGATTTATATAAATGAGTTTTTTTACCGGGGAAATACACAAACAAATAGTTTTCACTGTCTAATATTTCGCCGGGAAATAAATTTGCTTTGTATTTAAAATTAATGTTTTCTGTAGAAAATCCATCGGACTGTAAATAAAATGTATCTATTTTCTCGCTAATCCCAAATTCGTAATTTTCAGGCAGATCTTGATCAATTAATTCATTTTCAATAATGGTATTTATTGATGAAAAATCCATTCTTATAGCAACCGGCATATCTTCGAAAGCATATTCAAAAGCGATTTTGTTAATTACATTATCAAATTTTTTAATCCTGTGCTTTATAACTTTTGTCTTTTCTTTTATTATCTTAACAACAGAATCATAATCATCTTTTTTGTGAATATTTTTAGTCTTGATTTTAAAAGTATTTCTAAAAGAATCGCTGTTAAATTCAGAACTTATTTCAATAATTCTATCAAGATCCAAATCACCGTCGTTCTCAGAAATGAACACATTTTCATCAATATTATGAAGAATACTGTCATTCGAAAATATCATTATGTTTTCAAATATTGAATCATGAATATTTATTTGAAATGAATTTTTTAACGAATCAGATATTAAAAAAAGATCGGAATCAGAATAAGCATCAAGAAGTATATCCGATTTTATATCAAGAAACTGATCATTGATATAACCTAATGCATCACCTGTTTCGAGTTTGCTGACAATGTTTGATAAAGCTTTATTTACACTCTGATCAAATTGTTTTTCTTTTACATCAATTGCATTCCTGATCCAGAATAATTGAACCAGAATAATTCCTATTAAAGAAATACTCATTAAAATAATAAGTCCGCTTGTTCGCTTTTTGCTGTTT
>CAYOKJ010000032.1:0-26109 GCA_964404485.1 uncultured Bacteroidales bacterium | reverse complement strand
ACCCCGCAATATATTTTAAATAAATCTTATTATTTCAATGCGGGTGCAAAGATATATTTTGTTTCTTTGCTAACCAAATAATTATTAATAAAAACTGTAAAATGTCACATAAAGCCGGGTTTGTAAATATTATCGGGAAACCTAATATTGGTAAATCAACTCTGATGAATTCTTTAGTAGGAGAAAAACTATCAATAATTACATCTAAGGTGCAAACTACTCGTCATAGAATTATGGGAATTGTTAGTGGTGAGGATTTTCAAATTGTGTATTCTGATACCCCAGGGATAATTAAACCCAATTACAAACTTCAGGAAGCAATGATGAAATATGTTAATACTGCTCTCATTGATGCTGATATTGTATTACTTTTGACTGAAGTTGATGAGGAAAACAATTTCACAGAAATAATAAATAATCTTAGGAAGTCAAATATTCATATTCTTGTATTAATCAACAAAATTGATTTAACGAGTCAGGAAAAAGTTAATTTATTGATTAAAAAATGGTCTAAGCTGGTTGATAAAAATGATATTATACCTTTTTCTGCTTTAAAGAAATTTAATATTGAACTTATATTTGATAAAATATTAGAATACCTGCCTGAAAGTCCAGCGTACTATTCTAAAGACCAGTTAACAGATAAACCTGAACGTTTTTTTGTTACAGAAATAATCAGAGAGAAAATTCTTCTTTATTACAAAAAAGAAATCCCATATTCTGTTGAAGTTGCTGTTGATACATTTAAAGAAGAAGAAAAAATAATAAGGATTACAACATTTATCTTTGTTAGTCGTGAATCACAAAAAGCAATTTTAATTGGTCATCAAGGATTGGCTTTAAAAAGAGTTGGAGTAGAAGCAAGAAAAGACCTTGAGGCATTTTTTGGAAAGCAAATTTACATTCAATTAAGTGTTAAAGTAAATAAAGATTGGAGAAATAATGACTCAAACTTGAAAAGATTCGGATATGAATAGTAATTTTGTAAGCTGAATTCTTTAAATTTAAAATAATTAGTGAAATAATAATTAGGAGCTAAATATTTATTTTTTAAAATAAATCAATTATTATGGGAAATATTCTAGCAATAGTTGGAAGACCAAATGTAGGAAAATCAACATTATTTAACCGTTTGGTTGAAAGTCGTCAAGCAATTGTTGAAGAAACAAGTGGAGTTACGCGAGACAGACATTATGGCAAGAGTCATTGGAATGGGAAAGAATTTTCGGTAATTGATACCGGGGGTTATGTTATTGGTTCTAACGATGTTTTTGAAGGTGAAATAAGAGCTCAAGTAAAATTAGCGATTGATGAAGCTGATGTAATTATTTTTCTTGTTGATGTGAAAGAAGGAATAACAGGAATGGATGAGGATGTTGCAGAAGAGTTAAGGAAAACTAATAAAAAAGTTTTCCTTGGTGTTAATAAAGTTGATAATGGCAAATTAATTGCAAGTGCCAATGAGTTTTATCAATTAGGTCTTGGCGAAATATTTTGTATTTCCTCAATCAGTGGTAGTGGTACCGGTGAAATTCTTGATGAAGTTGTTAAAGAATTTGGCGAAGATTTTGAAGACGAAACAGCAAATCTTCCTAAATTTGCTGTTGTTGGGCGGCCAAATGTTGGGAAATCCTCTCTCATTAATGCTTTTATTGGTGAAGAAAGAAATATTGTAACAAGTATTGCCGGCACAACCCGCGATTCGATTTATACACGATACAATAGTTTCGGACTTGATTTTATGCTTGTTGATACTGCAGGTTTAAGGAAGAAAAGCAAAGTTCACGAAAACATAGAGTTTTATTCTGTGTTGAGATCTATTCGTGCAATAGAGAAAAGCGATATTTGTATTTTGATGATTGATGCTCAAGATGGATTAGAGACACAAGACCTTAATATTATTAGTCTGGTTGAGAAAAACCGAAAAGGATTAGTAATTGTTATAAATAAATGGGATCTGATTGAAAAAGATTCAAATACCCACAAAATTATTACTGAAAAAATTAGAGAAAAAATTGCTCCTTTTTCTGATGTTCCTATTGTTTTTACTTCTGTAATTGAAAAACAAAGAATTTTTAAAGCACTAGAAGTTTGCTATAATGTTTATAGAAACAAAATCAGAAATATCCCAACGGCAGAGTTAAACGATAAAATGTTGGAAATTATTCAACAAACTCCACCACCAATTGGTGCCAGAGGTCGTTATATTAGAATAAAATATGTAACTCAATTAAAAACTTCTTTTCCTGCTTTTGCATTTTTTTGTAATTATCCTGAGGATGTTAAAGTTTCATACAGAAGATTTCTTGAAAATAAGTTGAGAGTTCTTTACGATTTTGAGGGTGTTCCATTGAGTATTTATTTCAGGGAAAAATAAAAAAAATATTTTGGGAAATTCTATCCGAATTGATAAATGGTTGTGGACAGTTCGCTTGTTTAAAACACGTAGTCAGGCAACTGAGGCATGTAAATCAGGAAAGATTTATGTTGATAGTAAGATTGTAAAACCTTCGAAAGAGGTAAATCCTGGTGATGAAATATCTTTAAAATATAATCAATTTGTTAAAACGGTAAAAGTAATTGGAATTTTAAAAAATCGCGTTTCAGCTAAAATAGCTGCTCAAAATATCCAGGATTTAACTCCTGAAGAAGAGTATAAAAAACGAGACATGATAAATGTTTCGAATTATGAATATCGTGACAGAGGTGCTGGAAGACCAACAAAAAAAGACAGAAGAAATATCAGTCAATTAAAAAGAGATGAATTCTGAATAGTTTTATTAATAAACCATTAATCTATTTAATATGAAAAAGTTATTATTTGCCTCATTAGTATTTGTAATAATATTAAATTCATGTAAAAGCCCGAGAAGTGAATTCACCGGAGTTGAGAATTTAAAACTTGTTTTTTATAATGTTGAAAATTTATTTGACACAATTGATGACCCAAATAAAAAGGATGAAAGTTATTTGCCTTCAAGTAGAATTGCGTGGAATACTGAGAGATACTTGCATAAACTTGATAATCTTTCAAAAGTGCTCTATAGTATTGATAGTTTAGATATGCCACAAATTATAGGACTATCGGAAGTTGAAAATAGAAAAGTATTAGAAGACTTAGTATCTCATCCAAAATTAATTAACTCGGATTATAAAATTATTCATAAAGAAAGTCCCGATGAAAGAGGAATTGATGTTGCTCTTTTGTTTCGCTCAAATTCGTTTAAACCAATTAAAACTGAATATATTGAGATAAATTTTCCGTTTGATAAAAATGATCACACAAGAGATATTCTTTATGTAACAGCTTTGATTAGTCAAAAAGACACTATACATGTTTTTGTAAATCATTGGTCGTCAAGATGGGGTGGACAGGAAAAATCTGAACCAAAAAGGATTTTTATCGCTAAAACATTAAAAGAAAAAGCTGATCAGTTATTCATAATTAATGCAAAAGCAAATATTGTTATTATGGGTGATCTTAATGACAATCCTGATGATATTAGTATTTCACAATATTTGCTTGCTGATAGTGTTTTAAATTTTAATGAAAAAACACTTACAAATTTATCATTTAGAAGGTATTCGAAAGGTGAAGGAACATTATATTATAAAAGTTGGGATCTTTTCGACCAAATTATTGTTTCTTCAAATCTTTTGGATAAGGATTATTCTTGGGAAATAATAAATAATGATATTGAAATATTCAAACCTGATTGGATTTTATTTCATCCAAATGAAGGTGATGCCCGCCCAAATCGTACTTCAGCAGGTTCGTATTATGGTGGATATAGTGATCACCTGCCAGTATATATTAATTTGTCAAAAAAATAGAAAGCTTTAAAAAAAGTAAGCCTTATAACCGGGAAAAATGTTATAAGGCTAGTTGTCTTTAATAAGGAAGGAAAACTGTGATTCAAGACACATCACAGTATATCGTGATTTTATTTAACCAAATTATAAAAAGAAAGAATGTTTATTAATTATACTAAATAGTTTAAATTTAGTATTATTATTTTGCTCAAAGAAATAAATCTTTTCATGTTTCTTAAAAACGCTATAATCAACGTTAGCTACTGGGTTTGGTGTTAAACCTTCCTTCTGTATTTCTTTCAACGAATATGTTTTATCAATTATCATTTAATAATTATTTTAGTTTTATTTTATAACCATCTTTTTCGCAAATTGGACAATTAGAATCTTTAATTATAGAAACATAACCACAACGATCACACTTATAATATTTATAGTACTTCTGTTGTTCAAACTTTTCTTGATTTAGTTTTAGTGCAAATTTCATATTATAATAAATATCTGTTCATAGATGTTTGCAATGTTTGTGCCAATAATTATAAAGTGTAAGAAATCAAGAAGATAGAGAGTTTATGTTTCTGTGATATTATTGAAAAAATAAATACAGAAAATCAAAAATTATTAGTAATATTTACAATAGTCTGATATTCAATATTTGATTTGTATAGTTTGCCCAATTCCGGATAAGGATAGTATTTCCGTTTTCGGAGATAAAAAAAGGAAAAATTTATTATTTTCGGATATTATTCCCCTAATAAAAATAGAAATATTAATAATTATTTTTTAAGAAAATTATTTTGATGTATCCGTTTTTTGTTAAACAAATTGTAGTAATGCCAAGCAATGGCAATAAAATGAACTTTTATTGAACGGAATCTTCCTTGAAAAAGATATTTAACAAACCTGTATGAAGTTGAGATAAAAGTCATATAAATTATGCTGATAAATACATTGATAGGTGGAAAGTTTCTACGAATAAGTAAAAGTCTGTTTCTGGTTTGCCAATACGCCTGCAAAGCACTGGCTTTACCAACAGAGACACTTTCTTTATGAAAAACAACAGACTCTGGAACAAAATATATTTTATATCCCGCTTTTCTAATTCTTTCTTGCCAATCGAGTTCTTCATAATAAAGAAAAAAGAAATTTGCCATTAATCCAACATTCTCACAAACTTCTCTTGATGCCATCATTGCAGCACCTGAAGCAAACGGAGTAAGGCATGCATTGTCAAATTGCCCGATATCTTTTTTACCATGTCCAATAAAGTAACTTGTTGCAGTATATTTTGTCATTGGTGTAGCACCTGCATATTGTATAATATCCGGTTGATAATAAAACTTTACTTTAGAGCCAAGCATTCCGATTTTTGAATCACTTTCCATTTTTTGTACTAGTGGTTCCAGAAAATTTGGATCAACTTCGGTGTCATTATTCAACATCATAAAATACTTACCTTTAGCAGTTTGTATTCCAAGATTATTTCCTCCTGCAAATCCAAGATTCTCTTTGCTGACAATTAAAATTACTTCAGGAAATCTGTTTTTGATGTCTTCTGTGGGGTCTTCTCTCGAATCGTTATCAACAAGAATTATTTCGTAATTTGGATATGATATTTTTCGTAATGATTCAAGAAAATCAAAAGTTACTTCAAGTTGATTAAAGTTTACCGAAATTATTGATACTAAAGGAAGATGATTTGTTGACATATTTTTGCGATACTAATAATAATTACAAAAATAAGAAAAATATTGTGAATTTATTTAATATCTTTTGCAGTGTAATCAAATGAAAAATTTGATAACGAATAAAACTATAAATTCAAGGTTGTTAGAGTTGATGGACAATAAATTTTTTTATAAGTTTGTAATCAAAATTTTTATTATTATCAATTGTATATTATTTTATTGTCATGATGGAATTTAATGAGTATTTGTATTGCAGTGAAGATGATTTAACTAATAGGGTTAACAAGATATTAGCTAATTCTTTAGATAAGACTGATAGAAAAGAAGCTTTAAAATTGATTTTTAGTTTTATTGATTTAACAACTCTTGAGGGTTCTGATAATGATGAATCAGTAAAACAACTTTGCAAGAAAGCATTATCCTTTTCAGATAATCATAAAACTAAATACGAAGTTGCTGCAGTTTGTGTTTATCCAACAATGGTAAAAGTTGCAAAAGAAAGTTTAGAAAATTCGAATATTTCTGTTGCTTCTGTTGCTGGAGCATTTCCTGCCGGTCAATCCCCAATTGCAGTAAAAGTTGAGGAAGTGAAATATGCAATTAATCAAGGTGCTGATGAAATTGATATGGTTATTTCGAGAGGGAAACTTATTGAAGGAAAAACTGAAATTGTTTTTGATGAAATTAAAGCAATAAAAAATGTTTGTAATGACATTCACCTTAAAGTAATTCTTGAAACAGGAGATCTCAAAACTGTTGAAAATATCAGAAAGGCAAGTGAACTAGCTATTAATGCAGGTGCTGATTTTATTAAGACTTCTACAGGAAAAATAAATCCTGCTGCTACTGAAACTGCTTTTTTAATTATGTTAGATACAATTAAAGAGTATTATGAAAAAACCGGAAAAATGATTGGAATTAAACCTGCCGGCGGAATTCGTGAATCAGAACAAGCATTAAGATATTTTTGTTTGGTAAAGGAAATATTAGGAGATAAGTGGCTGAATAATAAATATTTTCGTATTGGTGCAAGCAGTCTTGCTGATAATGTTTTAATTGATATACTAAATTTATAATAACTTTTAAAAACTATTGTTTTTTTAGATACAGAATATTTTGATTTTTATTATTAATTTTTTTAATTATGAAAAAGGTAAATAACATTTCAGTGCTTCTTTTATTAGTATTAATTTTTAGTGGAATATCATGCGAGCCAATTGATGAACCTGAGGCAGATGATCCAAGAGATGTTTTTATTGGTACCTGGAGTGTTAACGAAACATGTTCGAAAAGCAATTATACCGTTACAATTTCACAAGATCCATATAATTCAAGCCAGGTCTTATTAAGTAATTTTGCAAATCCAAACATGGGTGATCCTGCAGTTGGTATAGTTACAACAAACAAAATTACTCTTGATCCTTCTCAGAAAATTGGTAATAATTGGACTGTTTCCGGAACAGGGAATTATATTAGCCATACTTTGATTGAGTGGACTTTTTCGCTTGAAATTGCTGGAAATCAAGAAAACTGCTCGGCAGATTATACTAGGTAATTATTTTTTTACAGCTTTATTGTTTTTGACTTTTTCTTTTTCAATTTTTTCAATTTGTTCCAAAACACTTTGGTAAATTTCATCAAGTAGTTTCTCGTGTTTGTAATAATACTCAAGGCTTTTGTCAAATTGCTTTTTTGAAATATTATATTTCATAAAAACATGATCGAAATATTGATTAGAATATAATTTATATTTTTCACCAATGCCTCGTTTATATTTTAAAGCACCCTCAACAATATGGATGTCAACAAGAACATCATCCATTTGTTCCGGTGGGATAATATATTCCGGCACTTGATCTTGTTTTTCTTTTTTTTCAATGTTACAGGCAGAAAAGACAAGAAAAATAATAATAAATAAAAAGAAATATTTCATACCGATTTTAATTTACATTCCAACCTCTGATAAAAATTTTATTCTTATTAATCTAACTTCATCTTCTGTAAACTCTCCTTCACCGAGCTCATCAAGGGCTTCTTTTACTGAGTCGGATTCTGCTTCATGAAAATACTCAAATATTTCTTCCTGATGGAAATCATCAACATACTCATTAATATAATAATTGATGTCAACTTTTGTTCCAGAAGTAACAATTCTTTCAATTTCTGTAAGAAGATCTTCAAGAGTAAGATCTTTAGCATGTGCAATATCTTCAAGAGGTAATTTTCTATCAATATTTTTGATGATATAAACTTTAAGGCCTGATTTGTTAACTACAGATTTAACTACCATATCCATAGGGCGAATAATCTCATTCTCTTCAACATATTGGGCGATAAGTTCAATAAAAGGCTCACCATATTTTAATGCTTTTCCTGTACCAACACCTGTTATTTGTTTCAATTCTTCAATAGTAATTGGATATTGAATTGCCATATCTTCTAGCGAAGGATCTTGAAATATTACAAAAGGAGGAAGTTTTTCTTCTTTTGAAATATCTTTTCGCAAGTCTTTTAAAAGTATAAAAAGTGTATTATCAGTTGTACTGGTTTTATGTTTACTTATATCGAAAAAATCATCTTCATCAGGGTTATTAAAATCATGATCCTGAGCAAGTAATACTGAATAAGGATGTTTTATAAAATCTTCTCCATCATCTGTAATTTTTAGCAACCCATATGTTTCAATATCTTTTACCAGAAAACGTTTTATCAATGCTTGCCTGATTACTGCATTCCAAAATTTTTCATCATGATCCATTCCCTTTCCGAATTGAGGAATTTTATGATGTTTAACAGCTCTTATAGTTCCTGAGTTTTTCCCGATAAGGATATTTTCAATATGTTTTGATTTAAAAAGTTGTTTTACTTGAATAACTGTTTCAAGTACAAGCTTAATATATTCTTGTCCTTCGAATTTATGCTTTGGATGAATGCAGTTATCACAAGAACCGCAATTTTCATATTTATATACTTCACCAAAATAATGTAATAATAAACGATGGCGACATACTGAAGATTCTGCGTATGCAACTGTTTCAAGAAGAAGTTCTTTTGCAATTTCCTGTTCAGCAACAGGTTTGCCTTTCATAAATTTTTCGAGTTTCTGAATGTCGTCATAACTATAAAAAGTTATACAATTTCCTTCCCCATCGTCTCTACCGCATCGACCGGTTTCCTGATAATAGCTTTCGATGCTTTTCGGAATGTCATGATGTATTACAAAACGAATATCAGGTTTATCAATTCCCATTCCAAATGCAATAGTAGCGACTATAACATCAGAATCTTCCATCAAAAACCTATCCTGATTATTTCGACGTGTAAGGGCATCCAGACCTGCGTGGTACGGAAGTGCTTTTATTCCGTTTACCTGAAGAGTTTCTGCTACTTCTTCCACTTTTTTTCTGCTCAGACAATAAACAATACCGGATTTTCCAGAATGACCTTTAATATATTTGATAATATCTTTGATTACATTGGATGTTTTTGGTCTTACTTCATAATACAGATTTGGACGATCAAAAGAAGATTTATATACTTCTGCATCTATGATTCCAAGATTCTTTTGAATATCTTGTTGAACTTTTAAGGTTGCGGTAGCAGTTAAAGCCATCACAGGTACATCTTGCCCTATTGTATTAATAATTGGTCTGATATTTCGATATTCTGGTCTGAAATCATGACCCCACTCGGAAATACAATGGGCTTCATCAATAGCATAAAAGGATATTTCTATGGTTTTTAAAAATTCGATATTTTCTAATTTTGTTAATGATTCAGGAGCTACATATAGTAATTTTGTCTTTCCTTTAACCAAATCACTTTTTACTTCAGCAATTTCGATTTTCGAAAGAGAAGAGTTTAGAACATGAGCTATACTTCTTTCTGTACCAAAGCTTCGTATTGCATCAACCTGATTTTTCATTAATGCTATTAGTGGAGATATTATAATAGCAGTTCCACTATTTATTAGAGCAGGAAGTTGGTAACACATAGATTTACCACCGCCTGTAGGCATAATAATGAAAGTGTCTTTTTCTTGTAATACACTTTTTATTATAATTTCTTGATTACCTTTAAAACTTTCAAATCCAAATATTTTATTCAATAATTCTTTAAGAGAATACTTATTTGCATCTATCATCTTCATTAATTCTAAAAATTAAATATTTTTGTATTAGTTTTATAATTTAGTTGAAATCATATTTTTATAAAAAATAACTTATCAACTAAAATATAAAGTAATATTCATTCGTATTATTACAAATATAATAATATAAATCCCGATTATTACAAATTTAAAAAAAAATATTTTGAAAAATTCAATTGAAATTAAAAAAATTGCAAAAAAAACAATAAAAGATGAAGCTACAGCAATAAATAAACTTATTTCATCGGTTAATGAAGATTTTGCAAAATGTGTTGAATTGATTTATTATTCAACCGGAAGAGTAGTGATTACAGGAATCGGGAAAAGTGCAATTATTGCAACAAAAATAGTTTCTACTTTAAATTCAACCGGTACTCCGGCAATTTTTATGCATGCCGCTGATGCTATCCACGGTGATTTGGGAATTATTCAAAGTGAGGATGTTGTTATTTGTATTTCGAAAAGTGGCGAAACTCCGGAAATAAAAATTTTAATTCCATTATTAAAATCCAGAGGGAATAAACTTATTGCCCTTGCCGGGAATATAAATTCCTATCTTGCCAAACAAGCAGATTATTGTATTGATGTAAGTGTTGAAAAAGAGGCTTGTCCAAATAATTTAGCACCAACTTCGAGTACTACAAACCAGCTTGTTATGGGTGATGCCATTGCTGTTTGCTTACTCGAATGTAAAGGTTTTACCGAAAAAGATTTTGCAAAATATCATCCCGGTGGAGTTCTTGGAAAAAAATTATATTTGCGGGCTTCGGATATTTATGTCCTAAACGAAAAACCATTTGTTAACATTAATGCAAATATTAATGAAGTCATTCTTGAGATTTCATCAAAACGACTTGGGGTAACTGTTGTACTGGACAATAAAAAAATAGTAGGAATAATTACTGATGGCGATTTAAGAAGAATGTTGCATAATAATGCAGATATTTCAACATTGAAAGCAGTTGATATTATGTCAAAAAATCCAAAAATAATTCAAGAAAATGAATTGCTTGTTGAAATCCTCGACCTGATGCGAAAAAATAATATTACGCAAGTTCCAATTTGCTCAGGAGAGAAATATCTTGGAATTGTACATTTACATGATATTTTGAAAGAAGGAATTTTGTAGATAATTTTAGATTTTAGAATTTTTTCTGAAAACCAATTAACATAAAAAAATGAAAAATAAAATTGAAGAATATAATGAGTATCGCGAAAAAATGAATGAAAAAATCCTTAGCGAAAACAACAAAGTTATTAAGCGTTTTTTTAACCTGGATACAAACGCATACATGGATGGAGCCCTTAATACTAAAACAAAAGAAATGCTTGGGCTGGTTTCTTCAATGGTTTTAAGATGTGATGATTGTATAAAATATCACCTTATAAATTCCCATAAACACGGATTAACAACCAAGGAATTATTTGAAATATTTGCAATCGCAAATCTCCTTGGTGGCAGTATTGTTATTCCTCACACAAGAAGAGCTCTTGAGTTTTGGGAGGAAATTGAGAATAATGTGGAATAAAAACAAGTTGAATTAATTTTAGTTTTTGGTAAGTAATAGGAAAAATAATGGAAATACGAAAAAAAATGGAACCATTCTTTGTAATTATACAATACTCTTTTTTCTATAAAAATTCCATTGATTAACAAACTGATTATTTCAAACAAAAAATAATTTCTTACTTTTGATAATTAATATCTATCTATGATTTTAAGAACTGAAAAAATTGTAAAAAAATACAGACTCAGGACTGTTGTTAAAGATGTTTCACTTAATGTAAAGCAAGGCGAAATAGTTGGATTACTGGGTCCTAACGGTGCAGGAAAAACAACTTCATTTTATATAATGGTTGGTTTGATAAAACCATTAAGCGGAAAAGTTTTTCTTGATGATGTGGACATTACTAAAGAGCCAATGTATCGAAGAGCTCAAAAAGGAATTGGCTATCTTGCCCAGGAAGCATCTGTTTTTCGTCAATTAAGTGTTGAGGATAACATTAAAGCAGTTCTTGAGTTTACAAAATATTCGAAATCTGAACAAAAACACAGACTGGAATCTCTTATCGAAGAATTTGGATTACAACAAGTGAGAAATAGTAAGGGGATAACTTTGTCGGGAGGGGAACGTCGCCGAACCGAAATAGCACGTGCTCTGGCTGTTGATCCGAAATTTATTTTACTTGATGAGCCATTTGCCGGAGTTGATCCGATAGCCGTTGAAGATATTCAATCTATTGTCTCTAAACTGAAAGAAAAAAATATTGGGGTACTTATAACTGATCATAATGTTCATGAAACTCTTAGCATTACCGATCGTTCTTATTTATTATTTGAAGGCTCAATATTGAAATCCGGGACTTCTGATGAATTGGCACAAGATGAACATGTTAGGAAAGTTTATCTTGGAGAAAATTTTGAATTAAGAAGATAATTAGTAATCATTTAGCTATAAAGAATTTAGGATTAATGTGAAAACATCCAGGTAATTAAAATTGCCACAGATTACTCACAATATTATTTATTTTTAACGATGTTTGTGATATCACTTTGTTAATTCACAGATTATATAATAATTCTTTTATCAATGATAAAATAAGAAGTTATGAAAACACATTTCTTTAAAACAAATCCATGGATTATTTTTTTAATTTTTCTTGTTGCTAATTTTCTTGCATATTTTTTATCATCCGGTGCTCAAAATAATATATCCACTCAAAGTTTTATTCAGTTGTGTCTTTATTTTTTATGGATTTTATATGTTTATTTAGGTGTAAGTGTAATTGATCGGGAATATAATAATAATTCATTTTCACTTTCTTTTCTTCTTGCTTTTATTATTTCTATTTCCTTAATAATTATCAATCAGATAATATCAACTACTTTGCCTATAAGTATTGCTTTGTATGTGCTTGCTTTAATGGCTCTTTTTTATTGTTATTTTGTAATTATCAAAAAAATAGTAAAACTGGAAAAAAATAAAAAAGCAGGATTTACAGATTATCTTGACCTTGGATTATCTCTGATTGTCTATATTATTGGTTGGTATGATATTCAAAGAAGAATAAGATCAATAATTTTAAGGAATGAAAAGAATACTATATAGTTTATTTGCAAGCACTATTTTATCAAACTCCCAAATACTGAAAACAAAATATAAAGAATAATTATTAAAGGTATTGCCAGAAACTGAAAAATCACGAGAAGTGCAGCACAAATTAACAAAAAGATAAACCGTAATTGATTTCCACTCCATTTTAGATTTTTGAATTTCAGGGCGAACATAGGGATTTTTGAGATCAGCAAATATGATGAAACAATGCACAAAGCAATCAGAAACCATGTATTGAAAATTACTTCGCTAATCCAAACAAAATCAAATAAAGTTAAATCAGCAATAATTGGCAACGAAGCAATAAAAATTGCATTTGCCGGAACAGGAAGCCCGATGAATGAATCGCTTTGATTTAAATCAAGATTAAAATTTGCCAAACGTATTGCCGAAAATGCCGGAATTAAAAAAGCTGCAATTAGCAAAAACTGAAAAGCAGAATTGTCAGGAATAATAAGAAAACTGCTTTTGTTAAGTAATTGATAAACTATCATCCCGGGCGCAACACCAAAAGAAATTACATCAGCCAACGAATCCAACTGTTTTCCAATTTCGCTCTTTGCATTTAGTATTCGTGCAAAAGTTCCATCAAGAAAATCAAAAATCGCTGCAGCAAAAATAAATATTGATGCAGCAAAAAAATTATTGCTAAAAACAGATACTATTGAAAAACAACCAGCTGTTAAATTCAGGATCGTTATAAAATTCGGAATGTTTTGTTTAATTTTCATTTCTGATAAATTAATGAAATTGATATCAACACCAAAATTATTAAAATTTATAATGCAATTATTAAAAAGTATATTTATTTAAGTTTTTTACTTTTGTGGTCGAAATGTTAGTAAAGTTATTTACATAAATTAATATAAATGAAAAAGAAATTATTTCTTGTTATAATCTTGATGATTATATTTATGATTGATGCGAATGCGCAGTTTAAAATCTCGGGTGAATTCAGAACGAGAGGAGAAATCAACAATGGTTTAAAAAATATCCCTGATTCAAATGACATCACCGGTTTGTATGTGAGCCAGCGAACAAGGATAAAATTCTCTTATAAAAACGAGAAATACGAAACTAAAATTAGTATTCAGGATGTAAGAGCCTGGGGTTCCGAAAATATTTCGAGCATGACAGGTGTTTGGGGAAACTCAGCTGGAATTGATGTTCATGAAGCATGGGTCGATTTAAAATTGTGGAATCATTCTAATTTAAAAATCGGACGACAAGAATTAAAATATGATGATATGCGTATGCTTTCGTGGCGAAACTGGAATCAATATGGTTTAACTTATGATGCATTGGTTTATAAATTTAAAAAATCTGGATGGAGCATCGACCTTGGATTGTCGTTAAACAACAGACAAGAAAAAATGAATGGGGCAAATTTTGGATGTAGCGATTATTATTTAGATTATAATAGAATGAAGACCATGGATTATTTTTATCTGAAAAAACAATTTAATGATAATCTGTATGTTTCGTACACAGCTCTGGGAGCTGGTTTTCTGAAACAATACACTTTGACTACTATATACATGACCGTAAACAATGCACTTCATATAAATTATAAAAACAATAAATTTGATTTAAAAACCAACGGAATTATACAAAACGGGAAAAATGCTATCGGAAAAAATATAAATGCTTTTTTGATTTCTTTTGATGCCGGGTATAAAATTAAAAAATTTAGGTTAGGTGCCGGATTTTCTGTTCTTTCAGGAAATGATGCAAGTGATACAACAACAAATTATTTTGAAACCGATCATGCTTTTAATTTATTATATGGAACAAGAAAGTCATATTTTGGATGGATGAACATGTTTACTACTCCGGCAACAACAGCAAATGGAGGTGTAGTTGATGTATATGGAAATCTATGTTGGGATATTACAAAAGTCGATAAGTTAAATGCTTTCTATCATTTTTTTGCACTACAAAATATTGTAGCAGATTATACTGTTAATACAATTGGTGTGTATTTCGACAAAAAACTCGGTTCCGAAATTGATATTAATTATTGTCATAATTTTAGTAAAGAAATTCAGCTTGATATATTTTTCACTACATTTTTGCCAAGCAGGACTATGAATTTATTAAAAGGTGTTGATGAAGATAATTCAGTTTTTACATGCTGGAGTGGTATAATGCTGACTGTAAAACCAACTTTTTTTATTTCTAGATAATTATGCTTGATTTTAAAAATGTCGCTATTTCAAATTTTAATTATTTTCTTCCTAAGGAAAAGATTGCAAAGTTTCCTTTAGAAATAAGGGATGCGTCAAAATTATTAATCTGTAAAAATGGAGAAATTGAGCAATCTGATTTTAAAGTAATTGACAAATATCTTCCCGAAAATGCTTTGATGGTTTTTAACGAAACAAAAGTTATTCAGGCAAGAATGATTTTCCCGAAAAGTACAGGTGCAACTATCGAAATTTTTATTCTCGAAGCAGTTGAACCTGTTTCGGAAATACAATCTGCTTTTCAGCAAACTTCAAGTGTTGTGTGGAAATGTTTTGTTGGAAACTCCAAACGATGGAAATCGGGAGTACTTGAAAAAAAGTTTATTTATAAAGGTAAAAATTGTAAAATATTTATTGAACGAAAAGAAAAATTAGAGAATTCTTCGCTAATAAAATTTAAATGGCATCCTGAAAACATTTCTTTTTCAGAGATTATTGAAAAAATTGGATTAGTTCCTTTACCTCCCTATTTAAACAGAGAAGCTGTTGATTCTGACAAAGAAAGGTATCAAACTGTCTATGCAAAGAACGAAGGTTCTGTTGCTGCACCTACTGCCGGTTTGCATTTTACAGAAAATGTTATAAATAAAATCAAAAATAAAAATATCTCTTTCGGGAAAATTAATTTGCACGTTGGTGCAGGAACTTTTAAACCTGTAATTGCTGAAAAAATATCGGGGCATACAATGCATTTCGAAAAAATTTCTATTGACATTTCTTTGATAAAAAGAATATTAAAAAATATTGATGGAAACATTATACCTGTCGGAACTACAAGCGTGAGGACATTAGAAAGTTTATACTGGTACGGAGTTAAATTAATTGTTGACAAGCAAAACGAAAAAACTCTTTTTATCGAACAATGGGATCCTTACAATAAAAAATATAATATTGATTTACCGGTAAAGGAAGTGCTTAATTTTTTGATTTCTTTTATGGAAAAAAACGAATTGAATATAATAAGCGGTTCAACACAATTAATGATAGTTCCGGGATATAAATACCGGATTATTAAAGGAATGGTTACAAATTTCCATCAACCTCAAAGCACACTTTTGTTACTTGTAGCTGCGTTTATTGGCGAAAATTGGAAAAAAGCTTACGACTTTGCTCTCGAAAATGATTTTCGTTTTTTGAGTTATGGCGATAGTTGTTTGTTTATATAAAAATTCAAATATGTCTGAAATTACCGGAATTATTTTAGCTGGAGGAAAAAGTTCGAGAATGGGGCAGGAGAAAGGTTTGTTAAAATTCAAGGATAAATTTCTGATTGAATATTCAATTGAAGCACTTAAGAAAATTTCTGACAGGATAATAATTAGTTCAAATTCTTTGAATTATGATTTTCTTGGATATGAAATTGTGAAAGATGAAATTCCAAATTCCGGGCCAATGGGTGGAATTTATTCTTGCTTAAAGCAATCGAAAACAAAAAATAACTTGGTACTTTCATGCGATACACCTAATGTTTCAGAAGATCTGTTTAAATATATTCTTGAAAAATCAAATGGGAAAGATATTGTTGTTCCCTGGCATGGAATGAAATTTTTTGAACCCCTTTGTGGATTTTATAATAAAAACACTATTGAAGTTTTAAAAAAATTTATTGATAAAAATAATTATAGAATTCCTGATGTTTTTAAGGAAGTAAATTTTCAGGCTTTATTAATGTCAGAAGAGTTGGGTTTCTTTAGTAAAAACTTATTTGTTAATATAAATTCAAAAAAAGATTTGGAAAAATTGTTGTGATGAAAATTCTATTTGTTATTTAAGATTTATGAAAATTTATTCTAACTTAATATTGATTGTAGGAACATAGAGAAATGCCGGCAAGAACAGTTTTGTATGTTCGATTATTGAACCAGGACTGGTTTTTATTATAAACAAAAGTGGAAAGAATTTTATAAAACACCAAACAGAAAAATTGAAAGTTTAGGCTGATAAACGGATTGATTTTGATGATTGAAAATTTGATTGTAATTTTGATAAATTGATTTTCGTGAATATTTTATGGAAACAAAAAAAGCAATAAAAGATATTTCTGAAATGGAAGGACTTAGTCCGGTTTGGATGAAAGCCGCAATTGTTGGTGGTTTGTGGGCATCAGTAGAAATTATTGTGGGTAGTTTTCTGCATAATTTACGTATTCCTTTTTCAGGCACTTTTCTAACAATGCAGGGAATCATGATTTTGACTGCATTTTATCGACTTTGGCCTGAAAGAGGATTGATTTGGCGGGCAGGATTAATTTGTGCTTTGATGAAATCGGTTTCTCCTTCTTCGGTTATTTTAGGTCCTATGAGTGGAATTTTATTTGAAGCTATTTTACTCGAAACCGGAATAAGATTGATAGGCTCAAATTATTTTGGCTTTGTATTAGGTGGTGTTCTTGGATTGATGAGCACACTCATTCATAAAATTATCAGCTTACTAATTCTTTATGGATTAGATATAGTCAAAATATTGGAAAACCTTTATTATTTCATCGTAAAACAAATACGAATTCAAAATGCTAACCCATGGACTATTGTAATCATATTTTTGATTGTTTATGTAATTTTGGGTGTGATTTCAGCAACACTGGGGTTTTATATTGGGAATAAATCAAAAAATACTAAACGAACAAAAACACTTGGTTTTAAGTTGAGTGAGAATAAACAAAATGAAATTTTTAATTTAGACCCAAATAAAAAGTATTCTCTTCTGTTTTTCTTTATTCACTTTTATATGATTCCTTTGGGACTTATTTCTCTTAACTTTTTTAATCCATATTTTGCCATTAGTCTTGTTTTTATTTATCTGATATTTTGTATTTTTTATTATAAAAACTCTTTACGGAGATTAAAAAAACCTATATTCTGGATTCAACTATTAATTATTATTATTATAGCATCAATTTTTTGGAATGGTATAAACTCCAGACATGATACTTTTAATATCAAGGGTTTTATTGTTGGACTTGAAATGTGCCTTCGTGCTGTATTTGTTGTAATAGCCTTTTCATCATTAAGTATTGAATTACGAAATCCATTAATTAAATCTTTTTTAACAAAAAAAGGATTACAACCAATTTATCAGTCTGTTAGTCTCGCTTTTAGCGCATTGCCAATGATGATAGCATCAATGCCACGGCCATTAGAGATAATTAAAAGACCCATCGTCTTTTTTGTAAGAATAAATCTTCAGGCTGACGAATGGCTAAATGTTTTCAAAAAACAAAATTTCAATAATTTATAATAATTATTGTTAATTGTTTAACAAATAGTTTTAAATTTGTAATGTATAATACATGTAAACATGTACATTAGTAAATACAAAATACTATGAGTACCAGAAGACAATTTATTAAAATATCGGCAATGACTACTGGGGCTGCTGTAATAGGTGCTAGCAGCTTATCTTTAGCTAAGGAAATTCCCATTGTAAAAAAAATTAGTGAAGAATTAAAAGGAGTTTCAGGTGAAAAGATTACTCCAACTTATTGTGAAATTTGTTTTTGGAAATGTGCAGGTTGGGTTCATAAAGATGAGAATGGAGAGTTAAAAAAGATTATCGGAAACAAAAATGACCTTCACAGTAATGGTCGTTTTTGCCCGAGAGGAACAGGTGGGGTTGGTATGTACAATGACAAAGACAGATTAAAAACGCCACTTATTAGAACAAAAGATAGAGGTAAACAGGTTTTTAGAGAAGCAAGTTGGGACGAAGCATTAGAGTATATTTCTGAAAAGCTGAAAAAAATTGCCAAAGAACATGGGCCGGAGTGTGTTGCATTATTTTCACACGGTTCTGGTGGAAAATATTTTAGTCAGCTTCTCAATGCTTATGGTTCTTCAAATGTTACTGCACCTTCTTTTGCTCAATGCAGAGGGCCTCGTGAAGTAGCATTTGTTGCCACTTTCGGTGAGATTATCGGTTCCCCTGAAAGAACTGATATTAGAGACACTAACTGCCTGGTTTTAATAGGATCTCATCTTGGCGAGAATATGCATAACGGGCAAGT
Organism: uncultured Bacteroidales bacterium; assembly: GCA_964404485.1. Taxonomy (GTDB): domain Bacteria; phylum Bacteroidota; class Bacteroidia; order Bacteroidales; family JAIORY01; genus JAIORY01. The sequence goes on along the minus strand of CAYOKJ010000032.1, from coordinate 7,093 downwards.
TCAGGAATTTTCAGATGTTATTGAGAAAGGTGCAACTGTTATTACTGTTGATCCTAGATATTCAACTGCTGCAAGTAAATCAAAATATTGGTTACCAATTAAACCGTCAACTGATCTTGCTCTTTTGCTTACATGGATTAATATTATAATTAAAAATGATTGGTACGATAAAAAATATGTAAAAAAATATACTTACGGTTTTGAAGATTTAAAAGAAGCAGTAAAACAATATACTCCTGAATGGGCTTATGGTGTAACTACTATAAAACCTGATATTATTTTAAAAACTGCAAAAGAAATGGCAAATGCTTCTCCGGCAGTATTAATTCATCCGGGAAGACATGTAACCTGGTATGGTGATGATACACAGAGATTAAGAGCAGTTGCAATTTTAAATGCAATTCTTGGCTCGTGGGGCAGAAGAGGAGGTTTTTACAATCCTGAAAAAGTTTCACTTCCAAGTTATCCACATCCTGAATATCCAAAACCCAAAAGAACATGGAGAGATGCTTATCCTGGGAAATTCAAATTAGCTCATGAAGTACTTTCTTCAGGTGTTTGTGATGCTACAATTCCAACAACTGCAAGAAACTGTACTTTTAAAGGATGGATAGTAAACGGTACTAATCTTATTGCAACACTACCTAATCAAGCCAACACTCTTAAGGCAATAGAAAGTCTTGATTTGTTAGTTGTAATTGATACTATGCCGATGGAGATTACAGGCTATGCTGATGTTGTTCTCCCTGAGTGTACTTATCTCGAAAGATATGATATGCTAAGAAACTCTGGTCACCGGGAACCAAGTTTGGCACTGAGAATGCCTGCTAAAAAACCAAAATATAATTCAAAACCGGATTGGTGGATTGCTAAGTCACTTGCCAAAAGAATGGGATTAGGGGAATATTTTAAATGGAATGATATTGAAGAATTGCTCGACTGGCAATTAAAAAAGGTAGGTTCTTCTCTCAAAGAAATGAAAAAAATAGGAGTGAAAAATTTTCCTAGAAAATACGATGATTTATATTTCTATGAAGGAGAAAATAAGGAATTTTATACTAATACAGGAAAAATTGAACTTTATTCTACTGCTTTGGAAGATGAGGGATTTGACCCGATTCCTAAATTTACTAAACACCCCGAACCACCTGATGGATTTTATCGTTTGATTTATGGAAGAGCTCCAATGCATACTTTTAGCAGGACTACTAATAATGCTAATTTATTTGATTTAATGAGTGAGAATGCTCTTTGGGTCAATCCAAAAGTTGCAAAAATCTGGTATCTAAAAAATGGACAGGAAATATTTTTGAAAAATCAAGATGGAATAGTTAGTAATTTTTCAATAAAAATAAGAGTTACTGAAAGAATTAGATGGGACTCTGTTTATATGGTTCATGGATTTGGTCATACTAATAAATTATTGAGTAAAGCTTTTGCAAAAGGCATAAACGATACCCAGCTTATTTCTAAAGTTATGCTCGATCCAATAATGGGTGGAACAGGAATGAGAGGAAATTTTGTAACATTTTTAACTAATAAACCTGAGGAGGTTGAGTTATGAGATATGCAATGGCAATTGATACAAAAAAATGTGTGGGATGCGGCGATTGCGTTGTAGCATGTCAGACCGAAAATAATGTTCCTATCGGATATTGTCGCGACTGGATTGTAGAGGTAACTGATGGAACATACCCAAATCTTGAATTGGAAATAAGATCAGAAAGATGTAATCATTGTGAAAATGCGCCATGTGTAAGATGTTGCCCAACAGGTGCAAGTCACATTGTGGATGGTGGTATTGTTTTGGTTACACATAATAAATGTATTGGCTGCGGAGCATGTATTGTTTCTTGTCCATACGACGCAAGATACCCGCATCCTGATGGATATGTTGATAAGTGCACTTTTTGTTTACCCAATCGCGTAAGTAAAGGTGAATTGCCTGCATGTGTTTCGGTTTGCCCTACAAAATGCATGTATTTCGGAGATATTGATGATCCTAATAGTGAAATATCGCAAATGTTAAGTAAACGAAAGTGGAAAACTCTAATTCCTGAAGCAGGAACAAAACCACATGTTTTTTATTTAATATGAAATATTATTGGTTTAGAAAAACTATTATAATAATAGTATGGATTAATGCTTAATTGCTTAAATGATAAAATGCTTAAATAAAAGAATTAGAAAATGAGAGAAGAATTAATAACCAGCGGCAGAATGAATCATTTGATTGATCCGCAACTTCATATTTGGCATTGGCAAATTCCTCTGTACTTATTTTTGGGCGGACTGGCTGCCGGAATCATGTTTTTTGCCGCCTTGTACACAATTAGAGGAAAAACTGATAAATTCCAAACAGCTGTTAAAATTGCTCCCTTTATTGCAGCCATTGCTTTAGTAATTGGTTTGGCTGCTCTAATGTTAGATCTTAATCATAAATTGTATTTCTGGAGACTTTATACTACTATTCGTCTTGAATCCCCAATGTCATGGGGAGCATGGGTTTTAATGGTAATTACACCAATTACATTTATTTGGTGTGCATTAAATATTAATGTTCTTTTTCCAAAATGGAATTGGAAATTTCAATGGATAAAAGAAATATTAAACTTCTTTAAAAAAAATATTATCATAATTTCATGGATAACATTAATATTATCAATAATACTTGGTGTTTATACAGGAATACTTTTTTCTGCTTTTAATGCTCGTCCTTTATGGAACACCTCAATTCTTGGACCTTTGTTTTTAAGTTCGGGATTATCTGCGGGTGCAGCGGCAATAATTTTAATGAGTAAATCGCATTTTGAACGAAATTCTCTTGCAAAAATTGATATAATAATTATTTTAATAGAATTATTTCTGATAGTTCATATGTTTATGGGATTTCTTGCAAGTACTCAAGTTCAAATTGATGCCGCTAACTTATTTCTTGGAGGTCCATACACCACTTCTTTTTGGTTATTTGTTGTTACTTTGGGTTTAATTCTACCGTTAATTCTTGAGTCTCTTGAACTGAAAGGTTATAAAATGCCTGTTTTTATAGCACCCTCTTTGGTGTTATTTGGAAGCTTAATGTTAAGATTTATTATTGCTTATGCAGGACAAGAAAGTCGTTGGTTGTACTAAAAAATTGATTATAAAAAATATTAAAATGGAAAAGTCTCAAACTATATTACGAAAAGCAAAATATTTAAACCCTTACATCGGTGGTGTTTTGTTAGGTCTCGTTTTACTTGCTTCCAACTATATTTCAGGGAGAGGTTTAGGTGCAAGCGGAGCTATGAAAAGCGTTATTGTTTCTGGTGTTCAAACTATTGCTCCGGCTCATGCCGAATCAGCATTGTTTTATAAAGAATACTCCGAAACTCATCCAGGAAACCCAATGAACTCATGGTTGGTTTATGAAATGTTGGGTGTTTTGGTTGGTGGTTTTCTTTCCGGTATTCTGGCTCGACGAACAAAATTAAAAATCGAGCATTCACCAAAAATAAGCTCCAAACGACGTTTAGTTTTTGCTTTGATCGGTGGAATTCTTTTTGGATTTGGTTCGCAGCTTGGCAGAGGTTGTACAAGTGGCTCTGCCTTGAGCGGGATGGCAATTTTGTCGCTCGGTGGATTTATTTCGATGATGGCAATATTTGGGACAGCTTTTGCCCTTGCATATTTCTTTAGAAAAAATTGGATTTAATAATTAATTTGAAAAACAAAATACGATGGGACCATTAATTGTAAACGACATAATATCAAATAATACTAATTTATTTTTGGCATTCTTCATAGGTATTGCTTTTGGATTTGTTCTCGAAAGCAGCGGATTTTCTTCAAGTCGCAAATTGGCAGGTGTTTTTTACGGCTATGATACAGTAGTATTAAAAGTATTTTTTACCGGAGCTATCACAGCTATGCTCGGATTAATATTTTTTAGCTTATTTGGATGGATTGATTTAACATACGTTTATGTTAATCCTACATATTTATGGTCAACAATTGTTGGCGGAGTTATTATGGGTGCCGGATTTATTACCGGAGGATTTTGCCCCGGTACGAGTTTTTGTGCTGCTGCTATCGGTAAAATTGATGGCATGGTATTTATCGTTGGCATCTTTATTGGAATATTTGTTTTTACCGAAGGATACCCACTTTTTGAGAGTTTGTATATGGCTGAGTTTATGGGGTATCTGACTATTAATGACTTTTTTGGTATTTCAGGCGGATTAATGGCGCTAATAGTAATATTTGCTGCTGTTGCTATGTTCTGGGGTGGTGAATGGGCTGAGAAAAAGTTTCCTCGTAAAGAGTATTAATAAAAATCGAAAATATTTAACATCAAAACATAGAAAATGATTTCCTGAAAAGGTTAATGATTGTAAAGGTGAGTTAATTTAAGAAATAACAAAAATTATAATCTTATGAAAAAAGATATTAAACCCCGAATTATTTTATCTGTATTTGTGATTTTGCTTGGCTTAATAATAGCCGCAGTACCCGATAATACAACAAAGCATTTTAAATTGGGTCCAGCAGAACTTTTAGATGCTATTAAAAACGGAGAGCAATTTGTTTATCCCGAACAAATAGCAGATATGATTATTAAAAATGATCCAAGCTTGATTTTGATAGACGTGAGATCGCCCGAAGCTTATGAAGAATATTCACTTCCGGGTGCCATTAATATTCCATTAGATAAAATTTTGTCTGACGAATGGAAAGATTATGTTGATCAAGATGTTTACTTTAATGTGTTTTATTCTAACGGCTCTACCATTGCTAACGATGCATGGTTGATTTGTCGTCAGCTTGGATATAGGAATAATTTTGTAATGATGGGAGGCTTAAACTATTGGGTTGAAACTATTCTTAATCCAAGCCCACCATCAAGTACAAGTCCTAATGATGAGTTTGCCAAATATGATTTTAGGAAAGCTGCCGGAGGTGCTTTAGGTGGAGGAGGAGGAATTTTGCAAAAATCCGAGACAAAAACAAAAGTCAGAAAACCTATTATTAAAAGAGGAAAAAAGAAAATGATTCAGGGGGGATGTTCTTAAAAATTTACATTATTGATAAATTCCTGAATAATAAACTTGTTATCAAAATTATAACAAAATATTTCACAGAATATTTTTAAAACCTTCTTATTTGTGAGGAGGTTTTATTATTTTTGGATCTTAGAAATTATTAATCAATGACTGAGGAAACTACAACAAAAAACTCGAATAAAAAAAAGAAAGAAAACGAAATGTCTTTCTGGGAGCATCTTGAGGAATTAAGATGGCATATTCTCAGATCTATCATTTCGGTGTTAATTCTTGCAATTGTTGCTTTCCTGAACAGACATATCATTTTTGATATGATAATTCTTGCCCCTAAAGATTCGGAATTTATCACAAATCGCTTGCTTTGTCAATTAGCTGATTTAATTTCTGTTAAAGCTTTGTGTATTGATGATTTAGCTTTAAAAATTATTAATATTAAAATGTCGGGTCAATTTATGACTCACATGTATATTTCTTTTGTAGCCGGAATTATTGTAGCTTTCCCATATATTCTTGCAGAAATATGGGGATTTATCCGACCTGCATTAATGCCAAATGAAAAGAAACATAGCGGTGGAGCTGTCTTTGTTTGTTCTCTTTTATTTATTAGCGGGGTTTTATTTAGTTATTTTCTTATCGTCCCACTTACTGTCAATTTTCTTGGGACTTATCAAGTGAGTGGATTTGTTCAGAATACGATTTCGTTAAACTCTTATATAAGTACAGTTGTTTCAGTTACTTTATCGGTAGGTTTGGTTTTCGAACTTCCTGTTTTCATTTATTTTCTAACAAAAGTTGGAGTTGTAACGCCTTCGTTTATGAGGAAAAACAGAAAATATATGTTGGTAATTATTTTAGTTTTATCTGCAATAATTACTCCACCCGATGTGTTTAGCCAGATACTTGTATGTTTGCCATTGTTTGGGCTTTATGAAATAAGTATAAAAATTTCTCAAAGAGTTTACAAAAAAAGAACAATTGAAATGGCAGGGTAAATCATTAATCAAGAAAATCAAAAATTGTTTTTTTATTGAAATTCAAAATAATTGTAAAACGGCTAAACGAATCTTGTTTTTCATTTTTTACAATAATGTTTTTTCTTAAGACAATAAATAAAAGTTGTTTGATAATTAATTACACATTAAAATAATTTATGAAATTTTTTGTTCATTACCTTAATTGATTCAAATAAAGTTGAATTGAATTTTCAAGCCCGAGATATAATGCATCACAAATCAGAGCGTGCCCAATGGATACTTCAAGCAAGCCGGGAATGTTTTCAGCAAAATATTTCAAATTATCAAGATCAAGATCATGGCCAGCATTTATTCCTAAACCAAATTCATTAGCTGTTTTTGAAGCAAAAATAAATGGTTCAATAGCTTTTTCTTTATTTTCATGAAAGTCTTTTGCATAGCTTTCGGTATATAGTTCAATTCTGTCAGTACCTGTTTTTGCTGCATTACGGATCATTTTTTCATTAGCATCAACAAATATTGAAGTTCTGATTCCATTACTTTTAAATTCAGAAATAACCTCTCTCAAAAAAGATTCATTTTTAATTGTATCCCAACCTGCATTAGATGTAATTGCATCCGGAGCATCCGGAACCAAAGTAACCTGAGCGGGTTTTATTTCAAGAACCAAATCAACGAAACTTTTAATAGGATTTCCTTCAATATTAAATTCAACAGAGATTTCCGGTTTAATATTCCGTGCATCCTGATAACGAATATGTCTTTCGTCTGGACGTGGATGAACGGTTATTCCCTGAGCTCCATAACGAACACAATCGAGAGCAGATTTCAGAACATCAGGCACATTGCCACCTCTTGCATTTCGCAGAGTAGCAATTTTATTTACATTTACACTTAATTTGGTCATAGCTGAAATGATAAATTGTTTAGATTGTAAAATTAATAATTAAATTTGTAGGTAACTATTTATATGGTATTTTTGGTTCTGTAGATTTTATGTGTGTAAAAAAAATATGGTTCTACTGTTATTTTAATGGTAAATAATTATTAAGTGATTCTATCAACCAGCTTATTTAT
>CAYOKJ010000031.1:8214-26179 GCA_964404485.1 uncultured Bacteroidales bacterium | reverse complement strand
CATTTTACCATTTTATCATTTTACCATTTTATCATTTTATCATTTTATCATTTTATCATTAATTCTACTAAAGTATATTTAAACAAATAAAAAATAGAACTCCTCCTTATCCAAACAGTTTAAATTTCCGAGCCCATTTATTTTTTCTTTCAAAAACAAAAAATTCGATTAGCAGAAATAATAATCCGATTGCAATAAAATATTGAAATCTATCTTCGTAATCAGAGTACATTTTTGATTCGAATTCAGTTTTCTCAAGACTGTTGATTTCGTCAAATACTTTACGCAAACCTGCCTGAGTATTATCAGACCTTACATAAATTCCATTTCCGGCTGCAGCAATCTGCTGCAGCATATTTTCATTCAATTTGGTTACAACAGTATTTCCTTGTTTATCTTTTTTAAATCCTGTCCTGTTTCCATATTTATTATAAACCGGAATAGGACTTCCATCTGTCAAACCCATGCCAATTGTATAAACCAGGATTCCTTCTTCGGCAACTTCCTTAGCATTTTTTATTGCATCACCTTCATGGTTTTCTCCATCAGTAATAATTATTATTGCTTTGCTGTGGCTGTTTTCATTAAATGAAGATCTAGCCATATCTATAGCATCGCCAATTGCGGTTCCCTGAACAGGAACAATCTCAGTATCAATAGTAGATAAGAACAGTTTTGCAGCAGCATAATCAGTTGTTATTGGTAGCTGAATGTACGCTTTTCCGGCAAATACAATTATTCCAATTCTGTCGCCATGCAAATTATCAATAAGTTTTGAGATAGATTGCTTAGCTCTTTCCAATCTATTTGGCTGAATATCTTCTGCAAGCATACTATTTGAAACGTCAAGAGCAAGAACCAGATCAATACCTTTTCTGTCAACTTTTTTTAGTTTTGACCCAATTTGTGGATTTGCAATTCCAACAACAAAAAAAGCATATGCTACCATCAGTAGAATGAATTTTACTTGAGAGCGAACATTTGAAATGGCAGGCATCAAATTTTTGATAAGCGAGCTTTCACCAAATCTTCTCATGGCTTTCTTTTTCCATCTCAACATTATCCAAAAAATAATAATGAATACTGGAATCAGTAACAAAGCATATAAAAAATGTATATTATCAAATCGAATCATATTTTTAATTAATTATTAAATCAAAGGTTTCAAGTTAATTCTTGAATCCACTTTTAAAATTTTTAAAAAAACAAATAAAGCCACAGATTCTCAGATTTATAAAAATTAATCTGTGATAATCTGTGTAATCTGTGGCATTTTTTTTCAATCATAAATCATAAATCTAAAATCACTTTACGGCAATGTTTTAAAAACCGTATTTCTTAAAATAATTTCAAAAACCAAGAGCAACACTGCAATAAGAGCAAAGATTAAAAACTCTTCATGTTTTTTCTCAAATTCAGTAACATCAATCTTTGATTTTTCAAGTTTGTCAATTTCATTATAAATGGCTTTAAGCTCTCTGTTACTGGTTGCTCTGAAATATTTTCCATCGGTCATTTCAGCAACTTGTTCAAGAAGCTCTTCATCAATTTTCACTTCCATTTCCTGATATTGAGTTCCAAAAGGAGTTTGAACAGGATAAGGAGCTGTTCCCATCGATCCAACACCAATTGTATAAATTCTTATCCCAAACATTTTTGCAATTTCAGCGGCAGAAACAGGATCGAGAGAACCAGAATTATTTACCCCATCAGTCAATAAAATTATCACCTTACTGATGGCAAGACTTTCCTTAAGACGGGTAACTGCTGTTGCAAGGCCATCACCAATAGCAGTTCCGTCTTCAATCATTCCACTTTTTATGTCTTTAAATAAATTTTTAATTACTGAATGATCGGTAGTTAACGGACATTGTGTAAAAGTTTCGCCACTAAAAATTACTAAACCAACTCTGTCGTTAGGTCTGTTTTTCATAAAATCCTGAGCAACATCTTTTGCTGCCTCTAATCGGTCAGGCTTTAAATCCTGAGCAAGCATACTTCCGGAAACATCCAATGCCATCACAATATCAATTCCTTCGATTGACACGTCCTGCCGGCTTGTACTTGACTGCGGGCGAGCCATAACAACAATAAACAAAGCAATTGCAAGTAATCTAAACACAAACAAACTGTGATACAAGTACTGTTTGAGGCTTTTCCCCGTTTTTTCAAATCCTTCGGTCGAAGAAAATTGAATATCCGCTTTGCTGCTGTTGTGTTTATACCAATACCACACTCCCATCAATGGAATGATGAACAAAAAATATAAATAAACCGGATTTGCAAATTCAATATTATTAAACATTATTCTTTTTTTTACGAGTGCCTAAAATGCCTATAGTTAGGTAACTTTAGTTCACTTCAAACTTTATTTTACTTTAAATACACATTTAACTGTCTAACTTTTTAGATTCAATAATTTTATTCTCATTTTCCATATTTTCTTCTTTTACAACCGGAATTGTTTTCCTGATAAAGTTTTCTGAGATGTTCATACTTGATTCATTTTCAGCAGGCAATGGTTTTTCTTTTGCAAACTTCACTAAATCAGCCATAACCAACGTATTAACAAGTTTTTCTTTATAATCTTTTGGAATTTGATCTACATTTTTCAAACTCGATTTAATATCGAAAGTTGTCATTTCCATTGCATCAATCCCAAATCTACCACCAATATATGTTCTAACAATATCAGTCAATTCAGTATAAAAACTTTTTATATTTCCGGTTTGCCAGAGCTTCTTTCGCCTTAATTTATCCAATTTGTCAAGAGCAATAACATGAGGCGGAATTATTGGTTTTGGCTTTAATTTAAACACAGGCTCGTTTTTCTTTCTTTTTCTAAAAAAATAAATCAAAAACCAGATAACCGCCAATAATCCAATTCCACTTAATGCCCAGGGAAATATTTCCTTGAAAGTATATGGAGCCTTCAATGGAGTTTTTATCGGTTTAATTGCCTGAGTAGTGTCAACAGCTATCGTATTAACATTCAACATCAGAGAATTAGATAATAAAATATCCTGAAGAGTGTCTCCTTCAGCTTGATATCTGAATTCCATTTGAGGTAAAATGTAATTTCCGGTATCAAAAGAAGTCAATGTTAATTTTTGACTAAGAGTAATAATATCATTCTTATCTGAATAAATAGTATCTACGAGTGTCCTTTCCACAACCTCTACATTTTCGGTAATTGTTTCTTTAATATCAGGCCACAAAACATTATATTGTGAAGGTGAAGAAAAAAGAATTTCTAAATTTACCTGATCGCCAATAAGAATTGCATTAGTATCAATATTAACAGAAACATTTGGGTTTTGAGCAAATATATTTCCTATTTGAAAAACAACAATTAATAATAAAATATTTAAAGCTTTCATATTAAATTCTCGCCTCACGTTTTTTAAATAAGTTCACCAAAGGTTTTACATAATCCTGGTCAGTCCTAACTTTAGCAACATCCATTCCACTTTTAATAAAAAGATCATCCAGATATTTTTCTTTTTGAAAAACCCACTTTCTATGATTTTTCCTTAATTTAGGATCTGAAGTATCAATCCATGAAGTTTTACCTGTTTCAGCGTTTTTCACTTTTATCAATCCAAGATCGGGTATCTCCATTTCTCTTTCGTCAAAAATTTTAATTGCAATAAGATCATGTTTACGATTTGCAATTTTTATCGCATTATCAAAATCTTTATCCTGAAAATCAGAAATTAAAAAAGCAGTACATCGCTTTTTTATCACGTTAGTAAAATATCTCAATGCCTCGGCAATATCAGTTTCTTTATTTTCGGGTTTAAAATCAATAAGTTCCCTTATAATTCTTAAAATATGCGATGTTCCTTTTTTGGGAGGAATAAATTTTTCGATTTTATTACTAAAAAATATCACACCCACTTTATCATTATTTTGAATAGCCGAAAAAGCTAAGACAGCAGATATTTCAGTAATCAGTTTTTGCTTGAATTGTGTTTTTGTCCCAAATTCATTAGAAGCACTTACATCAATTATAAGCATTACTGTTAGCTCACGTTCTTCATCAAAAATTTTAACAAAAGGATGATTGAAACGAGCCGTAACATTCCAGTCTATAGTTCTTATGTCGTCACCATATTGATACTCTCTCACTTCGCTGAAAGCCATACCCCTACCTTTAAAAGCACTATGATAATGCCCTGAAAAAATCTGGTTTGACAAACCACGAGTTTTAATCTCTATTTTTCTGACTTTTTTGAATATTTCAGAAGTTTCCAAAATACTTGAGTTTTTTTAATAATTAATTTATTTACTACTGATTAAAGTACCTGCATTTTAACTAATTGGTACTGGTTGCTAGTTACTGTAACGATAACCGACAACTGATAACCGATAACCGATAACTGATAAACATTACGGCACCTCAACAGTATTTAACACTTCATTAATAATTTCTTCGGTTGTTAAATTTTCCGCTTCTGCCTCGTAAGTTAATCCTATACGGTGACGTAACACATCATGTGCAATTGCACGAACATCCTCAGGAATTACATAACCACGACGTTTAATAAACGCATAAGCTTTGGCTGCAAGTGCAAGATTAATACTTGCCCTTGGTGATCCGCCATAATTTATCATTCCAACAAATTTCTCTAATTTATAATCTTCCGGATAACGGGTTGAAAAAACAATATCAGTAATGTAATTTTCAATTTTTTCATCAAGATAAACTTCACGAACAACCTTTCGTGCACTTAAAATATCCTTAGTCTTTAAAACTTTATTTGTTGAAGGAAATTCGTTTTTTATGTTTTGACGCATAATAAGTTTTTCTTCCTCCTTGCCGGGATATCCAATCACAACTTTAAGCATAAATCTATCAATCTGTGCTTCGGGTAAAGGATAAGTTCCTTCCTGTTCAATCGGATTTTGAGTAGCCATTACCAGAAATGGTTCCTCAAGAGGGTAAGTATTATCACCAATAGTGATTTGTCTTTCCTGCATAGCTTCGAGTAGTGCACTTTGTACTTTTGCAGGAGATCTGTTTATCTCATCAGCGAGAATAAAATTTGAAAATAAAGGTCCTTTTCTAACAACAAACTCTTCCTTTTTCTGACTATAGATCATAGTTCCCAAAAGGTCGGCAGGAAGCAAATCCGGTGTAAACTGAATCCTGCTAAACTTAGCATCTACAACATTTGCCAATGAAGTAATTGCAAGAGTTTTTGCAAGTCCCGGAACACCTTCAAGTAAAATATGTCCATTTGATAAAAGACCAACCAGCAAACGTTCGACCATGTGTTTTTGCCCGATAATAACTTTTTGCATTTCCATTGTGATGATATCAACAAATGCACTTTCCTTTTGTATTCTTTCGTTTAATTCCTTAATGTTTGTATTATCCATTGTGTGCTATTTTAATTTTATCTTTCTTTTAAATAAGTACTTAGTCCCGAAAGCTTTCGGGATAAAGTGCCTAAAGTATTAGTACTATTTAGATTTTAATTCAAATTTGCTTTCGGTTTACTTATTATAAAATTGTTTTCAAAAATAATCTGTAAATCTGCTTGCCCCGTAATAAATTGTATCGGGGTAGCTTTTATTTTTACAAACGCAAAAATATAAAATGATAGTCTGAGAGGATAATTGATTATTGTTAAATTATGTTAAAGGGAAAGTTAAAGTGTGTTAAGGGAGTTTTTGTTTTATTTTTTTTCTTCTATTTTTTTTACCACTCTGTTTCATTTACCCCTCTGTCCTTCGGACATCTCCCCTAAAAATAGGGGAGAAATGTGCTTCGCAAATATTTTTATAAAAGCAATTTACCTGCAAATGTCATCCCGAAGGAGCGCAGCGACGAGGGATCTCCCAGCGTTTTGCTCTAAGCCGGCAAGTACCACCCGCAAGTTATTTTGCAGCACGCCGGCAAAAATTACCTGCCGACAATTTTACACTCCGCAAGCATAAGTAATTTGTTAGTTGAAATGCAGAACGAGGGAGTTCTTTCCTCCCTCGCCTCGTTTGAAACGAAGCGAGGTTGTCAGGATGACAGGTGCTATTTACAAACTTTATTTCATCCCAGATATACAGAATATGAATTTCAATCTTTTAAACACCGAACCGAAAAAGCAAAATCTTTAATAATACCCCAATAATAAACTTTATCTGAGTAATTATTAAACCTAAAATACCATGGGCAATCATAATAATCAGATGAAGTCCAAAAATAGGCATCAGTTGTTTTATTGTAAAATAAACCACAAAATTGTCCACTTGGAAGTGCACAAAAGCCATAAGAATCAGCGCCATTTCCTAAGGCATACCAACCATTTGTATTTTTCATTTTAAATCCAACATCTGTACCAATCCATTTTAAATTAGGGCAAGAAACAGTTGGGTCAATATATTTTGTTAATAAACACCATTCATCATTAGTAGGAATATGCCAACCATCAGGGCAAATACCTTGCGCTCCTTCTATTGATGAGTATTGCATCATCTCGTTCCATTGGTATAAACCACCATATTCATCGCAATTGGCTTCATTATAATCATAACAATATTTTTCAATATTTGCATTATTTTGCATTTCATCAACGCCAGACATCATTGTACCAACATTCAGATTTTCTTTAAACCAACATTGATCTCCTATTAAAACTGTATTATAAATATTGCCTTCATAATATACAATTGGAATTCCTGGGCAAGGAACTCCTTCAGTAATTTTAAAAACAATATTTTCATTAGAATGAGGAAAACCATCTAAAACATCACTTCCGATTATTTCATTAACAGTCTTTGCATATCCAATATATCTTAACTCATCTCCATAATTATACACAAAATTATTATTAGCTTTTTGAGATTTTAAATCAATAACATTATCTACATTTTTATTATAAACTATTTTACATTTTCCTCCAAATTTAATATTGTTATTTAGCATTTTAATAGTTTTGCTTGAATACTTTCCAGTTACAGTTAACAAGTAAAACTTTTCATTTCCGGAATAAAAAGAAAAGGAATGATTACCCTGAGTTAATAAATTTTCATATTGTGCCACTTCTCTGCCTACAACATCCCGAATAGTAATTATAATATTTTCCTTTTCCGGTAAATACAAATTAATTGTTGTTTTATCTTTAAAAGGATTTGGGTAATTCTGTGAAAGAGAAAAAGTGTTTCCTCCAATGTTTTCGTTATTATCAATACCTGTATAATAAGCCAATACAAGAACAGTATCAGGTGCATAAAGAGTTGTATCTACGTCCCTTGTGAGATTTTTAATAAAAATACTGTCCAGAGGAACATATTGCCCGTAGTACTCTGCTGTGAAAGTTAATTCTATTGTGGGTTTTTGACCAAAAGCACTTAAAATAAATCCAAATGTCAGAATTGAAAGAAGGATTTTTGTTTTCATTAGATGAGATTTTAAGGATTAATTTATATTATTTTTAAACTTCAAATATAATAAAAAAAATTAGAATAAAATAAAAAATAATCTATTAACTTTGAAGAAAATAAAAAATAATGGAAAAGGAAAAATTTGTTTACTGGCACGATAAAGAAATGTTTTTAGGGTATCTCGAAAAATATCCTGATTATATGACACAAGGTTCATCAATAAAGGAGCTAAAAGAAAATTTATTAGATATATATCATGAACTAACAAGTGGAACAATCCCACAAGTTCGTAAAGTTGATGAATTAGAAATAGCATGAAAAGAAAAGACCTAATAAAAAAGATTGAAAATGCAGGTGGAATTTTTGTTAGACATGGAGGTAAGCATGATTGGTATCAAAATTCAAAAACAAAAATATCACAACCAGTTCCAAGACATAACGAAATAAACGAATACCTCGCAAAACATATCCTAAAAATGCTTAAATAATAAAGTTTTTTTTACCCCTCTGCTCAGCAAACATCTCCCCCACTTCGCAGGGGAGAAATGTGCCTCGCAAGATATTTTACTTAATTTAACAATTAATCTCGAATTGAAGAATTTTCACATTTTCAAATTTTCAAATTTTCAAATTATACTAAATCTTCGCAATCTTCTTTCTGAACCTACCCAAATCAGTATTTATTTCATAAAAATAAAATCCTGAAGGAAGTTCATTTCCTGAGATACTTTTTCCATTCCAGATTACAGAATGTTGTCCGCCTGTCATTTGTTTATTAATCAATGTTTGAACTACTTTCCCGCTAAGGTCATAAATTCGAAGATTAACAAATGAATTTTGTTCTAGATTAAAAGAAATTGTTGTTTGATCAATAAACGGATTTGGATAATTTGTTGAAATTTCTGAATTTTCAATTTTATTATTTTCATCAATATTTACAAAATATCCCAGTCCGCCTGAGTAACAAGTTAATTGTCCGCTTCTTCCACCGACAACCATTTCCATTGTTCCGTCACCAACAATATCGGGAATAGAGTTTATCGCATCTACAGCTGATGAATAGTGTATTGATTCAAAATCGCTGCCATCAACACCATCCATAAAGTAACAATAATTACTTGAAAAAAGTGTACCAATAATTACATCATTAATATCATCGCCATTTAGGTCATCAATTGGTGCAACATTCCACGATTTATCAGCAAGAGGTTGAAACCAAACATTTGAACCATCATAACCATTTAAAATAATGCCATTTGGTTTGCTATGGGCAACAAGAACATCACAAAATCCATCGAAATTTACATCTTCAAGTTTGTCGAAACGAAGAATTAATGACCCACTAACAGTTCCCTGATAAAGTGGCAAATTGTTAACAGGATTGATGTAATAATAATTTCCGCCAAAATCTCCGGCAGCAACATCTTTAATGCCATCTCCTGTAATATCATCTAATTGCACTAATGCCCAAACTGAAGAACCGGCAGTAGTTTTTGTCCATTGAGTAATTCCATTAGAACCATCAATTCCAATAACTCTTCCTTCAGTTTCATTAGCATTTGAAGCACCTCCAATAGCATCAGGAATACCATCACCCGTAAAATCATCAACACCAATAACTGAAAATACAGGACCTCCAACATAGTTTTCCCAAATAGAAACCCCATCAAATGCATTTAAACAATACACTCTTTTCGGTCCCTGGTCATCGCTATCGTCACCTGTAGCTGCAAGTACATCATTTACACCATCACCATTATAATCATGTGTAACATCAACATAATAAACCCATCCGCCATTACCGTATTCATTTGTTTGGTGTTTCCATATTTGATTACCTGTTTTTCCTGATAAAGCAATTATTGATTTATCGCCCCATGCAGTACCAACAATTACATCTTCATAACCATCGGCATCAATATCTTCTATTGTAGTCAGTCCGGGCTGATCATAAGTAGTGCCACTTGAAATTTCAACTTCCCACATCACATCTGCAATACCGGAAGAATTTCCGTTAAAACAACGAATAAAATCATCTTCAGAGCTAACTAGTACATCAGGAACAGAATCTCCTGTAATATCCTGAATGGATTTTATTGCTTTCGGACTATTATCCCAGCTTGTATTTATCAAATAACTCCATAGAGATGTACCAATAGGATAATCCTGTTCTATTCCTTCTCCATCCAAGTTTATTGTGTACGGATTGTGAGCCGGATCATTCGACAGAATTGTTAGTTCTCCTGAATAAACATCTGCTTTTATAGGATTAAACCAAACACCCACTAATGTGGAACTTAATGTAGTAATATTTAATGGAAAAGAAACAGACTCGTCAAGAAAAAATGCACCTTCATCAGATGTTATATCACTTATTGTGAGTGTAGCATCTCCAATATTTTGAATTTCGAGAAACCAACGTGTAAATGCATTCATCCTGACTTCAGAATAATCGTGAGAACCAAAAGGCACATACATTGACGGTCCTGAATTTACAGCTTCTCCTGTTAAAGTAACATCAACCGAAGAATTTATAGGATCTGTTGATTCAACCGAGATTGTTACATCTAAAGATCCAACCTGAGTTGGGGAATAAGTCAATGGAATAAAAATTGAATTTCCCGGAGTGATTGTTTGAGGTGGATTAAAAGTTGTGAAAATCGGAGCTGATCCAGGAATTATCAAATTAGTAATTTCGAGGTTGGCACTTCCAACATTTTCCACTTCCATATTCCATGTTTCGGAGGTTCCAACAGTAACATTTCCATAATTATGTGAAGTTACTGGAATATTAATTTCGGGAGTTCCGGCACCTGAAAGATTAACTTTATACAATTTACTTGGAGAAGAAAGAGGACCATCAACATACCATAAATAAGTTCCATCATAAACAATTCCTGCCGGTTTAATATTTTCACAGGCATGACTTTCCAAAACAGACCCAGACTGGTCTGTTTTAAAAATCATATTAGAATTATAATCCACCATCCATAAATCACTACCATCGACACAAATATCCCATATTTGGTCGGCAGGTGGAGTAAACTGGCTGTTAACAGTTCCGGTATTAGTAATACTATATACAGTTCCTGGATCAGGATAATAAGTTCCAACCCAAAAATCTCCCGCATCATAAGCTATTCCACTCATGTAATGGTCAGGAAGATCAATTGAAGAAAGAATATTTCCGTTTAAATCTAATTCAATTGCAGTTGCCGGAGTTGAAGGAGAAGTAACATGGTCAGTAATCCATAATTCCGAGCCATCCCATGTCATTCCAAAACAATCGCCAATATTGGGATTTATAAATTGTAGTTGAATAGAACCATCGGAAGGATCAAATCTGTAAAAATGATCACCTTCAGAACCATAAATACCGTAGTAAAGATAAGTTCCATCCCATGCTAATCCCGAAGCTTTACCTGGAATATCCCAAGACTGAACAATAGTCCAATCACGATTGCCTTTTTCCGTTTCCGGAGTTTTTTTCGCAAATGTTGTGCACGCAAATACCAACATTATGAAAAAAATTATTGTAAATTTTTTCATTGTAATTTAATTTTTAATAAATTTATAATTTGGTTTTTGGTTAATTTTGACAAATATAAGAGTTTTAAATTTATTTATTAATAAGGTTATGGACAAAATAAGATTGTGGACAAAAAAATACAAGTACGGACTAGCATTAAGTGGCGGCGGCATAAAAGGATTAGCTCATCTTGGAATAATAAAAGCCTTAAATGAAGAAGGTATATATCCTGAAATAATTACAGGAGTTAGTGCCGGTGCAATTGCCGGTGTTTTTATTGCGGATGGACATTCGCCTGATGAAATTATTAAGTTGTTTCAGAATAAGAAAACTTTTGATTTTGCAAAAATACATTTTCAAAGATTAGGATTTGGAAACATGGAAGGCATGAAACATTTTATTCAAGAAAATATAAGTGCAAAAAATTTTGAAGACCTACAAACTCCGCTCATAGTTGTTGCCACTGATCTAAATAATGCAAAAATTAAATATTTTAGTGAGGGTAATATCGCTGAAGCTGTAATTGCTTCTGCTTCTATTCCTGTAATATTCAGACCAACTGTAATAAATAACATTCAATATGTTGATGGAGGTGTTTTGAATAATCTTGCAATTGAGCCGCTATTAAAAAGTTGCAAAAAAATTATCGGCGTTTATGTAAATCCCATCGGAAAACAGGAAAAATTTACTAATTTGATTAGTATTGCCGAAAGATCTTTTCATATGGGTGTTGAACCAAATTTATATGACAAAAAGCAAATGTGTGATATTTTTATAGAACCACATGGCCTGGAAAAATATTCCATGCGTAATGTTAAAAAAGCTAAAGAAATATTTAATATTGGTTATAGAGAGGCAAAAAAAACTTTGGAAAAACTGTGAAAAAACATTAATAATTCTTGCAAACCATTCAAAGTTTAAAATTTTGTAAAATTTTACTTCTCAATAAACAGTTTAATTATCATAAGTTATTCTATTTTTGTGTGAAGGTATTTTTACTAAAAAATAAAAAATAAAAAATAAATAAAAACAATAAAAATTATGTTTAAAACAAATGAATATTTCAATGGGAAGGTAAAATCAATTGCTTTTGAATCATCAGAAGGAGCTGTAACTATTGGTGTTATGGCAAAAGGGGAATATGAATTCGGCACATCAACAGTTGAATTTATGACTGTTACTTCAGGGAAAATGACAATTCTCTTACCGGAAGAAACAGAATGGAAAACTTTCAATCAGTTTGAAACTTTTATTGTTGATAAAGATAAAAAGTTTAAAGTAAAAGTTGAAGAAGATACTTCATATAAATGTATCTATAAATAAAACAAAGCATAGTAAAAACCTTTGGATATTAATATTCAAAGGTTTTTTTTTATTAACTCAGAAATTAAAATTATGGAATTTAATATCTACGATCTGGGCCTTTTAATACTTTATGCTCTTGTTTGTATCGGAATTGGAATTTGGGCTTCGAAAGGCCAGAAAGATGAAGATTATTTAATTGCCGGACGAAAAATGAAGCTTTGGCCATTTATGGCCTCGGTAGTTGCAAGTTACATTGGAGGAGCTGCTATTGTTGCCTACACAGCTTATGTTTACCAATTTGGAATATCAGCAATAGCTGTATTTTTAGGAACATCAATCGGCTTTATAGTTTTTATTCCTTATGCATTAAAACTTAGACGAATAAGCAGTAAAAAACAGTTCCATACTTTATCTGACTGGTTCTATTATAAATTTAACAAAAAGGCAGGACTTCTGAGTGCAATAATACTTTTTATTGTTTATTTCGGGATGCTGTTAAATCAGTTTATTGCCGGAAGCAGTATTTTATCATCAATTAGTGGGTTGTCGTACGAAACAGCATTACTTTTTTCCAGTATTATTATTTCAATTTATTTGTTTGCAGGTGGCTTTAGAAGTGTTATTAAAACTGATATTTTTCAATACATTGTTTTATTTGTAATGTTTGTTTTTCTTGGATTTATTTTAATGAGAGATGAATATACAAGCACTGTGGATCTTTTTGATGTTTCTGATCTTAACATTCCAATGACAATTTCATTTATTGCTTTTGGGATATTTATCATTTTTCAGTCAGCTGAATACTGGCAAAGAGTGTATGCTGCTAAAGATGAAAATGTTGTAAAAAAAGGATTTATTGGTTCTGCAATTCTTGCACTTGTAACCGGAACTGCAATTACATTAATCGGACTTGCTGCACATAAAAATATCCCGGGAATAGAAGCACGTGACGCATTTGCTCAAGGTCTTACACTTTTGATTCCTAAGAAATTTATGAGCACCGGATTAATTCTCATCTTCGCAGCAATTATGAGCTCAGCAGATACAATAATTTTTGTTTTAGCTTCGAGTCTGGCAAAAGATTATAATTCTGTTTTTGGAAAGAAAACAAATAAGCAAGACAATCATAAATTGATGCGCCAAACAAGATTATTTATTATAATATTTTCAATTCTTGGATTTGGATTTGCATTTTTCTTTAGAGATATTGTTGCAGTAATTGTTTTTATAACCGGACTGGGATTTACAATCATTCCAACAGCAATTGCATCTTTTCATGTTAAAATTAAAAATAGCGCCGCAATTGCCAGTCTGACTTCAGGAGTTCTTTATGTTGCAATATTAATAATTAGCGGAAATCTTATCCCTGAACTTTCAATTGCTTCGATAGTGGTTTCTGCATTATTTTTATTAATTTTTCAGAATATAAAATTTAAAAAAAATGAAGAAAATAATAATTCTTAGCATTTCATTTATTCTTGTAATTGGAACACAAATTACCTTTGGACAAGAAAAAGATACAAAAAAAGAAGAATCAAAATCAGGAATAACTTTCGGGGCATTGCCGGTTGTAGGTTACAATTCCGATCTTGGATTTCAATACGGGATACTCTCAAATATTTTTGATTTTGGTGATGGTTCTTTATATCCTGAGTATAAACATTCTTTATATCTTGAGTATTCTCAGACAACAAAAGGTGGAGGAATAAGTCAGATATTTTTTGATTCAAAACATCTTTTACCTAAAAATATCAGAATCACTGCAGATATCAGCTACCTTACCGAAAAGGCTTTGAACTTTTATGGTTTTAATGGTTTTCAGTCAAATTACAACACTTTATTTGAAGATGACCAAAGTGATAGATATTTTTCAAGAATGTTCTACCGACACGAACGAAAGCTTTTTCGAGCTACAGTTGACTTTCAGGGAAAGGTCGGAAAAAAACTCAGGTGGCTTTTCGGTTTAGGGCATTATAAAATTTCTACTGCAAGTGTTGATATCAAAAATTTAAACGAAGGAAAAGATGCAGAAAACCTTTTACCGGATACAGCCTTGCTTTACGATAAATATGTAGATTGGGGAATTATTGGAGAAAAAGAAAAAGATGAAGGAAATGTTAACTTTCTGAAATTTGGATTTGTTTTTGATACCAGAGATAATGAACCTAATCCAATGCATGGGATCTGGTCAGAAGCATTAATTTTTACTACACCGGCTTTTATGGGAAACAAAGATTTTTCATACACAAAATTGGCTTTGATACACCGTCAATATTTCACACTAATTAAAAGAGATCTATCAATAGCCTGTCAGTTGGGATATCAGGGAACAATAGCAGGAAAAGCACCATTTTACATACAACCTTTTTTATTTAGCTCATTTTCTATCTCAACAACTTTTGATGGACTTGGTGGAGCGAAATCGCTGAGAGGAGTTTTAAGAAATAGAATTGTTGGTGATGGAATAGTTTATGGAAATATTGAACCCCGCTGGAAATTCCTTCATACCAAATTATTCAAACAAAATCTTTATCTCGCTTTAAGTGGATTTTTTGACTTTGGGAAAATTGTTAAGGAATATGATTTTAACAAGGAAAATATCCCCGAAGAAGAATTAGATAAATACTTTGATTTTGGAAAAAGCAGTTTACATTTCAGTTATGGATTAGGTTTTCATGCTGCTATGAATCAAAATTTTATCCTTGCAGTTGATTATGGAATTGCAGGCGATAAACGTGATGGGAAAGATGGACTTTATGTTGGAATAGGATTTTTGTTTTAATTATTTAGTTTAAAATCTTAAATCATTATTCGTTAATCGAAATTCGAAATTCTGTTTGTTATTTTTGAGTATAGAACAAAGACCTTTCAAAGCCAGTAGACTTGGAGGATATAATTATTTTATCAAATAATTATAAAGAATATTGCCAGATCCAACAACTAAATTCAGGTCTTTATTATTATTTAAGCTACCAACATTAAAAGGCATTTCTCCTGTTATACCACTTGAAATCACAACATTTCCTTTATTATCAAACAAATAAATCTGTTTAGTTTTTGTTAAAATAATTCCAAGTAAATTTTCGTATGAAGAAACGGGGATAATAATCGGTTTTGTATTTACATCCTCATCAA
This sequence comes from uncultured Bacteroidales bacterium, assembly GCA_964404485.1. Classification (GTDB taxonomy): domain Bacteria; phylum Bacteroidota; class Bacteroidia; order Bacteroidales; family JAIORY01; genus JAIORY01. The sequence goes on along the minus strand of CAYOKJ010000031.1, from coordinate 10,824 downwards.
ATGTATATTCAAAAATTTTACTTTTAAATCTGTCGAAAACAGTCAACTTATTTTTATCAAGATAAATAAAGTCTTTTGTACCGTTCATATCAAAATCTTCATACAAAAAATAATGATCTGAAGAAAAATCATCAAATATTGTTGAAGCAGTCTGACCACTTTTTTTAATATAAATAAGATGACCTTTATCATTTGTAGTAATCAACACACCTTTACTATTTGTCTTATTCACATAAAAGTCGGAATTTAGCCCGTTAACAAAATTCCCTCTCACAATAATTCTGTTTTTTCCATTTCTCTGAATTATTTTCACATTTCCATCTACATCAGGAATAACAATATAATCGCGATTGCCGGCTATAAGATGTTGAATTTTTCCATTAACAATAGATTTAGATTTTGGATAAGCCCACCCTTTTACTGCCTTTCTATCAATTTGATAATTGTATATTTTTTTATCGGCTCCTGCAAAAACAACCCTGTAATTTTTATTTTTTACATAGTCGAAAACAACCAATCCATTTGTGGCTTTGGTAACAAGTTTTTTTGGATAATTTGCTACATCTCTTCCTTTCAGATCGATTAAATAAATCGAATTCTCAGTATTAAAAAGATATTGAATTTTCCGATTTTTGTAATAATCCACCTCAAAAACTTCGCTTATCACCTGTCCGTCGAGTAAAATATCCCATAAAATATTTCCATTGTTATCGATCAAATACATTGTATTTTCTTTATCAAAAACAATAATATTATAAGTATTATTTGTATGATCCTTAACAAAATATGGCTTTCCAACAATATCCGAATTAAGATTGTTTTTCCAAATTGCACGATTTTCTTCTTTGTACATTTGGTTGTTTTTTAAATAAATACTTGTGTAAAACATTCTATTTATTGAAGAAAGCTGAAAAGCAACTGCCTGGAAGTTATGCAGATAATCAATTTTATTTTTTATTTCCGAAAAGTATTCCTCTTTCAAATATAATTTAAGCAGTTCATGCGAATTTCTAAAATCAAAATAGAAAAACAAGTTTGAATTCTCAGAAATATTATCAGAGAAATCCTTAAAATTTTCATTTAAGTCAAGTGATTTTCCCGAAAGATAAACATTTAAAAAATCTTTTATTGAAGACGATGAATTTGCAAAAATCACATAATTATCAATAAAAGTATAATAATTGTTTTTGATTTTTGAGAAAGCAGAACCAAATAATGCCGGTAAAAGATTTGAAATACTCAGCTTATTAATTTTATAATTTTTAAAAGTAATATTTCTTGAACCTCCTGGAATCTTATTTGAAAGAGCTTTTAATTTTTTCTTAGCATCAGCAATATTTTTTGAATGAATTACGACAAAAGATTTTTCAGAAAAATCGTATGTATGATTTGCTGTTGAGATCATTGCAACTTCATTTCCAATCCAAGGAATCATATATTTTTCAACATTGATATTATATTTACTATTGATGCCGGAGATTTTTTTCAGCATATCTGTTCCATATGCTTTCGAATAATTTTTATTCTTATTGAAGAAAGTCTGGAAATCTTCAAATCCCATATCATAAATCAAAGTTGTGTTAAAAGGCAGAATGTTTGTAATTTCAATTTTCTGCGGAGTTTGATCTTTGAATGCCCCCAAATAACGTGATAAAGAGTCCGAAGTTATAGTATACCCGTTAAGTAATAATTCATTATCTTTTATCAGTAAATCCAACTCACTCCAATCGGCAAAATATTTACACAAATCGGCATATTCATTAAAATCGTCCTTTGTAAATGCTGAAAGCATTGAATTTAATTTATTAAAATTAACATATAAATTTGCGTTAACTCGTTTTCCGGCTGTAAGTTTTACTTTTTTGAAAAGCGAATTATTATCAATTGTATTTCCAGAATTCATCTGTTCAAGAGCTTCTTCAATAAGAGGAATATGATAGCTACCAATAAAAACACCCTCTTTAATCACATAAGCAAAAATTTCATCAGAATTTTTTAAAACAACTTTATTGATTTTTTTTCCATTTATTTTTTGAGCAACAATTATAGCATCGTTCCCAAAAGCACTTTCCACAATATTTCGAAAAGCAGAAGATTGATGGCGATTTTGAAGCTTTATCAATAATAATAAATCGAGATTTTGCTCTGAGGAAGCATTAATAGAGAGAATCATTTTATCATTAAAAATCTTTTTTAAGCTTTTATTTTTTAATGATAAAGAATCGTAAAACATTAAAATTTTATTAAGCTCGGCAATTTTGGAAATTTTACACAAATCAGCCCAAACAACATTGCTTGTGTCCGTAATCTTATTGACAAATTTTTGTGGATTTTTTATTTCAAGAAACAAAGCAGAACTCTGAGGAATAGCTTTTAAAGGAGATGCCGAAGGTATTGTAAATTCCCTGATAACAAAATAAGAAGCAGTAATTACTGCAACAATTACAATTGCAAAAATAATATTAACAGTAATTTTTCCTGAGTGGCTCATGATAAAAAGTTTTAACTTTTTCAAAGGTAAAGTATAATAAAAATGCAATCGCAATGTTGGGAGATTATAATTAACAAGATATTGTTAATTAGTTTATAACACACTTAGCACGAATGAAG
>CAYOKJ010000031.1:0-8114 GCA_964404485.1 uncultured Bacteroidales bacterium | reverse complement strand
TCATTCAAGTTAAAACTAATTCGGTGGTAATCGGTAATTCCAAATTCAGAAATAGCTTTTTTATGTTCGCGGGTTGGATAACCCTTGTTTTTCATCCAATTGTAATGAGGAAAATTTTTATCAATTTTGCACATAAATTCGTCTCTGTGAGTTTTTGCCAGAACAGATGCAGCTGCGATAGAAAGAAATTTTCCATCCCCTTTTATGATGCATTCATGAGAAATTTCTTTATACTTTTTAAATTTATTTCCATCAATTAAAAGAAAATTTGGTTCTAAATTTAATTTTCCAATTGCCAGATGCATTGCAAGAATTGAAGCATTTAAAATATTTATCTCATCAATATCGTTATTATCAACTGAGGCAACTGCCCAAGCACTAGCTTGTTCTTCGATAATTTTACGAAGTTGATTACGGTGTTTTTCAGAAAGTTTTTTGGAATCATCAAGTAAATCATTTTTAAAATTTTCGGGCAAAATAACTGCAGCAGCATAAACCGGTCCTGCTAAACAACCTCTCCCTGCTTCATCGCAACCTGCCTCAATTTGTCCTTTTAAATAAAAACTTTTTAGTGGCGTTTTAATGGTTTTCTTCATTGATTCAAAATATTTGCTTTTCCTTACATTTATTCATTTCTACATACAATCATTCATTCATCATAAATTAATCAAATCCAACAAATGAAAATTATTTATTATCATCAAAATCAATAATAATATTAATAAAATATTTAAAATGTAAATTTTCTTAAGCTCAGACAAATAAAAAGAAACAAAAACCGAAAGAGGAATAGCTAGAATCACTAAAGATTTTATTACTGATTCAGCATAAAATATTATTGGAATAATTGAAAATAAAAGAAAGAAAAACGTAAGTTTCAGCTTTATTCTGATACTAATGCTTTTTTCGTAATATTTACGACCGACCAGATATATTATGGATAACATAAATAATATAGCAAAAATCGAAAGAATAATTATTGTTAAAATATCAAATTCGAGAACAATCAGACTTGTGTTTTGAAAAAAGTTTAAATAATCATACCACGCTAAATCTAATTGATCGAAGAAATAATACCAAACCGTCAAAAAAATATATAGGGTTAAAAAACCCACAATTGGGATAATAAATTCGCGCCAATTTAACAGTCTCAAAAGAAATAAAACCACAAAAATATATATTAAAAAAACATAAACCGGCAAATAAAAAAAAGTAGCAAGACCAACATAAAAGCCCAATTTATATATAAATCGGTATGGTTCATTCTTACCAAACATTTTAAAAACAAAACTTATGATAATAATCAGAAAAAGATTTGTGATTAGCACAGGATGCAGAGTAAGTAATTCAGGCGAAAAACTCATTAATACAACATAAATAAATCCAGGCAACAAACTGTTTTTTGGAATAATATTGTTTTCAGTAATAATGCTGTTAATAAGAATGGCTTCGAACAACAATAATATAAAACCCATTAATGAGAATAATAATTTATTTTCTCCAAACCAAAAATAAATAATACTGTAGAAAGGATAAACATCTGGTGAAGCAACAACATCTACAGGATGGATTATTGCCCCACTCCAAAGAATTAACGCTAACGCAAATAGCGTAAAATAATGTAATAGATAACTTGATCTGAAAAATTTTATCAACATAATTACCTTTATTGATGTATTATTTTAGGTCAAATCCCAAATCGCTGCGATAATAACTTCCTTCAAAACTTATTAATTCAGCATTTTTATATGATTTTTCAAGTGCTTCGCACATTGATTTTCCATAGGAAGTGACTGCTAAAACTCGCCCTCCGGATGTTAATACTTTATCAGATTCGGATTTTGTTCCTGCATGAAATATGACACAATCCTCCGTTTTATCCAATCCTAAAATTTCTTTTCCTTTTTCGTAAGATCCCGGATAACCACCTGAAACAAGCATTATTGCAGCAGTATATTTTTCATCAATTTCAATTTCCTTTTCATGAAGATTATTATTTGCCACGCCGCTAAATAATTCCAACAAATCAGATTTTATTCTTGGAATAACCGACTCAGCCTCCGGATCACCCATTCTCACATTGTATTCTATTACAAAAGGATTATTATTTACATTTATCAAACCAAAGAAAATAAATCCTTTGTAAGGAATATTTTCAGATTTCAATCCATCAATTGTAGGTTTAATAATCCTGTCTTCTATTTTTTTCATAAACTCATCATCAGCAAAAGGAACATGAGAAATAGAACCCATTCCGCCAGTATTAAGGCCTGTATCTCCTTCGCCAATTCGTTTGTAATCTTTTGCGACAGGAAGAATTTTATAAGAATCTCCATCAGTTAAAACAAAAACAGAAAGCTCGATACCACTTAAAAATTCCTCAATCACAACTTTGCTGGAAGCATCGCCAAACTTAGCATCAGCAATCATAGCATTTAATTCAGATTTTGCTTCAACAAGCGACTGACAAATCAAAACACCTTTTCCGGCAGCCAATCCATCAGCTTTTAAAACATAAGGCGGCTTTAATGATTCGAGATATTTAAAACCATCAGTTAAATTATCAATATTGATAGTTTTATAAAAAGCAGTTGGAATATTATTTCTTTTCATAAACTCTTTAGCAAAATCTTTGCTTCCCTCAAGCATTGCAGCCTTGCTTTGAGGACCAACCACACCAATATTTTTCAAATCTTCATCCATTAAAAAGAAATCATGAATTCCTGCAACTAATGGAGCCTCAGGGCCAACAATCAGCATGTCAATATTTTCTTTTAACACAAACTCTTTTATAGCTTGATGATCGCTTATTTTAAGATCGACATTTGTACCTTCCTTAGCAGTTCCTGCATTTCCCGGGGCAATAAATAATTTAGTGAGTTTTGAACTTTGAGCCAATTTCCATGCAATTGCATGCTCTCTTCCTCCTGATCCTAAAAGTAATATTTTCATGATTCTTGATTCTTGATTCTTGATTCTTGAAACGGGCTAAAACCTCCTCAATTATGCACTTCACCGCTTTTTGCTATATTATAGCCGATACATTATTCATCTTATTATTCAATAATAACTTTTCTATCAGGCTTTAAAGTTAATCCTGTTTCATCTTTAAATTTTTGAGTAACTGTATTCATTCCTGTAATAGCCAATGGTTTCTGCTTATTACATACGTATGCCTCCACTTTGTCAAATTCATTTGTTCCATGGAACTCTTTAAACTTTCTTATCGTAATTGAAATTTGGTCTCCTCCTTTTTTTAGCCACCCACTACTAGCTCTATCTTTTAACTCTACAAAAATTAAGCTATTGTTATAATGCAACATGCAATCACATCTACTTTCCATTTCTCCATTGGGTCTTCTAATTTCAATACAATTATCAATTGCGTGAAAATCAACAGTTATTTCGTTTTTATTAATAACTTCAGCTATCCATTTATCTTGTATAAATTCATCAATATATGCAGGATTAGTTGTTGGAGGTGGTGGGTCATCACAAAGTCCAAAATTTTTTTTGACCGTAGTAGATTTACAACTTGATATAAAGAAATCTACTGGCATAAGTCTTCAATGTCTAACAGATTAGAAAATAGTTCATTACTCTCAGCAAGTCCAAGGTTTAAATAATTTTCATCAGATGGTAGTCCTTTGTAGTCATTTAAAATGCTGATTATGCCTGTTTTTTCATCAAATTCATAAACTCTTAGATCTTCAGAAGTAAAAGTAGAAGCTAAAGGAACAATTGCATTTATTTTGTTTAAAATGTCTTTGGATTGAGTTTTTAATTTTAATTGATTTGCTTTTATAACAACAGACAAATAGTTAATAATATATGGACTATGAGTAGTAATTAAGAGGCTATTTCCAATATTTAGATTATTAAATTCTAGCAAGTTTTTTAGCATTAGCCACTGAGATTCTGGAAATAAGTTTTGTTCGGGTTCTTCAACTATATTTATAAAACATCTATTGTAATACTTCGACCGTAATTTATCAATTTCAATACTTTTATTTTTGTCAGGAATAGATTTATTAAGTATTAATACAGCTATTTCGTTATCCATACGGATAGATTGAGAAACACTCATATTTTTTCTAAGAATTTCTTCCTTACTAGAAATAGATAACGACAGATTTCTAGATACAAGATATAATGGAGTAAAGGACTGCAAACCACTTGAAGCTTCAAGTAAATTAATTTTATAATCGTCTCCCAACACAAATGAACTATCTTCACTCTCGTTATATTGATATTTGTATGAACCTATTTGTAAATTAAGTTTTTTTCCATTTAGAGCTTTTTGCGCTTTTTTTAATTCTTCCGCAAAAGTAAATACATTATCAGGTAATCCTTTAACATCATAAGCATCACTAATTGTACTTAAAAAATTCCTCTCAGCTGGAATATACATTATCTTAGGTACGGTATATTTACTTTCCTTAATTTCATTAATAACCGGATATTTTACTTTTCCGTCATAAATTATATGATATTTTTCACCGACATATTCTATAAATGTATTCTTAGTAAAATAATTATGAATCTTTTGATATTTAGTGAATTCTTTAAGTTTAATAAACGATATTTTATCCTTGTTCGTATCTCCTCTATTAATAGATTTTTCGAGCCATGAAAAAGTTGAAAATAGTTTAGCTACTGTACTTTTTCCGCTACCTTGATTTCCTATAAATACAGTTACTTTATTAATGTCAATCCAACCATCATTTGATTGTAATCCATTTTTTATAGGACCAAAGTTCCGTATTTTAATTTTGCTCATTTTTATATATTTTAATTAACAAAGATATTTATTAAAATATGATTATATCCGTAAAAGTTCGATTCTTTTTTGTATCGACAATAACTCATGTGTCCAAATCAAATCTAAAATCCTAAATCATCAATGTTTTCTCAATCGCTCTCCACAAATTATCTGCAGACTTCTGCCAAGTAAAATCTTTTCTTCTTCGTCGACCTTTTTCAATCAAATCATTTCTCAATTCTTCGTTTTTATCAATTTTTTTCAAAGCATCAGCAATAGAATTAATTGAAAACGGGTCAACATGCAAAGCAGCATCACCAGATATTTCCGGCATAGAAGTTACATTTGAAGTAATCACCGGAACATCGCATCTGAATGCTTCAACAATTGGAATTCCAAAACCCTCGAAATAAGAAACATAAGTCAAAGCCAAAGCCGAAGCCAGCACTTTATGCAATTTATCAACATTCAATCTTCCTGTAAAAATAACCTCATCTTTAAATTTCATTTTGTTATAAACCTCATCAATTTCCGAGGTATTCCACATTTTTTCACCAACAATCAATAATTTGACTGAGGATGAATTTTCGGTTTTAAATTTATCATAAGCCTTTATAAGATTAACCAGATTTTTGCGTGGATGAAGTGAGCCAACATAAATAAAATAAGAAGCTCCATTTGAAAATTCTTTTTTTGTTTTAATTTTTTCGGATTTGCTGAGCGGAACAAAATTTTCGTTTGCACCATTAAAAACAACATCAATTTTATCGGGCGACACTTTGTATTGCTCAACAATATCTTGCTTTGAATACTCCGAAACTGTTGCTATTCTATCAGCTTTTTTCGCATATTTTGGAAAAAAATATTTATAATATTTTCTTTCTAGCAAAGGAATATCTTCAGGGTAATGTTCGAAATTCAAATCATGAAAAACTACTAAAGACTTAAATTTAGATTTTAAAGAAGTGTATCCATCAGGTGAGAGAAAAAGATCGGGTTGCAATTTCTTCAATAATTGAGGTATCGAAAATTCAAACCATAAATAATAAAGTAATGGATGTCTTGCTTGTGGAAATAATTCAATTGGTGTTATGTTGTCGGAAAAAATAAAATCCTCGCTATGCTTTCTGTCAAAGATAAAATAAAACTCATGCTCAGGATGTTGAGTCGTGATTCTTTTCAAGGTTTCGTAAGAAAACCAACCGATTCCTTCCAGTTTATTTTTAACCAGTAAACGAGTATTTACAGCTATTTTCAATTTCCAAAAATAATTTTTAATTCATTAAAAAATCCAAAGTTTCTACTTTCTTTTCTCATATGGAGAATAATAAATAGTAATTTTGCACAAATTTATAACATTTTCATGAAGATTGGAGTTGTAATTAACAATTCAAGAATAAAATGTAATTGAGTGCAGTCTTAAAAGTAAAAATTTGTAATGACAGTCATCCATCCGAACTTGCTTCTCTTATTAAAGGTGACTTGTTAATTAAAGTTCGGCAGATTTCAATATTTGATTACTTTTTAGAGTAGGCTCATAATTAATTAAAATGCAAAAAAAGTTTATAACAAATCTTATCTTATTACTTTCCCTTAATCTTTTGGTTAAACCCTTTTGGATTCTGGGTATTGACAGAACAGTTCAAAATATTGTTGGTTCAGAAAGTTATGGATTTTACTTTGCAATTTTTAATTTTTCATTTCTTTTTAATATTTTTCTTGATCTCGGTATTACAAATTTCAATAATAGAAATATTGCCCAAAACAATCAACTTCTCAATAAACATTTTTCGAGTATTGTTATTTTAAAGCTTCTGCTTGGTTTAGTATTTGTTTTTATTACTTTTTTGATTGCCCTGATAATTGGCTACAATGGAGAACAATTAAAATTCCTTGGTTTTTTGGCATTCAACCAGTTTCTTATTTCTTTTATTCTTTATTTGCGTTCAAATATTTCAGGACTTCTTTTGTTCAAAACAGATAGTTTTATTTCTATCCTCGACAGAGTTTTAATGATAATAATATGTGGAATATTAATATGGGGGAATGTTACTGATAAGGAATTCAAGATAGAATGGTTTATTTATGCACAATCTGCAGCATATTTATTAACGGCACTAATTGCACTTTTAGTTGTTATAAAAAAAGCAGCTTTCCGAAAATTTAACTGGAACCGGCCATTTTTTATAATGATAGTTAAACAAAGTCTTCCTTTTGCCCTACTTGTTTTATTAATGACTTTTTACAACAGAATAGATTCAGTAGTTTTAGAAAGAATTCTACCCAAAGGGATTGGCAACGAACAAGTTGGAATTTATGCACATGGGTATCGTTTGCTTGATGCTTCAAATATGATAGCTTTTTTGTTTTCGGTGCTTCTTTTACCGATTTTCTCAAAAATGATAAAACAAAAAGAATCTGTTGAAGGATTGATAAAACTTGCTTTTTCGTTACTGATTACTATTTCGGTGATTGTTGCTTTAGGATCTCATTTCTATAGTTATGAATTAATGCATCTTTTATATGAAGATCACGTTCAGGAATCGGCACATGTATTTAGTTTGTTGATGTTCGGTTTTATTGCTATTTCAACAACATATATTTTCGGAACTTTATTAACGGCAAATGGAAACCTGAAGCAACTCAACATTGTTGCCGCCTCAGGAATGCTTATTAATCTGACAATAAATATTATTCTTATTCCAGAATTATTAGCTGTTGGTTCAGCTTATGCCAGTCTTTCTGCACAGTTTATTACTGCAATTGCTCAAATTTTTGTTGTTCAATGGATTTTTAAATTCAGGATAAATTATAAATATCTGCTAAACATAATCTTCTTTATCTTAAGTGTTGTTGCAATTAATATTATTTCAAAACAATTAAATTTTGAATGGACAACAAATTTTATTTTAATGCTAATTGTATCAATTATTTCAGCAACAATTTTCCGCTTATTTAATATAAAATCAATAATAAAAATTATATATATGAAAAACTAGCAGCTAAACTGAATTATTCATACCCTTTTTATGTTCACTTAAATAATTTAGCCTAGTCCCGACTTATAATAGTTGAGTCCACTCCGAAAAGTCAAAAAATCAAAAATGCCACAAAGACTCAAAGAACTCTAAGATACACAAAGATCAATTAATCAATACTTTAAACTTAGTGGATTCTTTGTCCCGAAAACTTTCGGGATGGTGTCTTAGTGTCTAATTTGACTTTTCGGAGTGGATTCATAGTTTAAATTTTGAAAGTTAAACACAACATGATTTCAGATTTTCTTAGACATTAGATTAATACCAACTGAACATCCAAATTACCGATATATTTCGTTTCTTTTTTCCTTTCT
>CAYOKJ010000030.1:0-26504 GCA_964404485.1 uncultured Bacteroidales bacterium | reverse complement strand
AAAGCTCGTGCTTTTTTTACTTCATCAATAAAAAATAATATATCATTTTTATTAATTAAGAATTCAGATAATTTTACTTTAGTTATCCTGATAAAGATAATGAGTTGATAAATTGTACTTGCTGAATAGGCAAGAGTTGCTGTAATTCCTGCTCCGATTATACCATATTTAGGGATTAAAATAAAAGCAAAAACTAATGTAAAAATTAATCCTACTCCAGAGGAAATGGCATTAAATTTTGGTTTTCCGGTTCCTGAAAAGTAGTGACTAAAAATCATTGAGGCAGAAATTGCAACCACTCCTACACTTAAACTAAACATTACCGGACGAATATCTCCAAAATCTTTACTAAAAATATATTCGAAAACATCTGTTGGAATAATCAGTAAAATTAGCATGCAAAATGCAGTAACTATAACTGTGAATTTTAACAACTGCAATGTTAATCTTTTTGCATAATCCATGTCAGTTGTATTTGAAATGCGTGCAAACTGGACAATGGAAATACTCTGACCAATTAATCGTAAACCTTCGGATAACTGAACTCCTGCGGAATATATTCCAAGCGAACCGACTCCAATAAATGATTTTATTATGTAAAAGCTAAACCTTTTGTTTGTAAGATGAATTATGTTTGCAAACTGAGTCATAGACCCGTATTTCAAAATTTCTTTTATTAATGAAAAAATATGGTTTTGATTATGGAATTTAAAATATTTTTTCAAACAGAAAACACCGAGGATAAAAGAAATACTTTGTGAAATGTACATAGAATACACATAAGAAATTACTTCAACTTTCTGAATAATAAAAATGAAAAATATAAGCGAAAGAAACAAAGTAATGATCTGAATTAAAAAAATTGTATTGTACATTTTGATATTCTCCTTCCCGACAAGGATATTCAAATTAATGAAACTCAGAATATTTAAAAGACCAACGGCAAGTATATGATATTCAAAACCTGATGGAATTACTGTATTATAAATTACCGGAAAAAAACTAAGTAATCTGAATAATCCGAAGAAAATAATTACAACAATAAATGCCCAGATATATGAAATTATTAGCAGTTCTGAAATGTTTTTTCTTGGTGTGAAATAGACCAAAGCGCTTCCACCGATAAAATCGTTGAGCAACAAAATAATTGCGATATCAAGAATAATTAGACTAATAGTTCCAACACCTTCTTTGCCAAGGTAATTTGTTGTTACCCAAAGAATGACAAATGTAAGAGCTGCACTGAAAAATCTTGCTCCTGTTGTTCCAATTATTTTTTTAATCATTTGATTTAATCAATTTTAAAGTCTTTCTTTTTAGCTGAAAGATAAAATTTTTGCTATTAAAGATAAAGCGTTTTCCATCGATAACAGTATTTTTCCCGTCCGAATTAATTGTGTGAATACCTCTGTAAAATTTTGAATTTTCAACCGGCATTATTGTTTCAATAATTTTTTCTTTAAATTCAGTTGGTGAAAGTTTTTCGATTTGCATGATGTGAACTTTGTCACCATAAGTTTTTGCACAATCCTGAGCTGGTCTGCAAAGCTTGTTGTTGTAGTAAAACGGAGCACCGGCAGGTCGCGATGAACGAATATCAATTTTTATCGGATTATTTTTATGTTCTTTAAAAATTCCATCAAATTCTTCAGAATAGTGAGCGTAAAGATTCACGCTTGGCAAATCTTTTTTTGTAAAAAACAACCACCACAAGTTCTCGTGTTTAAACAAAATAGTGTCAACAGCGGCTATGTTTTCAATAAGTGGTTTTATAAATTGAAATTTTTCACATGATTCATCATATTTATATAAGCTGATCTGGTTATTTTCAAAACTTTCGGGAATACAGTAAATATTATTATTGTTATTAAAAATAAAGGGAAACGAAAGATGATAATCTTCTTCAATTACATCGTGGATTATTTTATTTTCTTTATCAATAATTGCTGATGAAATTTTACCTTTTCTTTCTCTATAATCATAGTTTTCAAAAATAATATTTGAGTCACCATTTTTATCATTAAAAAGAAATGGGTCAGCTGAGAACATACTGTTTTTGGGCTTAGGCAACCATCTGATTTTTAATTTATCTTTTTGCGAACCTGATTTTATTCTTATTCCCTTCGGACAATAAAGAAGCTCTTCTTTCGAAATTTCTTTACTGATAAATGGTGTTTTTACTTTATTTAATGAATTGTTTTTTAGAATTTCTTCAATTGGTTTCTCGATAATTGCAGCATTCCAATCTTCAATTAAAAATAGTTCGATAAAGTGAAAATGGATTTTATTTTTCAATAATTTCAAAAGAAAATAAATCATTTTGAAATTTTCCGGAACGTGGAAAATCGTGGCTTTTGTATTACTTGAAAATTGATTGTCGATTCCGTTTACCAAGTCTTTGCAAAGCTGTAGCGGGAATTTCTCGCTTTCAAAATATATCTGGTCAATATTGGCCGAATAAGAGTGATTTATTGTTTTATAAAATCCCTTTTTTAGAATTATTCCTGCATCAAGTTTGTCGGTTAGTTTTTGAAGAATGACAGCATTTACCGGATCTTTTTTGAAAATCTCCCAAAACCCGGGAGGACCTCCCCGATATTTATTTTCATCATCATGATGGAAGGACCAAACACCATGTTTTGCTGAATATAAAATGTCACCACGAATAATATTAAATCCAAACCTGAGAATGAAATCCAGATTGCAAGATTTTATTTTTTTAATATCATTTTCCGAAAATCTATCGGTAAACCCCTTTTGCTTGGTAACACATTTTAATTGTTCTATTTCTGCTATTTGTTTTATGATATCAACAGTTTTTTTCGATGATGGTTTTAATAAATATCTGTTGTAAACTCTGAAAATTATTTTTTTATATAGGTAAGTAAATATTTTTTTTACTGTAGAAATTCGTGTTGGTTTATTATTATTCAGTATAATTATTTTGAGTTCAACTCCATTTTCTCGGAGTAATTTAACAGTTTCTGCTTGCCACCTTTCGAGTTGTGTACTGTTACACATCAGCCCGAAACAAAGTTTTTTTGGTATGGATGATTTATTTATGGTGTTTAGCATTTTTATATTTTCTATGGCAAAAGTAAGGTTTTATATCTGAATGATTAAATGATTGAATGCGTAAATGATTAAATACATATATGCATAATTGATTCATGAATGCAGTATAAAAAGCTACTTTTAAATAATAAAAAGGAATAATGAAAAATTGGAAAGGGTGAATAAAGGGGATATTTAAAATCCCAATGTTATACCGATTATATTTTTTTAAACCGGACTAGTTTATTTTTTTCTTATTTCATTCTATCATTTTATCATTTGCTCATTTATTCTAAATATTAGTTAGAACTATATTTTAATGTTGATTTATAATTTTCTATTAAATTTGTATTAGTTTTAACAAACGAATTTATCATATCAAAATTTTAAATGCCGGGATTATTTTTTTATTTCAATAAAGATAAAAGTGAAAAAAAGAAAGCTTTGGAGAGAATTAGTACTCCAGAGGATTTCTGTTTTAATGAAGTTTTTTCTGATGACAATCTTACCATTGGAAATATAAAATATGAATGCTATCCAGTTGAAGTTTTTAAAAATAAAAAGTATATTATCACGCTTGAAGGATGTATTTACAATAAACCTGACAAAATAAATTTGCAAAAAGAATTAATTGAAATTGCTGATTTTGTTTTTGATGAAAGTACTGATAATAAACAAAAACTTCAAAGTTGGCTTAAGGATTCTGATGGTGACTTTGTTTTATCAATTTTCCGTAATTCAGATAAAAAGATATTTTTCCTGAATGATATTTTGGGTCGTCTTCCTTTGTATTATTTTCAAGGCGAAAATGAATTTGTTTTAACCAGAGATTTTTCTCAAATCCCTAATTTGCTGCCGGATGTTTCCATAGATAAAATGGCTTTAGCTCAAACTCTGTTGTTTGGTTATGCTCTCGGAAAACGAACTTTGTTGAATAATATTTTTTGTTTGGATGCTGCAACATTACTCGTTTTTGATGCAAATGAATTTGTAGTAAATTCTGAAAATATTAATGATTTGAATTTCGAAAACAAGGAAAATATAGAAAAATCAACAGATGATGTAAATAAAAATCTTTATGAGTATTTTCTTGAAGCAACAAAAAACAGAGCAGAAATTTCAAAGAATAATTTGCTGTCGTTAAGCGGTGGACTTGATTCCCGTGCAATACTTTCAGCTTTTGATAATTTAAAACTCCCAATAAAATGCGCTACATATTCTGATGCTGATCACTTGGTTGAAAAAGATGTTGAAGTAGCAAAACAACTTGCAGGTATTTATAATTCGGAATTGGAAATAGTTGAACTTCAGAAGTCAAAAGGCAAGGATGTGCTTGAATTATTGCAAATAAAAATGGGAATGAATTATCTCGGAATGAGTTTTATTTTGCCATTTTTTAAAAAGATTAATAAAAATAATTTAAGCTGTTTTACCGGTGATGGTGGCGATAAAGTACTTCCCGATTTGCGACCAAATAAAAATATTTCAGGAATAAATAATCTTATAAAATATATTATTTCCCAAAACAAAATATTTTCATTGAATGATGTTGTAAAAATCCTGCACATCGACAAAAACGAAATTCTTGAAGAGCTTAGAAAAATTTTAAAATCATATCCCGAAAAGAGCATGAAGCAAAAATATGTTCATTTTTTGATTTCTGAAAGAACTATGAAATGGCTTTTTGAAGGTGAAGACAGAAACAGGAATTTTTTCTGGTCAGTATCGCCATATTATTCATACAAGTTTTTTGATTACGCCATGAATTGTCCTGACGAAATGAAAAAAGATTATAAATTATTTCGCTTGTTTCTTGAACGCTTGTCGCCTGAAATGGCTGCCGTAAATAATGCAAACTGGGATATTCCGGTAACATCAGAAAAACTGAAAATTTTCTTTTTGAAAAATAAGATTCGTTCGTTAATTCCTCAAAGTATCAAAAAAAATATCAAATCCGGTTTTAAAAAAAATAACTATCTAATTAATTATAAAGCTGCAGTTGTTGAGTGTTTTGGTAAGCAATTTAAAGCTTGCGATTATCTTAATTCAGTTTTTAATATTGATGAATTGAAAAAGATAAAATATCTCACCGAAGATGAATTTTATTATTTATTCACTTTGACCTCAGTAATTGAAAAAACTAAAACAGGGAAAAGTTCGATTAGAGGTTTTGAGGATAAAATTTTTATCTAGCGTTTAGCTTTAATATTGTCCATTAAGCCGAATATTACGTTTTGCAATTTAATACATTTGTAAGCAGAAAAATTAGAAATATTGAAGCAGTATGCAGCATAGCTCCATACGTCAGACTATCTAAAACCCACACTTCTAATCATAATTATGTTAATAAATGATTGTCTTAATTTGTAGATTATTAATTTGTTTTCAGTATCTTTAAATATGAAATTTATAACAGGAACAAATATAAACCAGGAAATCCTATTCCCTTTCTTGCACGAAAAATACATTGATAAAGATAATGAAGTACGCGTAATTGATTTATATGTTGATAGTTTCTCATTACAAGATTTATTTTTGTAATTTTGGCAATATATCATCAAATATGAGTAAAATTAAACCAATTAAATGCAGGTATATTTGTTAATAAAATAATTGTCGGTTTTTTTGTAGTACGCATAAATCAACATATATTTGATTAATTTTTAAAGAAATGCTTGGTTATTAAACGGACTGCCGTTAACCAATAAAAAAACTCGAATTGAGGAAAAACAAACAAAATGTTCATTATGAAAAAATATTATCAACCGATACTTATGAATGCCTCCCTTTTAAAAGGCTTTAATCGAAGCTTATTAATTTTATTACTAATTGCATTTTACGGGTGTCAAGAGAAAAAAGAGATAGAATCATGGAACGAAAAATATAATTTTATTTACGATATTCAACCAATCATTTTTCATTATGACCATGGAATCCTCGCAGGAAGTTATCCGCAAAATAAAGAAACCACGGAAGTAAAATTTAATGATGTTTGTAATTATATGGGACATGTTTGTCTTTGTGGGGCTGGTGGATACAAGATTACTGAAATAGCAATAAATTCATTAAAAAAGCCTGAAGAAAATTTAGAGAAAGGAGACTTCATACTGATTAGTAGCAGAGATCATTCAGTAAGTGATGTGATTTCATTTGTTCTTGGTTGTACCAGAAGAAATGACCCTGAAAAAAATTTGTATTTCATTAACTCAAAAATTGAAGCACCGAAAAGAGAATATCATTATTTTATTGGCTATCCTCCACAACAAAAAGCCGTTCATATTATCTATCGAAAACATAAACTAATTGGAAATGAACTGATGGATAGATTATGGAAGACTGAACTGGCTTATGAAGATAATCCTTCTTCTGTAAATCAAACGGATTTAGAATTATATCAAAATGTAATGTTCAAAATGGTAGAAGATGTTCTGCTTGATCAAAAAAATGAACTATTTAGTATTGAACTTATTGAGTACGATAAATTTCGATCAATGCTAAAACAACTGAAAGAAGAATGAAAATTAAGTTGGTACTTCGCGAACGGCAACTATTCATAGCGCAAACCCTCAGACTGCCTAAAATCCCCAATTTCAGGTCTAATTAAATAACAATGCAAGAAACTTTAAAATATTGTTTTTAGAGGCTAACCTATATGATGCAGAATTAATTCATAGTCAGGTTTAAAAAAGCAGTATTAAATATTAGCTCTGACATGTGTCTGAATTAGATGATTTTTTAAGGCCATTGATAATTGTATCCCGGATTTCATGAATATATTAATCGAAAACCAAACCTCTATTAATCGAAAAGTATCCACCTAAAAATTTTAACCATCTGTTTTCCTTTCCTTACGATTTGTTCTACAAAGAGAGATTTGAATATAGTAAATTGTATTTAGAATTAAAAATAAAGTGTAAATTTGAAACAGGATTAACAAGTAAAAAATTTAAGTTAAAATAAGTACAAGTCAATCCCGTATTTTAATAGGAAAGCTGTTTTTTGTCAACGCCTGTAAAGTATTATTAACTGAAATTAAAAAAAATTAGATGTAGCTGGTTTTGGTAAAGATGAATTGAATACATTGCAAAAACTGATAAATGTCGAAAACTTTGAGAGGAGACTAAATTTATAAAACTAAATAAATTATGAAAAAACTAATTTTTTTGCTCGTAATTACGATAATGATTGTAGGTTGTAAAAAAGATGACACTGAGAATAATTCAGGCATAATTATCCATGGGACTATTCCGACAAGTCAAATTAAAAGCTTAGAAACTAAATCGCTTAAATCTTTATCACTGGCAGATGCAACAAAAGTTCTTGTTTTTAGCAAATACTATTCTGAGCTTTATGATATTGTTAATAACACTTTTTCTGTTACAGGGAAAATAGGGACAGGCGTTGCATTGATATTCTTAGATGCCGATAACAAATATATAGGAAATTTGTCTTCACAAGGTTTGAATATGCTTCCGCTCGGAAGATTATCTAACGGAGAAAATACATCGATCGACTTATCAACACTCACATTGGTAGGTAATAGTGTTATACCATCCCACGATCCTTTCGGAAACGAAATTCAAATATCGGACACAGAAATAAATAATTTAAAGGTAATAGATGGATATTATAAAAATATTGCTAAAAATATTGATACTGATAATGATGGAATTCCAGATGTATTATCTGACAAACAGTTAGTTATATATACAAGGTTTGTGGTTAATGCAGGCCATTGGGGATACAATGACTTACTCCCATTACTAACAGATAGTTCACACTATTATGTTAACTATATGTTGGAAATTGCCGGGGGTTCAAACTTAACTTCTTCAAATGAAAATATTTATTTATCTGGTCCTGTTGAAGCACCCTATTCCGATATTGCACTTTTTTGGTATGGTATCAACAATGGTGACGACAGAATTAGTTTTGAAGCAACATTTTGTAGAGAAACAAATTCTCAATCCAATGCCCCATGGGGATCAGCTTTTTTACCATTTAAAGAGGGAATATATAACTTAACACTTACTGGTAGTGATAACTTAACATTTAATTATTCAAATATTGATGTAAAATATAACTTAGTAATAGTTATTCCTACTCTACATACAAATAGTGAAGGAAAGCTTACATCTATCACTTTGAATTATACATTACCAGATGGAACACTTATTAATCCGTCTAGCATGTTAACAGATGTAATGGTGCAACTTTCCGATGTAGAAGGTCAGTATTATTGTAGTTCAAAATTAACAAGCAGTACAGGGTTTAGTGTCTTGAAACTTGATACTCCATTAGATATTTCTTCTCTTAACCAAATAGATTTATGCTATGATGATTTATTGGGGAATATATATTTTCTAATTTGGCGCTAATTTAAAAAAAGACAAATTGTTACAAACACACATTATGGCAAAAGGTGATGAACTGCTTATTTGGAGTGGTTTAGTCCAGATAGACTTCATCTTAGTTTGAAAGTAAATCACTTGCAACTCGCTTCATGCCATATTGCTATCCATTGTGTCTCAAATCCAGAAGATATACTGAACTTTGATAAGTATGATATTTTTCCGAAGTTTGAAAAGATGATTTTAATGAAACATCATTACTTGTTTTTGAATCTTTAGCAAAACAAAAACTTTCTGATCTATTGGCTTTTAAATCGCTTCAACGGTTTGTAAATAGTAATTTTGAGGGAATGAAGTAAAACCAAATTTAATTATGTCTTTTATAATTCTAAAAATCAAGTTTCTCATTTTTCTTCTTATTTTTGTGTTTTATATTTTTACTTAATAATAAAAAATGAATTCATATTCGTCAAAATTATTGGAAGAAGCAGTAAATGAACTGTCGAGGCTTCCTGGAATTGGCCGTAAAACAGCATTACGAATGGCACTTCATCTGCTAAAACAAGAAGTTGCTGAGGTCGAAAGATTGGGTAACAGCCTAATTAATATGCGAAAAAATATAAAATTTTGCAAAGAATGTTTTAATATCTCTGATGGTGAGGTTTGTGAAATTTGTAGTAATCCAAAGCGCGATTTTAGTACAATCTGTATTGTTGAAGATATTCGGGATGTGATGGCAATAGAAAACACAGCACAATACAAAGGGGTTTATCATATTTTGGGTGGAATTATATCGCCAATGGATGGAATTGGACCAAATGATTTAAATATTTCTCCTCTTGTAGAAAAAGCAAAAAGCAAAAAAGTTAAAGAAATTATTATGGCTTTGCCCACAACAATTGAAGGTGACACTACAAATTTTTACATTTATAAGCAAATAAAGCACATCGAAATAAAATTATCTGTAATTGCAAGAGGGATTTCCATTGGTGATGATTTAGAATATGCCGATGAAATTACTTTGGGACGGTCAATTATTAATAGAATACCTTTTGATAATGAGGAGAGTATGTAAAACTCAGAATGACAAAATCTAGTAATATTCGAATTAAACTATTTTTAAGAAACATTATTTTTAAAACATTCTTTTTTCAAAAAGTCGGAAGACCGAAGTTGGAAGAGTAAATTTTAGTCTCCCGACTTTTTATTTAAGATATTTTGTATTTCCATTATTTTTTTATTCAGTAAATAACAAATATTAAAATTTTATATCACTGAAATAAACAATTTTCTTGTATAAATTTTCTTATTTATTAAAAGTTTAATAATATAAATACCATCAGGCACATTCAAATATATATTATTAACTTTTGTGTTTTTAAGTTGTTTGTATAATAAAGGAGCACCCAATAAATTGTAAATTGTCACTTCTCCTCTAACTTCTTTCATTCCATCAATTCCGATGCAAATAAAATTATTTGATACGAACATATTTATATGAATATTTCCAAATTCACCAATGTCTGTTGTCAGAGTAGTTAAATTTATCACATTTGAATTTCCACTTGTTCCTGCTGCATTATATCCTCGTAAGCGATAGAAATATACTGTTTCAGGATTAAGACCTATTGCATTATACATAGTAACATTTCCTACATCTAAATTATTAAAACCACTCACAAAGTTTGTAAAACCATTATCTGTTGCAACATCAAGATAATATCCATCAGCATCAGTTGATAGGTTCCAATTAGCATCAAATGCTGTTTGTGAAATATTTGTTGCCGAAGTAGCAACAGGCGGTGCAGGAATATCTTTTAAAGTAGTTAGGCTTATAACATTGGAATTTCCACTTGTACCACTTACATTTTCAGCTCTCAATCTATAAAAATAATCAGTAAAAGGATTTAATCCTGATACAGGATAAGTTGTAACATTTCCAACATCCAAATTATCATAGCCGCTTACAAAATTTGTAAAACCATTATCTGTTGCAACATCAAGCCAATATGAATTAGCACCACCAACCGGATTCCAGTTTGCATTAAAACTTGCTTGCGTGATATTAGTTGCCGGAAGAGCAACAGGTGCACCCGGATTACTAGGTTGTGTCGTAACATTTATCACATTTGAATTTCCACTTGAACCACCATTATTATATGCCCTTACTCTGTAATAATAATCTGTTTCTGGATTTAATCCATCAACAAAATATGTTGTAACATTTCCCACGTCCAAATTATTAAAATCACTCACAAAGTTTGTAAATCCATTATCTGTGGCGACATCAAGATAATATCCATCTGTTGCTGTTGAAGCATCCCAGTTAGCATCAAAATCGGTTTGTGAAATATTTGTTGCAGCAGTAGCATTAGGTGGTGCAGGCGAATAAGGCAATGTTGTAACTGTTATAACGTTGGAATTTCCACTTGTACCACCGGTGTTATATGCTCTTAGTCTGTAATAATAATCAGTTGCGGAACTTAAACTTGTAATATTGTATGTAGTAACATTTCCCACATCCAAATTATTAAAACCACTCACAAAGTTTGTAAATCCGTTATCTGTTGCAACATCAAGATAATATCCATCAGCATCTGTTGAAAGGTCCCAATTAGCATCAAATGCTGTTTGTGATGTATTTGTTGCCGAAGTAGCAACAGGTGGTGCAGGAATATCTTTTAAAGTAGTTAGGCTGATAACATTGGAATTTCCACTTGTACCACCTGTATTATATGCCCTAAGTCTGTAAAAATAATCTGTATTGGAATTCAAACCAAAAACATTATATGTAATAACATTTCCAACATCAAGATTGTTAAACCCGGAAACAAAACTTGTAAAACCATTGTCTGTGGCGACATCAAGATAATAACCGTCAGCTCCGCTTGAAACATCCCAGTTAGCATAAAAATTGCTTTGTGAAATATTTGTTGCAGCAGTAGCATTAGGTGGTGCAGGCGAATAAGGCAATGTTGTAACTGTTATAACGTTGGAATTTCCACTTGTACCACCGGTGTTATATGCTCTTAGTCTGTAATAATAATCAGTTGCGGAACTTAAACTTGTAACATTGTATGTAGTAACATTTCCGACATCAAGATTGCTAAAACCGGAAACAAAACTTGTAAAACCATTGTCTGTGGCGACATCAAGATAATATCTATCTGTAGCTGATGAAGCATCCCAATTAGCATCAAAAAAAGTTTGTGAAATATTTGTTGCGGCGGAAGCGTTTGGTGGTGAAGGCGAATAAGGCAATGTTGTAACTGTAATCACATTGGAATTTCCACTTGTACCATCGGTGTTATATGCTCTTAGTCTGTAATAATAATCAGTTGCAGAATTTAAACCTGTAACATTGTATGTAGTAACATTTCCGACATCAAGATTATTGAAACCGCTAACAAAATTTATAAACCCGTTATCTGTAGCAACATCTAGATAATAACCATCAGCTCCTGATGAAGCATCCCAATTAGCATCAAAAAAAGTTTGTGAAATATTTGTTGCAGCGGCAGCGTTTGGTGGTGAAGGAATGTTTGAAAGAGTGGTCAGGGATATTGTATTTGAGTTTCCGCTTGTTCCATTTGTATTGTATGCTCTTACGCGATAATAATAATCAGTATTGACATTTAAACTCGGAACATTGTATGTAGTTACATTTCCAACATCAAGATTATTGAAACCGCTAACAAAATTTATAAACCCGTTATCTGTAGCAACATCTAGATAATAACCATCAGCTCCTGATGAAGCATCCCAATTAGCATCAAAAAAAGTTTGTGAAATATTTGTTGCAGCGGCAGCGTTTGGTGGTGAAGGAATGTTTGAAAGAGTGGTCAGGGATATTGTATTTGAGTTTCCGCTTGTTCCATTTGTATTGTATGCTCTTACGCGATAATAATAATCAGTATTGACATTTAAACTCGGAACATTGTATGTAGTTACATTTCCAACATCAAGATTATTGAAACCGCTAACAAAATTTGTAAATCCGTTATCTGTAGCAACATCAAAATAATAGCCATTTGCACCGGAAGATGAATTCCAGTTTGCATCAAAGCTAGTTTGTGTAATAGAAGTAGCTGTTGTTGCTACAGGAGCTGGTGGTGTTGCCATAAAATATACACCATAATCTTCAGATTGACCAATATTTGGATCTGAACAAGGACCTGTAATAGTTAAATTATCTGTAATAACTCTCATCCTTAACAATTGGCTAATAGTTGGGTTGGATGGCATTGTAATTGATTTTGTGAAAGTATTTGAAGAACTTGGTGAAGAACTTATTTCATTACTAAAAATACATTCTCCTGCATCAGTTAAATCACCATTATTATTAAAATCAATATAAGCATAAGTATGAGCATTACCTGAAGTTCCTACTCTAACTGTCACATCCATATTATAAGTACTTCCCGGAGATAAAGTTGTAGCATGTTTACAAGTATAATCCATACAATCTCCGTCAGAATACGTATCACCACTTGAATGATTAAGATTATTTAAGCTTACATTTAATACACCATACCAATAGTTACCTATATTTGTGGTTGACGGCATGCACGAAGCTGATAAGGGAGCATTATAAACTGAAATATAATTTGTTTTTGTTTCAGTATTACCTGATCCGCTTGCATTTGATGCAGTTAGAGATACATCATAAAAACCAGCGGTATTATAAACTATCGATGGATTTTCAGTTGTGGATGAAGATGGTGTTCCTCCGGGATTAGACCAATTCCATCCATCTGGACCGTCAGTTGACTGATCATAAAAATAAACAGTATTTCCCACGCATGGGCATTTAATATCGCTTGTGAAATCGCTATTTGGAACATTAGTTGTTAAAGGTTGAATTCCGAATCCAGCTGCCTGATCATTTGTGAAGTTATTAGAACCGGGATTCAAATTTGTTAACTGGAAATAACCGTTTGCATAACCACTCCATCCCCAATTAAAATGAAAATATAACGAACCTGAATAATTATCATCAAAACCGTCACAAACAAAAGCATGCCCATTTGTTCCGTCATCTCCTCTGTATAATAATGGTCTGCTGCTGTTTAATTCTGCTATAAGCATATTATCCCATACCGAATTTGTGTAACTTGCTTTTGTTGCAAAAAAAGCAGTTGGGTCATAGGAAAAATATGATATCAATGATGTGATTGCATTTGATGTATAAGCACCAGAACCTGTTGGACTATAATCCATATCAACAGAAACACCAACTTGATATAAAAGTTGTGCAATATTTGTATTAGATGAAGAAGTGGGCATATCAGCCCAGTCATAAATTGTTGATCCGAAATCAGCTGATAAAGTACCATAAGTAGCATGAGTGTAACTATGTGAACCTGTTCCTGAATGTGGATGGGTGTGATATTTCATTATCATACCGGTAGCTGTTGCAACACATCCGGCATAAACATGACCACATGGACCGGCTGCATCAACAGGACAGCTATCATTATACAAACAATCCTGATTCCAATTTATTTCGCCAAGTAAAGGTCCAACAATAGCTCTTCTAATAAATTTCTTTTCTTTATGTTTAACATTAGAATATTCATTCCATTGTAATGTTATTTTTTCAGTGGCTTTAATATCATTTTCCCTAATATACTGAATTTGATCTTTGTAATTTTGCATCCACGAAATAAACTGTATAGGTTGATTTTCCTTAGAATAATTTCCTTCAAATGAATATCCTAGAATAGGCAACACATTATCTTCAGCTGAGACAATAACAAAGCCATTTGCATTACTAAGATTAAAAACATAATATACAGAAAGCAAACCTTCTGTTATTGTTATTTCCTCAGTAAAAACTATTTTATTAAAAGCAATTCCTGAGCCTTGAAAATAAAAGTTTTTTGCTACATTTCTTGCATTTTTAATATTTACTTCATCGGCATTAGCACTATAGCTTATGAATAAAGAAATAATTATTAAAAATATAATATTTTTTTTCATGATAATGTTATTTGATTATTAAAAACAATTCTAATTTAATTGTGGATTATTAATGTAAATATACAGCCTTAATTAAAAAATACAAAGAAAGTATAAATTTTAAAATGCAATTAATGTTACTCTTTGTTAAAAAGGTCAAGTTGGTTTTCGCTAATACTAAATTCCTCAGGGATAGATTTTGCAAAATTGTTGATATATCTGTCGATACTTTTCTTTATCAACTTATTAGGAGTTGTTTTTCTTGCGGAACAATAATTATCAAGAGATTTCTTTTGTTTTGCAGATAATTTAAAAGTAATCCTTTTGAATTTTATTTTTTTTCTCTTTTTTGATTTTCGTGAAGACATTTGCCAAAAATAAATAAAAAATTGTAATAAAAATCAATTTCTGATATTAGCAATTCACAATTTTATTAACATCATTCTTTATCATGTCAGCAAGTTTGTTTGCTCTTTTAGCTGTGCTACTTTCGGAATAAATTCTAATTATTGGCTCAGTATTTGACTTTCTGAGATGAACCCATTCATCATTAAACTCAATCTTTACACCATCAATTGTATTTAATTTTTGATTTTTATAAATATCTTTTATTTCAGATAAAATTTTATCAACATCAATATCCGGAGAAAGTTGAATTTTGTTTTTTGAGATAACATAATTGGGATAACTTTTTCTTAGCTCAGAAACTTTCATGCCTTTTTTTGCAAGATAAGTAAGAAATAATGCAATGCCAACCAAAGCATCTCTGCCATAATGTAGTTCAGGGTAAATAATACCTCCATTTCCTTCTCCACCAATAATTGCATTTTTTTCTTTCATCATTTCAACTACGTTAACTTCGCCAACAGCAGAAGCAAAATATTCTCCTCCTAATTTTTCAGTAACATCACGCAAAGCTTTTGTTGAGGACAGATTAGAAACAGAATTTCCTTTTTGATTTTGCAAAATATAATCCGCCACACACACCAGAGTATATTCTTCACCAAACATTTCACCATTTTCACAAATTATTGCAAGGCGATCAACATCAGGATCAACAACAAAACCAACATCGGCTTTTTTTGAAGTTACTAATTCTGATAATTCTGTCAGGTTTTCAGGTAAGGGTTCTGGATTGTGAGGGAAAATTCCATTTGGCTCGCAGTAAATCTCATCAACTTTATTTACTCCCAAAGCAGATAACAAAGCAGGAATTGCAATTCCACCGGTAGAGTTCACACAATCAATTGCAACTCTGAAGTCAGCATTTTTTATTGCTTTTGTATCAACCAAACTTAATTTTAGAATTTTTTCAATATGTCTTTCGATGTATTCATCATCTTCATCATAAGTACCAATTTCGCCAACATCATTAAATAAAAAATCTTCTTTATCAGCGATATCTAATATCTGAACACCATCATCAGCAGAAAGAAATTCTCCTTTTTCATTCAATAATTTCAATGCATTCCATTGTCCCGGGTTATGACTGGCAGTTAATATTATTCCACCATCAGCTTCAGAATCAGTAACGGCAATTTCAACAGTTGGGGTAGTAGAAAAACCAATATCAAGAACATTAGCACCCATACTTTGCAGAGTTCCAACAACAATATTATTTACCATCTCGCCGGACACACGTGCATCTCGCCCAATAACAATTTCTATCTTTTGTTTGTTGCTCCTGTTTTTGATAAATTTAGCAAAAGACGATGTAAATTTCACAAGATCAAGTGGAGTAAGATTATCTCCGGTTTTTCCTCCTATTGTGCCACGGATACCGGAAATTGATTTTATTAAAGTCATATTTGAGATTTTTTATTGGGTGTAAAATTAATTATATATATCGATACTGAACAAGTTAGTAAAATTTATTTTACTTCCTGCTTGCCAGCCAAAAAATTACATATTAGCTCAAATACAGATAATAGTTATAGAAAAATTATATTAAAGAGACTCAATTAGGTGATTGATTAGTATAAATATTTTATATAATTTTGACACTTCTAAATAATTTTTACTAAATAAAATCAATAAGTAAGAATTACCGCAATTAGCAGAAAATACCATAAAACAAGTTAATGGTTCATTTTACTTGTTTCAAGAAGAAATAAATAATAATTCCATAAAACTCAACAAACTATGAAATCAATATTTTTTCTTTCCTTAATTGTCCTATTTCCCTTGTTTGCAATCAGTCAGGAAATTCATTATGGATTATCATCCGGTTTAACTATGTCAAGATTTTTTGGCGAATCTGATAAATTAGTAAATAGCCTGTCTAATGAATTGAATGATTATGAAGATATCTCAGGATTTTCTTTTCGTAATTTATCCAGAATTGGTTTTGCTATGGGATTTTTTATTGATTACCAGATAAAAAACTCATTTTCAATTCAACCTGAAATGCAGTATATTCAGAAAGGAGCAAAATTTGTCGGATCTGGTTGGGTTGCAACTAAAATTGGTAATTTATATTACCCTTTTTTTGTTAATGAAGATATAATAATACAATCGAATTATATTGAAATAACTGTTTTAGCAAAATATTCACTTGATATAGATAATTTAAAAACATTTCTATTTGCAGGACCTGGTATTAGTTATTTAGCGTCATCAAAAACAAAAATCATAGTAGAAATTGAAGATGAATCTGATTCGAAATCTGGTAATTTTAAAGGTTTTAAAAAAACAGATGCAGGCATTATTTTTGGAGGTGGAATTGCCTTATCAAAAACAAATATAATTGAAATAAGATATCATTTGGGATTAATACCACTATTTAAAAATAAAAATGAATATAAAATACAAAATAGCAGTTTCACATTTAACCTGACTTATATTTTTAAATAATTCCAATTATATTTTGACTTAATAAAATTTTAATAATTTTGCTGCAAATCATTTTAATAAAAAAATTATTATCAATTCAGACGGAAAAACGATACATTCAGAAGGGTTCAAATTTTTCTGGAAGGGGCTGGTCTTTGGTGGTGGAACTGTTCTCTAAAAAATGTTTAAATTTGAATTCAGTTATCAAGTTGGTTTCATTCAAGTATTTAAAAAAGATTAATATTTAAAATTCGAAAATAGAAATAGTGGCTTTGCAAAAAAATTAATAACTGTTTTGCAATAATCAAATTATTAATAATCTTTTGTATTAACAAAGTTTTTAATATTTTTGCAGCGATTTTTAACAAAGAAAATAACTATTTATATTTGAATGGAAGAATATTCTGAAGGAAGACAAGAAAAAGAGATCAAATCATTGATTCAGAGATTTGAAGAAATGCTTAAACAAGGCAATCATTATTTTTTTGATGCTGAGGATTTTGAGGATATTATTGATTATTTTCTTTCTGAATATAATCTTCCAAACTCAAAGCAAGCTATTGATTTTGCTATTGCCCAGCATCCTTCCAATACAAATTTCTTATTAAAAAAAGCACAATATTTTCTTTTATCACAAAAGCCAAAAAAAGCTTTGGAGATATTAATTAGTCTTGAAGCAATTGAACCTGCAAATAGCGATATTTATACTATTAAAGCAAATATTTTTAGTGAGATGCAAGAGTATAAAAAAGCACTTGCAGAGCATAAAAAAGCTCTTGAATATGGTGAAGATACTGAAGGAACTTTGACAAATATTGCATTTGAGTACGAAAATCTCAGCGAATATTCAGAAGCGATAAAATACTTAAAAAAAGTTCTGGAAATTAATCCTGAAAATGAAGCTGCAATTTATGAGCTTTCGTTTTGCTATGAGTTTAGTGAGAAAGTTGAAAGTTCAGTGAAGTTCTTTGGCGAATTTATTGATAAAAATCCATACTCGAAAGCTGCTTGGTTTAATCTTGGAATTTCTTATAACAATCTCGAATTATTCGAAAAAGCTGTCGAAGCCTATGATTTTGCTATAGCAATAGATGAAACTTTTGGCTCGGCATATTTTAATAAGGCCAATTCTTATGCTAATATGGAACGTCATAAAGAGGCAATAGAAGTTTATAAAGAAACTTTTGCGTATGAAGAGCCCGAAGCAATTACTTATTATTATATTGGCGAGTGTTACGAAAAGATGGAGAATTTTGAATCATCATCAAAATATTATCAAAAAGCAATTGAAATTGATGATCAGTTTGCTGATGCTTGGATTGGTGCCGGTGTTTCTTTTAATGAACTTGGACATACAAAAACCGCGATAAATTTTATCACAAAATCTGTTGAAATTGATTCTGTTAACCCTGATTCATGGTTGATTCTTGGAGATTTACAATATAGTGATAATGATGTTGAGGAAGCTCTGAAATCTTATTTGAAAGTTTCTGAACTTGATCCGATTAATCAGGAAATCTGGTTAATAATTTCTGATGTTTTTTTCAAAGAAAATGAATTCGCAAAAGCTATTGAAATAATTGAGAAGGGGATTGGTTTTCAAAAAAATAATATTGACTTGTATTATAGGTTAACAGTATATCTGCTAAGCTCAGGACGAACAAAAGAAGCACACAAAATTCTTGAATTTGCTTTGGATCTTGACTTTGACAAACATATTCAGATATTTGAATATCAGCCTCAACTTGAGAAAAACCAGAATATTGTTGATATTATCTCGAACTTTAAAAATAATAAATAATAATAGATTCTATATTTTATTTGTTTGTGGTGTCCGGAAAAAAATAAATGTAAGTTATCAAATATAAATTTAATGCAAAAATACATTATCCTAATACTTAAAGGCATTGGTATGGGTGCAGCAAATGTTATTCCAGGTGTATCGGGTGGAACTATTGCGCTAATTACGGGAATATTTGAACGACTTATTCATTCAATAAAATCATTTAATATTAAGGCAATAAGATTGTTTTTTTCCGGTAAGTTTAAAGAATTTGCAAAACATACTGATATATATTTTTTACTCGCAATTTTAATAGGTATAATAATCGCTGTTGTAAGTCTTGCAAAAGTATTTGATTTTCTTTTTATTAATTATCCTGTTTATATCTGGTCATTCTTTTTTGGTCTTGTATTAGCTTCTGTTTATTTTGTTGGAAAAACTATAAGCAAATGGAGTACAAGTGTAGTTATTACTTTTATTATTGGTGTTGCAATTGCTGTTTATGTTTCAACATTAAATCCTGCTGTAGAAAATAAGGGCTTTGTTTATTTGATGTTTTGTGGTGTAGCTGCCATTTGTAGTATGATTCTTCCCGGATTATCCGGCTCTTTTATTCTGGTGATTCTGGGAAATTATAAATTGGTTGCAATTGATGCAATCAATAATCGTGACATTGAAATTCTTATTCCTGTGCTGTTAGGAGCAGTAGTTGGTTTGCTCGCTTTTTCTCATTTTCTTTCATGGGTTTTTAAAAAATATAAAAATCAAACTATTGCAATACTTACAGGTTTTATTCTTGGTTCATTAAGTATTTTATGGCCATGGCAGAAAAAAATATATTTATATAATGAATTTAACGAATTAATAATAAAAAAAGGAGAACCGGTAGTTGCAAGATTTGAAAGAATTATTCCTGAAACATTTAATAACGAAGTGATGACAGCAATAATATTTGTTTTAGTTGGAATAGCAAGTATCTGGTTAATAGAGAAATTGGCAAAAATTAAGTAGTAAATTAATTATTTATATATTTACATTCTTTATTATTAATATGATATTTAAATGAAAGAATACGGTCTAATAGGATATCCAATATCACATTCTTTTTCGGAAAAGTATTTTTCGGAAAAATTCCATAAGGAAAATATTAAGGATTCTGTTTATAAACTATATCCAATAGAAGATATTGATTCTTTTCCAGAATTTATTAGAAATAACCCAAACATTGAAGGCCTTAATGTAACAATTCCATACAAAGAAAGTATTATTAAATATCTTGATGAACTTGATAAGGATGCAAAATTGATAGGTGCTGTTAATACAATCAAAATAAAAAGAAAGGCAGGGAAAATAAAACTTACCGGTTATAATACTGATGCTGCAGCATTTGAAAATTCATTAAAACCTTATCTGAAATCGCAACATAATAAAGCACTAATTTTGGGTTCAGGTGGTAGTTCCAAAGCAATTCAGTTTGTTTTAAAAAAGCTGGGCATATCATATAGAATAGTAACACATCGACCATTAAAAGCCAATTATATTGCATACTGTTCATTAACAAAATCGTTTATTCAGAATTATAAAATAATTATAAATTCTACACCTCTTGGCATGTATCCTGACGTTGATAGTTGTCCTGATATTCCTTACAAATACTTGTGCGAAGATCATATCCTTTTTGATTTGGTTTACAATCCTCCCCAAACCCGATTTTTGAGACAGGGAAAAGAAAAATGCAAGGTAACAATAAATGGTCAGAAAATGTTGGAATTGCAAGCCGATCTATCATGGAAATTATGGAAAGGAAATGGCAATTGAAGTTTCCCTCGTTTTAGTAAATATATTTTCAAGGTTTATTAGTATAAAAAAATGAAATTCAAAAAGTTTTTTAATATTCTTGGACCAGGATTGTTGTACGCCGGAGCAGCTGTTGGAGTATCACACCTTGTTCAGTCAACACGTGCAGGAGCATCTTATGGTTTTTATTTAGTATGGATTTTGATAATTGCTAACATAATTAAATACCCGTTTTTTGAATTTGCTCCACGATATGCAAGTGCTACTTCAAAAAGCCTGATTAGCGGCTATGAAAAATTGGGTAAATGGGCAATAATTCTTTTTTCTATTTTGACTATTACTACGATGTTTGCTATTCAGGCAGCGGTTACTTTGGTTACTGCAGGTTTGGTCGCTTATGTTTTTGATTTCTCGGTTAATATTATAATAATTTGTGGTTTTATTCTTGGAATTACAATGGTAGTTTTAATATTTGGCAAATATTCCATTTTAGATACAATCATAAAATTTGTTATAGTCACTCTTGCGTTATCAACAATAGTTGCTGTTTGTTTTTCTTTTGGTATTAATTTGGAAATAAAACCGGATTTTATAACTCAGTTTAGTTGGCAAAGAAGTATTGATATTGCTTTTTTATTTGCTTTTGTTGGTTGGATGCCGGCTCCTCTCAATGTTTCAGTATGGCATTCGTTATGAACAGTTGCAAAGAAAAAAGAAACCAAAGTTAAAGTATCTTTAAAAGAATCATTACTGGATTTTAGAATAGGATATATTGGAACAGCTTTTTTGGCTTTAGGATTTTTAACTTTGGGAGAATTAGTAATGTTTGGTTCAGGAGAACAATTATCATCTGTGGGCTGTATTTTCGCCGAACAATTCATTAATATGTACACTATTAGTCTGGGGAAATGGGCATATTTACTAATTGCTATTGCTGCATTAACAACAATGTTAAGCACTACTTTAACATGTCTTGATGCATATCCAAGAGTTCTTAAACCTTTAACCGAAGCTTTAATAACTCCATTGCGAAAGTCAAATAAAAACAACTTCTGGCTATCCTAGGCATGGTTAGTAATTCTTGTTGTCGGAACACTTTTGTTGATTGGGCTTTTTACAAGCTCAATGCGGTTTATGGTTGATTTGGCTACAACTTTATCTTTTGTTACAGCTCCGTTTTTTGCAATAATGAATTACAAAGTTGTAACTAATAAACACATGCCAAAAGAAGCCCGACCTAAAAAATGGCTTAGAATATATGCAATAATTTGTATTGTAATATTAACCGCTTTTACACTTTTCTATATTGGTTGGAAATTTGTTTTTTAATAAATTTTTTGATTTAAACACTTGAATTTAGTTATTTAATTGAGTATTTTTGTTAATTGTGTTAAAAAACAATATGCCATGAAAAAAATATTAATTCCTGTAGATTTTTCAGAATATTCTTATAATGCCTGTCTATTTGCTATACAAATCGCAAAAAAGTATGGTTCTGAGATACATCTGTTTCATTCGTATATCGACAGGATAATTTATACCGAGAGCGATTTTTCAACCGGACTAGTTTCCAGCACCTTAATTAATGAACAACTTCTTGATATTGAGAAAAATGCACAGAATGATCTCAAAAAATTATACAAAACACTTAATTCTCAATTAATAAAAGAAAATATTACAAACATTAAGATAAAATATTCGCTCAATTCTGGTGAGACTGACAGTACAATAATAAATTTCTGTAAAGAATACACACCGGATATAATAATAATGGGTTCGAGTGGAAAAAGTAAAAAAGGTTTGTTGATGGGAAGTGTTTCAAAAAAAATAATGAATAATGCTAAAATTCCTGTCTTAGCAATTCCTGAGATTTATTTTCCGACTGATATTTCGAATATTTTATATATGACAGATTTTGAAGAAACTGATGAATTAATTATTAGTAAAATTTTCAGTTTATTCAAAAAACTTAATATTGAAATATATTGTGTTCATTTTAATATTTTTGAAAGCAAAATACTTAAAAATGAAGAGCAAATGGAAAAACTTAAAAGCATAATTTCTAAAAAACATAAAACAGAAAACATCAAATTTAAGTTGATCGATAGTTTTAATATTAATCAGGATATTGAAACATTTATAAAAACAAACAACATCAATTTGATTGCATTTCATTCACATAAAAGAAATTATTTCAAGGAATTATTTACAAAAAAACTAACTAAAAAACATCTGTTCCATACAAATGTACCCTTGCTTTCGCTTAATGTTTAATATTTAATTTTGAATGAATGAGCAATGAATAATTGTAATTTTTAAAGAAATTTCATTAATAGTTTTGTAGTAATTCACTCAAATATTACCTTTGAATAATATTTCGGATTTTTGTCAAAAGTATTATTTTACTAAAACGAATGAAATTATCAATAGTAATAGTTAATTATAATGTAAAGTATTTTCTTGAGCAGTGTTTAATATCTGTTCAAAAAGCCTGCAAAGGTATTTCAAGTGAGATATTTGTCGTTGATAATAATTCGGTTGATGGATCGGTTAAAATGCTTAGAGAAAAATTCAAAGATGTTATTCTTATCGCCAACACTGACAATAAAGGTTTTTCAAAAGCAAATAATCAGGCAATTAGGAAGTCAAAAGGAGAATATGTTCTTCTGTTAAATCCTGATACTATCGTGGAAGATGATACCTTCAGAAAAGTAGTTTTATTTATGGATGAACATCCTGATGGTGGTGGACTTGGAGTTAAAATGATAGATGGAAACGGGAAATATTTGCCTGAATCAAAGCGAGGATTTCCATCTCCTGAAGCATCTTTTTATAAGATTTTTGGATTATCAAAGTTGTTTCCAAAATCAAAAATGTTTTCAAAATATCATCTTGGTTATCTTGATAAAGAAAAAACTTATTCGGTTGATGTTCTGGCAGGAGCTTTTATGTTGTTACGAAAATCTGTCCTTGATAAAATTGGTTTACTTGATGAATCATTTTTTATGTACGGCGAAGATATTGACCTTTCATACCGAATTGTAAAAGCCGGTTACAAAAATTATTACTATCCGGAAACTCGAATTATACACTATAAAGGCGAAAGCACGAAAAAAAGCAGCGTTAATTATGTTGTGATTTTTTATAAAGCTATGGTGATTTTTGCAAAAAAACATCTCTCAAAAAAGAATGCAAAATTATTTAGCTTTTTGATAAATATTGCAATTTATTTTAGAGCTTTTCTTGCAATCTGTACAAGATATTTCAAAAAAGGATTTAAATTATTTCTTGATATTATTCTTTTATATATAGGTATATTTTTTATAAAAGGATATTGGGAGCAATCTGTTATTTTTCCCGATGGTGGTCAATATCCTGATGTTTTTATTTTCATGGTAGTTCCTCTTTATATTCTTATTTGGCTGTTTTCAGTTTACCTGAGTGGAGGATACGACCGTCCGTTAAAGCCATTAAAAATATTTACCGGAATTTCTATCGGGACAATAATTATTCTTGTAGCTTATGCTTTGCTTCCCGAATCATATAGATTTTCGAGAGCAATAATTTTAATAGGAGCAATTTGGGGATTAATTTCAATGATGACAACAAGATATTTTCTTCAACTACTTTTTATTAAAGAAAATAATAATAAACGTTTTGTTATTATCGGAGAAAAAAAAGAGGTTAATAGAGTTTCTGATTTGCTTAACAAAACTTTGCTTAAACCCGATTTTATTGGATTTGTAAGTATTACTATAAATAGTTTTAAAAATAGCGATTTTATTGGCAATATAAACCAGATCAAGGATATTATTTCTATTTATAAGATTAGTGATGTTGTGTTTTGTTCAAAAGATATTTCGCATCAAGAGATAATTGATAAAATGTCGGAATTACATGAATCTCAGGTAAATTACAAAATTGCACCTGAAGATAGTCTTTCGATTATTGGAAGCAAATCAATAAATACTTCTGAAGATTTATTTATTATAAGCATTAGCTCAATTATTAAATCTAACAATAAACGAAGCAAGCGTTTTCTTGATATTATTACAAGTCTTATTTTTCTAATTACTTTTCCTGTTGGATTATTGTTTGTAAAAAAACCCGGTGGATTCTTAAAAAATATTTTCCGTGTTTTATCCGGTAATAATTCCTGGGTTGGTTATTACGAGAAAAATACTAGTATCGATAAACTTCCAAGAATTAAACCCGGAATTACTAATCCTGTTGATGTTTTTAAAAATAAAAAAATTAGTGTTGAGTCAATAAACAAACTCAATTTGTTTTATGCACGTGATTATAAAGCCATTAATGACTTTAATATTATTATTAGAAACTTCACATTGTTAGGCAGATGACAATAAAAAACATATTTAAATAAAAAATAAAAGAAAAATGAAATTAAACTTAAACCGCCCTCTTGCATTTTTTGATCTCGAAACTACCGGACTACAAATTGCAACCGACAGAATAGTTGAAATAAGCGTTGTAAAAGCTATGCCTGATGGTACTACCGAAAAATTCACAAAAAGAATAAACCCAACTATTCCAATTTCTGAAGAATCAAGTTCTATTCATGGAATTTTTGATGAAGATATAAAAGACGAACCAACATTTGCAAATATTGCAAATGAGCTGAATCAATTTATTGGAAATTCTGACCTTGCCGGATATAACTCAAATAGATTTGATATTCCGCTTTTAATGGAAGAATTTTTAAGAGCCGGATTAGATTTTGAATTAAAAAACCGCCGTTTTGTGGATGTTCAAAATATTTTTCACAAAATGGAACAAAGAACTTTAATAGCTGCTTATAAATTTTATTGTAAT
This sequence comes from uncultured Bacteroidales bacterium, assembly GCA_964404485.1. GTDB lineage: Bacteria > Bacteroidota > Bacteroidia > Bacteroidales > JAIORY01 > JAIORY01. The sequence continues at coordinate 893 of CAYOKJ010000030.1, read as the reverse complement.
AAAAATTTAGAAAATGCTCACAGCGCTGAAGCAGATACAATAGCAACTTATGAAATTCTTATGTCGCAGCTCGACAGATACGAAAATGTGAAATTTACTGATAGGGAAGGTAATGTTTCTACTCCGGTAATTAATGATGTTCAGGAACTTCATGAATTTTCGAGTAACTTAAGAAATGTTGATCTTGTTGGTCATATAGTTTATAATAATAAAAAGGTGGAGGTTTTTAATTTCGGGAAACATAAAACAAAATCTGTTGAAGAAGTATTTCGTAAAGAACCTTCTTACTACGATTGGATGATGAAAGCTGATTTTCCACTTTCAACAAAAAAAGTTTTAACCGCAATTAAACTTCGTGGATTTAATAAAGGATCATTAAACTTTGGTTAAGATTATTGATTGCTTAAATTTTTTAAAATGAAAATAATCTGTATCGGAAGAAATTATATTAAACATGCAAAGGAATTTAATAGCGAAGTTCCAACAGAACCGGTTATTTTTCTTAAACCGGAATCTTCACTTTTAAGGAAAAATCATCCATTTTTCTATCCTGAATTTTCAAAAAATATTCATTATGAAACTGAGCTGGTTTATAAAATCAACAAAGTAGGAAAGCATATTCAAAAGCAATTTGCACACACTTATTATAATGAAATAGGTCTGGGGATAGACCTTACGGCTAGAGATATTCAAAACAAATTAAAAGAAAAAGGATTGCCTTGGGAGCTGAGCAAAGCATTTGATTACTCAGCTCCATTGAGTAATTTTGTTTCAAAAGAGAAATTTTCTAAAAATGATGGTGTTAAATTTCTATTAAAAATAAATGGTGAAACTCGCCAGCATGGGAACTCAAAAAATATGATATTTCCTATTGATGATCTTATAGTTTATAT
>CAYOKJ010000029.1:3970-26974 GCA_964404485.1 uncultured Bacteroidales bacterium | reverse complement strand
TACAAAAATTTAACTAATAAGGGCAAGTCATTCCTATGGAACTTATTTTAAAATTACTGATAAATTCGCCAAAAACAAATCTATCACCAATTTTCCTTCTTTCAAAAAGCTAATCTTCAAATTAGATGCAATTTCTAACAGAACGTGCGTTTGGGTAAGCAATCTCTTTAGCTGATTTTATTCGGGGGTTAGCTTTTTAGTGAGACCAGCCAATGAACTTGACTACGAAGCGCTGGCTATATCATTATTTCAATTATTTTACTTGTGTCAATTCCTAAGATGTCAACCACTTTTACCATGATTTTATATTTTCCTGATTCTTTATATTCGTATGGAGAACTTGTAAATTCGAGAGTTGGATTTTTCTTTGTACGGAAACTTTGCCACTCGTTTTCAAACAAATAGTTGCCTGTCCACTTTTCTTCGATTTTGTCATTTTCATTGTGAATTTTGATTATCTCCTTTTTCGATTCATAATCAAAGTCGATTGCCCAGTAATCAATCCAGTCGAACCAGTTTTCGGTTAAGACATTTCTTGTAATAATTCCGTTTTTATCTTTTTCAATTTTGATAATTTGTCCGTCTTCAATAACAACTTTGCTGCCCGCACGCATTGATTGTTGAATGTCTTCTATATCATCTTGTGTGTAGTGCGTTACAAAATCAGTGAGTTTAACAGTGATTTTCTTACCAGAGATTTTTTCTTTGGTATTTAAATATGCTACATCATAAAATTTGGCTTGTCCTTTTTCAACAGCTCGTTTATCAAACACTTCTTTCGGAATGTATTTCAGCGTAATAGCCACACCTTTTTCTTTAAGTTCCTGAATGAATTGTGGAGTTAAACCCATTTCAAATTCAAAGCCCAAAACATCAACCTGAGTGTAAAGTTTCTGGCGGCATTCTTCAAAAATATCCAATAATCGATTTTGCGTTACAGGAACATCTAACGGACCAACATTTACAAAACGACCGACTTTGCTTCCGTGCAAGGTACTGTGACCTTCAATCCGTTTTGCTTTATATGCTTCCAATATTAAATCTACATACAAATCTTCCTTGGCTTTTAATTTTCCATTGATCAAATCGTCCATAAAAAATTGACGTTCGTACTTCCCGAGATTCAGTATTTCAAATGCGCGGAAGTCTTTGCCGTTTTTTTGCAATTCCCGTTGTACTCCAATCATTCTTTTGCGAGTAGTATGAATTGAAAACCTGCCTAAATCAGCCGAAACCCATTTTCTGTTCAATTTTTCTGCTACGGCTGCTGTTGTTCCGCTGCCACAAAAGAAGTCGGCAACTAAATCGCCTTCATTACTTGAAACTTTTATTAACCTTTCTAATAGTTTTGTGGGTTTTTGAGTAGGATAATCAGTTCTATCATTAGACGCTCTATTTTCAAATGTAATATCAGAAAACCAATCTCTTGGTAATATTCCTCTTTTGTCTTTAAAGTAATCTCTATATGTCCATTCAGGATATTTTTTTTCATCGGCTAACGATAATTGCTGTTTTCCTGTTAGATGACCACCACCTCCTCTAATTTGAAATTTGTCTCCATTTTTATCAACTAAATTGTATTTTTTTATACTGCCTTCAGAATAAGGCAAGGCAATATCCCAGCAATTAAATACTCTATTTTGATTATTTATATTTTTCGTATAGAACAAAATATTATCATGTTTTCGATTGAATTTATCTTGCGAAATTTCTCTTTCACCATAGCACCAAACTACTTCATTTAAGTAATTGTCATTGCCAAATACGTCATCTAATAATAGTTTCACATAGGAATTTAATCTCCAGTCAATATGAACATATATACTGCCATTATCAGCCAATAGATTGTACATCAGCTTTAAGCGTTCATACATCATTGTTAAATAAGAAGAAATTCCTTTTCCCCAGGTATCGCGATATGCAATTTCTTCAATAACACTTTGTTTCTTTTCTGCTTTTTCGCCACCAATTTTAATATCAAAACCAAAGTCAGCACCTACTGCAAATGGTGGGTCGATGTAGATTAATTTAAATCCACCTTCCTTCTCAATTTCTTCTCTTATTGGACCATTAGCCAGAGAAGAAAGAATGAGTTTATTATCGCCCCAAATCAGTTTGTTTGTCCAGCCTTTTAATTGGCGACCACGTAAGTCAAACATTTCCATCATGTCGCCAACTTTTTTAGATTCTTTTCTGGGTTCGTCAATATGTTCAATGCTGTGAAAAGGTAAGGCAACATTTGTAACATCTTCTTTTCTTCCATTCCAGAAAAGGAAAACATCTTCTTCATCAGAAAAAAGTTTATAAATGTATTCTTTGGGCAGTTTTTCGCCTGTTTTAATCAGTTCAATAATACGGGCTTTATCGGTGTCGTTTAAATTCATTTTATCAGTGGTTGTATCTAATATTATCAGTTTAATTTATTTAAAATACGCAAAGCATCTTTGTCAAATTTAGAAAAGGCAAACCATTTTTTACCCAAATCTTTTAAACTTGCCCCAAAATGGTAAACCGTTTTTTCGTCAATAATCAAAAAGCGGTCATGTGAGTCGGCAAACTCCTTAATATGGATGGGTGAATATTGTTCGTTGTATTTTTTCAAATCGAGTGCTAATTGTTTGCTTATTTTTTTGGTAAAAATAGTCAAATTAACTCGGGGTTTGCGTTTGGTAAAAAGTGTGAGCACCGTATCGTCAATATAATTATCAATGAGCAGGATTGACTTTTCGGCAGACCGTATCAAATCGGAAAAAAAAGCATAAGCGTCAAAAACCTGACCTTCAAAAAATATACCCTGTTTGGGTTTTAAGCTTTTTTCCTGAATGGCGTTGAATATTTGCAAAACGTTTTGATCGGTTTCCTTTTGTTTTAATTCTACTTTTTCGAGGCGATGAAACAAGAGGGCATTGTTCGTCATAAACTTTTTCATTTCAACAAAGGCCTGCATTATTTGTATGCTTATATTAACAGCAGTATCGCTCCGAAGTACTGCCGAAAGCATTGCTACACCTTGTTCGGTAAAAGCAAAGGGCAGGTATTTTCTATGCTTCCCACGCTGACTCTCTATGGTCACATTTTGTGACCTTAAAGAATTAGCCTTTGTTGAAGTTACAAATTGTGACTTCAAGAGCTTCCACTCATTTTCAATTAGTTGAAACCGGAAATTCTCAGGAAACCTGTTGCTGTTTCTTTTAACAGCCTGATTGAAAACCTTAGTCTCAACCTGATAAATTTCGGCCAGGTCGTCATCAAGCATCACCTGAACACCCCGTAGTGTATAAATTCGATTCTGAATACTATCTATATTTAAAAGCTGCTTATTCATTTCTCAACCTTAAAAATTTTAATGACCTCGTTGAATGATTTCAGGTCATTCTTTACATCTTCCCATTTTTCTTGTTTCACATAAATTGGTGTGTAAGTATATTCGGCTTGCGCCTTGTTTATGTCTGTACACCAAGTTACAAGGCGTTTTATTTTTAGCAAGTCGTCTAAATCTTCACGCCCTTTTGTTTCTACAATGAAAAAAGTTTTGGGTTGGGTTTTTACAAAAAAGTCGGGATAATATTCTCTGATATTTCCGTCTTTGGCTTGATATTCAATTTTAAAATTAACACCGCCTTCGCCCATTGTGTTTTTGGCATACGAAACCACATCATCAAATCTGTTTTCCATAAAAGAAGCCAATTCCAATTCAAATGGATTATCGCCAATAATTTTATTGAATACCGATTTTTTAGGAACAAGGAAAGGCTGGTTTTCTGCAATTTTTGGTTTGGTTAATTTCAGCGATATATAGTTTTTGACTTCTGCTGTTCCTTTATCGGTTACTGTTAATTCGTCTATTGCTTTTTTGAAAGTAGATTTTAAAATTTCTTTTGGATGCAATTCCGAAAGATTCCGTAAGGTTTGTGGGTCACTTAATTCAACCTCCCTTGTGAAAAGTTTGTATTTAATAAAACTTTCCACTTTTGAATAGAGGATATTAAACCCACTAATCACGCTACCTTCTTTGGTTAAAAGGCGACTATCTTTTAAAATTACTGTTGTGAAAAAGCCAATTACATTTCGGTAATCGGGAACGGTATCTTTAAAAACGGTTTTGTGTGAAAAATCGCCTTCAATGTCATTGAATACTATTTCTTTCAATTCATTGCTGCTGAATTTCTTTAATGTTGCTTTTTCGTTTTTGAATTTGCTAACATCAATTAATTCAAGATTTTTAAATTCTCGATAAATTCTTGGGCTCAATTGTGGAATGGGAATATCCAAATCGTCCAGATTTTTATTTGGATTTTCTTTGTCCACTTCCACAATAACAGGCGATTTTCCTTTTGTGCCTTTTCCCATTGGACTGTATTGAAACTCAACACCTTCTGTTTTTAAACTTTCAACAAACTCTAAAAAGGCAGGTGTTCCAACAACAACTAAGTTTTCGGGCATATCACGAGGAAACATTTTTCGCAAACCACGTCCAATAGTTTGTTCAGGTAAAATTTTAGAATCGGCACCAAAAGGGCGAAGCCCTACAACAGTTGTTACATTTCGTACGTCCCAACCTTCGCGAAGCATTAAAACTGAAACTACAGCTTTGTAAGGCGAATAATCTTTGTCAATATTATCAGCAGCTTTTCGTAGTTTATCTAATTCTTCTTTAGCCTTTTTTGTTGTAGCAGTCTCCTTTATTTCACCTGAATTATTTGTATGAATCGTTAAAACTGCATTTTTCATTTTTGTGTAATTGCTCTCCAAAAAAGCAGCGGCCAGGTCTGCTTCTTTGGTACTCATTGTCATGATGAAAAGGATAGGTGTTTTATAATTTTTCAGTTCTTCATATTGTTTTTCCCATTCCAGGTAACCCAAATGAATGTAATCTTTGTATCTCTCGACAAAATCTGAGGAATTTTTTTCCTGAATTTTTTGTCTTGAAGCTTCATCGGGTAGAACAGGCGATTTTACAACATTCTGCTTGATGGCTTCAACCAAAGGATAATCGCAAATTGTTTGAACAAAAATTGCACCGTTATTATGTTTTGGAGTGGCTGAAAAATCAGTTTGTAATCCAATTCCAAAACCGGTTTTGAGTTTCAGTTTGTTACTAATATCTTCAATACTTTTAAACCAAGCTAAAGAACTGTCGTGTATGTGATGAGCTTCATCATTCAGCACAACTAAATCTTTTATTTTATCACTTCGCAACACTTTGCCTAAGTCCAAACCTTTTGAGGTGTCGGCATCAGGTTTTGGTTTTACACCTAAAAAAGTGTGCTCAAAACTTTGTTCAGGTTCTTCGTTTAAGAATACCCTGTGAATATTAGTAAGGAAAATGTTTCCCGATTCAGTTATTGGTTTAAGTTCGTCCTGAATATGCAATGTTAATTGAAAATCGTTTTTCCAGTCTTTGTCGTCTAAGCCATTTTCAGGGATAAATGGTTCTTCAAAAAACATTTTTAACCCGTCAAAATCTTTTCTCAATCGATTCAAGACAATAATGTTCGGGGCAATTATCAAAAAGTTTTTTGAAAGTGCGCTGTCAGTTTCATAGAGCTTATGAAAATAACTCCAAACTAAAGCCAAACCCATTACTTTTGTTTTGCCTGCACCAGTTGCCATTTTTATAACATACCTTGTCCAACATTCGTCAAACATCCCAGTACTTACACGACCAGAAAAGTCAAAACGCATTAATTCATATTTGTCTCTTGCGTTTGCAATTTCATACAAGTAAATAATAGCTTCAATGGCTTCACGTTGCGAAAAGTAAAAACTGAATTTGGTTTGTCCGATTAAATGTTCCTGATTAAACCAGAAATTCATTAAAGACTCGGAAGTTTCAGAAGCACCTTGGTAATCATCTTCTCTCCATTTTGTAACAGCTAATCTTATTTTGTAAACCAAAGGTGGCAAAAGCTTTTCATAAGCATTTTGAAACATGTCCATTTGGTCTTGTGTTGGTGCCCATCTTTCGTTGGGCAGCAATATTTTAAATGGGTCTGAATATTTCATTTATTGGTTTTTATCAGTCAAATTTCAATTTAGCATTTAGTTTGTTTTTCAAATGTACATATTTTTCTTATTTTAATATCCAAATTTGTAAAATACCGGAAATTATTAAAACCACATATCCCCTGAAATAGCCAGTTCTGCTATTTTTGGTGTCGTTCAACAATGTATGTAAAAACGGTAGATTCTAGGGCACTACGGGGGGTTTGTAGGCTAAGGTGTTAGGGTGCGTATTTCATTACTTCCACAATATTTTCAAATTTTCCAATGCTACTTTAATTCCACTATCTCTGTTCAAATATTCTAAATTTCGTTCTGGAAACTTTTGTATTTTATCTATCAATTCAAGAACTGTTGGCTTTGTAATTCTCTTTTGTGCAAAATTTATAATAGATAGAAACTTCTGTCTGCATAAAGAAAATTGAAGTTTACTTGATACTTCTGTCGTAGTGAAAGATAAGACTGCGATGGATGCTTGCATTTCATCAAAACTCTTAATCAAATCAATATAAATCGGTTCAGCATTCCACGCAACACCGTGTCCATTTGTAAGATAAACTTCAGTTATAGCATATACATATCTTTTATTTATGGTTTTTGGAATTTTGGGTGGTGAACCTAAAATTCTATTTAATTGACGTGCGAAAGCAGGTTCACTATAAAAATTATTACCCCCACGATGAGCAACTAATAAATCACTTATTGCATTTTCAATTTCAACAACCCTTAAATCATCAGGAATATAACTCTCAGCATTAACAATTTGAAAAAATTCTCTTGCTAAGTTCTTTTCATCTTGATAATTATTTGCGACAAAATTCCCATATTTTATACCAAAGGCATTTTTCGTGTCCTCATCAACATAGTTCCACAAATCAGGCAATAGCAAAATAATATTTTGTTTTGCTTTCTGTTCAGTTGTTGGGTTTGTGTATATTCCCCAAAATCCAGAAGCCAAATTATTTGCTTGTTCAGATGTTAGGTTTGTAAAAAAAACAGATATTTCTTCTGCTTCTATTGTAGTAATTTCATTTTGTTTAATACCTGTCAATAACTGCTTTATTCTAATAGCAATATTTGAAATTGGTAACGAAATTACTTCCTTTATGCAGGTTTCTAACCAACCTACTAATTGTAATCCAGTTAATTCATTCTGGTTTGGATGAGCAGCACTCGCCCAATTACGCATATAGTTAATATATTCAAGATGTTTAAATCCTAAATTTGAGATTAATCCAATTTCTTTTGCACCCTTTATAAGTTCGTAATCATCAAGTTTTATTATATCTTCTTCTGATTTAAGTTTTTTTCTTTTCTCACCAGATACAGCATTGTCATAAAAGTATTCTAAATCATATTGAATAACTCTTTTTCTAATTTGTAAGATTGTTTCATCCCATAAATAATTTAATCCAGCATCAAATAAACCAGTTGCAATTGCAGCAACAAATTTTGATATATAAACAGAATAATCTCTTTCTTTTTGGTCTATTTTTTCTATAACATCTTCAATATTTTTAAATATAATTGCTCTTTCTGGAACTGGTGCAAAAATATTTTCAATTGGCAACTGGTGTTGTGCAAGAAATCCTAACAATCCGTTTTCAACTGCTAAAAGTTGATTTTCGTTTTTTTCACCTTTTTTAAGAATGATTATTTTATTTTCTTCTTCCATAGTTTTTATTTCCTTTATATGCACCCCAACTCCTAAATATTTACTACACTATACTCTTTATTTTGTCTTTGTCCTCTGTAGTGATTTTTGTTAATCCATTGATTAATATCGCATTTGTATTTATGAGATATTGTTTCATGTTTGTTTTTCAAATGTACATATTTTTTTATTTTAATATCCAAATTTGTAAAATACCGGAAATTATTAAAACCACATATCCTCTGAAATAGCTGGTTCTGCTATTTTTGGTGTTGTTCAACAATGTTGTAAAAACCGTAGATGCTAGCACTACGGGATTTTTATATGTTTAGGTGTTGTAAGCAGCCTGTTATTCATTCTTATTGTTAATTAATTGATTAATATTTAGACCTAATGTCAAGGAAAAATATTTATCGTGTATAACTAATAAATCCGATTCAAAATTTTTCGTAATCGCAGGATTATATTCAAAGTCAATGAACATTAAATTATTATATGAAAGTCCAATTCCAATTAATCCGCCAATAGTTAACTTATTAAAGTCATCATACAAGTCGGTATTTAATTCATAGTCTTCTCCCTGAAAATCAACAATTACACTTCGATAGTCCATTAAATAATCTCCACGTAGTCCGAGTAAAATATATGGTTTGACACTTTTTTGAATTGGGATTACTTTAATAGATAAATCTAGTGATAAATCATGTAAAACTACTTTGTTATCTTTTATAGCAAGTTCTTCTCCGTCTATTGTTGTAAATGTAATATCATCTACAAAACCCTTTTGAATATATCCAAAAACGGGTCTAAGCGAAATGTATTTCCCAAATAATTTTTCTGCATAAATCTGTCCCGTAAAGCTAATCTTGTTTTCATTCCATTCAGATAAATCAGAAAGCATCGAATTCTTAAACTCCCAATATTGATTTGATAATCCAACACCAATTTTAATCCCATAATTATCAACAATCTGAGCATTTACAAATCCATTTGTCATTAAAATCAATCCGATAATTATTATTTTTTTAAATATTTTCATAATCTAAATTTGTCATTTATGTAGGGTCTCTTTTCAGCTTGCTTACAACTCCTATATATTCACTACACGATGCGCATTATTTCGCCTTTTTCCGTTGTAGTGATTTTTGTTAATCCATTGATTAATATCGCATTTGTATTTATGAGATATTGTTTCATGTTTGTTTTTCAAATGTACATATTTTTTTATTTTAATATCCAAATTTGTAAAATACCGGAAATTATTAAAACCACATATCCTCTGAAATAACCGGCCCCGCTACTTTTGGTGTCGTTCAACAATGTATGTAAAAACCGTAGATGTTACGGGCACTACGGGATTTTTATATGCTAAGGTGTTGAGCATCGTTTTTAATTCTCGTTTTCGATTTCTTTCATTAATATTTGCACATCTTCCTCGATGTCACTTGAAAGCGGATGAATGGAAACCGGCATTAATTCGCTCATTTTTTCTAATACCCTTTTAGATTTTTCCGATTCACCATTTTTATATAGATAATGAGCGTAGTCCACAATTCTTCTTCTACTTAAATTGCCGTAAGTATAGGAAACACGCGGTTGGTTGTTAATGGCAATATCTTTATAGTCAATGTAATTTTCAGGGTTAAGCATTAATAATTCAAACTTGGTAGTGTCATATTCAAGGTTAGTTCCTTTGATGTTTCCTGGAAATATTTTTGCGGTAAGACCTTCAATTTGCATGTTTTCTTCTAAACCATCCAGATCATTAAATCCGAACCATGAATAATAAATTGGGCGAACCCAATTATTGGTTTCAATTATATCTACTAGCATAGCGGTTCCAGACCAAAGTTTGTTATTACCAACATTTGGGTTTACATGCCATCGGAAATTTTTCATTGTGTCACTTAAGTTATATTCAGTTTTGGTTTTGTCTGATATTGGAATTAGAATGTCTTTTTCCTTCCATTTGTAGTTATGCATTTCCATAATCAAATTATCACTGATATTTATTGGCGTTGCGTTCAAAATATCAGGAACTCCATCACGTATTAGTTTTATATAGTAGGGTCGTTCAAGAAGTGCCAAAACAACCAGAGAAACATCTTTCCTAAACCCCTGTATTACTTGAACATATTGTAAAACATTAAACTGGGCGTCTCCATTTACTATAAGAATTGCGTTAGAATCGCAAGATTTTAATAAATTTCTACCATGCTCAACTGCGTGTGGTGGAAATCCGCCCCAATTCGCAGCATCAATTAACTCTTTCTTGTATTGGTCATAGTCGCCTAGTTTTAAGGCTTCAAGTGCTCTTGCTCCATATTCTGCTGCAAGAAAGTATTTTGCATCACCATAGTTCGGGTCTAATTCTACTGCTTTTTGTAAATTCTTAAGTATTTGTTGTTTTGACCATTGGTCGCTTTTATTGCTAAAAGGTCTTGTGTCATATACAATGTAATGAGAGTATCTTCCTAACCAATAGTAAAGTTCCGGGTTTGTTGAATCAGATTTAAGTTCATTGTGTAATAAGTCAATTGATTCTTGAAATTTCCACTGTTCTCCAAGATGATTTGCTTGTTGAATTGCATTCTCTGTCTGTCCAAATATTATGTTGGAAAGAGAAATCAAAAATATAGCGAATTTAATTTTCATGTTGTTAATGTCTTCGAACCTAAAATGAGGCACAACTCCTAAATATACACTACACTATACACATTATTTCGCCTTTGTCTCCGCTGTAGTGATTTTTGTTAATCCATTGATTAATATCGTTTTTGTATTTAGGAGATATTGTTTCATGTTTGTTTTTCAAATGTACTTATTTTTTCTGTTTAAATATCCAAATTTGTAAAATACCGGAAATTATTAAAACTACATATCCTTTGAAATAGCCAGCATCGCTACTTTCAGAATTTTTCAACAATGCATAAAAAAACCGTAGATGCTAGCACTACGGGATTTTTATATGCTAAGATGTTATGTGAGTTAATTTATAATAGTTCAAATTTACGTTTCACTTTTACAAATTTACGTTTCATTTTTTTTTCTTTCTTAGTTTCTGTTTTGGACATAGCATTATCAAGAAAACTTATGGTAGTACCGTTTGAAATATCATCTAACAGCTCTGGATTTTGGATTATGCTTTCAACAAAATCCATCCCTATTGCCAAATCTATTTTTATTTTTTCGTTATCTTGCATTATTTCATTTTTTTAATGTATTGTTCTTTATACCATTTCCACCGGTCTTCAATATCCTGTCTTGCAAATACAAAAGCAGTATTTAAATCAGGCATATCTATGGCTTTTTTTTCTTGTGTTCCATTTGGTTTTAATGTATCTCTGTGAAAGAACCCATGAGCACAATCGTATCTAACAATTGCATGCCATTTTGTTTTAATTAACGCTTCGTACTGCATAACCAAATCAATAATCATTCCCTTTTCTTTTGTGAATTTTAGTCTAATTCTATCAGCTAATTTGTCGCCAAGATATATATAAAATTCTTTTTCGTTCATGAATACTTCCAACTTATATTTGTGATTTCTTAGTTATTTTACAAAAATCTTTATTCCTATTTATTTTGTTGAACAAAACCAAAAGTAGCTAAAATCTTTTAATTAGCCAAACTCGTATAACATAATTCACCAAAAAAATAGAATTATGAAAAACGAAAATGAAACCACATTTCCTCTGAAATAGCCAGCCCCGCAACTTTTGGTGTTGTTCAATAATGCATGTAAAAACGGTAAATGCTAGAGGCACTACGGAATTTTTATATGCTTAGGTGTTATTCCGTAGTGTGTGTTTTATTTTATATCATTCTTTTTTTGTATGCAAAGCATTTAAATTCTTTATCATCTTTCTGGTCGTACCGTGTCATGTCGCAAAATATTTCTTCATTTGGATTATCATCATTTATGCAAGTGATACATAATGAAGGTTTTTTAATCAAATCTGTATTGATTTCATATCCGTCATCATCAAAAAATCCCGCAATTTTGGAAGGTGGGATTTCGTCAATGTGCTTACGACCACTAATATTTTCTTTTTTTATTATTGCTGATTCAATTTCATAATCATCTGTTGGATAACTTTCTCCAGTAATGCAAGTAAAACAACTATTTCCAACTGATGTAGAACCAATTACCCAAATATCATTTCCACAGAAACATTTAATTCTTTTTTTATAATCTGCCAATGCAGAGTTAAGTCGTTTTCTTAAATCCTTTTCATTTTCACTTGGGTTGCTTTTCAAGTGTTTTTTTATGTATGCATTTATAGAAATTGGTATAAATCCCATTTTGTTTTTAAATATTTTGTTTTGTCAATTTTGAAAAATAATACCGTTTTTTAAATACCATTTTGCCACTTTACCAAAAACGTCTGAAATGGAATTTCCTTTAAATTCCTTTTTTTCTTCCATAAATTCTCCAATAAAAGTATCATATATTTCACTATTCAATTTTAATATTACTGGATTAGTTTTTCTGTCGTAAATTGTCAGTTTCCCAGAATACATGACCCATTCTTTTGATTGCAAATGTTTTCCAATTACCTCCTGATTTGCTTGATATATAATTTTTGTTTTTGGCATTTATTATTTGGCTTGTACAAACTGGGAGCGAGCTTTACCATCGTTTTTAATCCCCCTAATTTCACAATAATTTATCAATTCGTTTAAATCTATTTCAATATCAGTAACCTCAAATCCTTTCGAAATCAAATCTTTTTTTGTTTTAAGAAATGCTTTGTGCCACTCATTCCAAGTATCATGCATACTTTCTCTGTCATCAATTATTTTTATGAATCGTTTCCAGTCTTTTTTTCTGTAATATGCCAGTTTAATTCCTATCATATTTTATTGCAAATGCAGTTTTCTCAACATGCGACACAACTCCTAAATATTTACTACACTATACTCTTTATTTCGCCTTTGTCAATTGTAGTGATTTTTGTTAATCCATTGATTAATATCGTTTTTGTATTTAGGAGAAATCATTTCATAATTTTGTTTTTCAAATGTACATATTTTTCTTATTTTAATATCCAAATTTGTAAAATACCGGAAATTATTAAAACCACATATCCTCTGAAATAGCCAACCCCGCTACTTTTTGTGTTGTTCAACAATGTTGTAAAAACCATAGATGCTAGGGGCAACCTATTTTAAACTTTTATCATAATGGTATCTGCAACTGTAAATCAGAATCTCATTTTCTTGAACATTATATACTAATCTATGTTCCCTGTCAATTCGTCTTGACCATAATCCTGCTAAGTCATATTTTAATGGTTCAGGTTTTCCTTTTCCTTTAAATGGTGATTTTTGAATATCTTTTATCAACTTATTTATTTTCCGTAGCATTTTTTTGTCATAAGTTTGCCAAAAAATATAGTCTTCCCATGAGTTTTTTGAAAATACAATCTTATTCATTCTTCAATTAATTCATTACTAACTACTTTTCCTTCACTCATTTGTTTAATAGATTTATATAATCTATCGGCATTTGCTTTTGAGCTTAACAAGTGAACAGTTTCCATTATTGAATTATATTCATTTAATGAAATCATTACTGTTCCATTTCCAGTCTTTCTTTTTATTATTAAAGTTTCATTGTTTTCCTCGACATTATCCAAGAATTTTTTTAAACTCGTACGGAACTCAGTATAATTTGCAGCTATCATTATAATTTTTATTTAAGTTATTAATAAAGTACAAAAATACGTACCTTTTAAATAAATACCAAACTTCTAAGTAATAATTTTTATTGGTAGTCTTGGGTTAAAAATAGTTTATGCCTTCAATGTTTTTTTCCGTGAAAATCCGCATGATCCGCCTGCCTCGTAACGAAGTAAATCGGGGTGTTATCCGTTCTTCTTTTTGTTGGTTTAGCCATTACGGCAAATTTAATATTTTAAGAATTTTTATTAAGAGTTTCTTTTAAAATATTTTCCATTTCTTTTAATTGCTTAATAGTCTTTTCTATATTAAATTTATTGTCTTTTGTGCACCTATAATCTCCATTTAAAACAGCAACGGTCATAAATTTACCATTTCCAAATCTCTTGGGTTTACAAACATTTAAATTTTTTCCTTCACATGTTTGCATGATTTTATCATGCCATTTTTTTCTAAATTCACTTCTCATCAATATTGTTTCATCTGCCATTACTTTAAAGCAAAATTTTTCTTGTTCAAGCTGCATATAAATTCCTCCACCCTCAATTTTAAACCAGTTCCACCCAAACCCTATAAAACCTCCTGTTTGATTTGCAACGTATTTCCACTGACCTTCCCATATTTCATCTTTTTTGTCTTTTTGAAAGTCCAGTTTATCTTGTAATTCAATATAAAATCCTTGCCATTCACACCACTTCCATTCTTCGATATTTGTTTCCTCATAATTTTTAGTTTTGTAATCAATATTTTGAAGATAATCATAATAATCTTTAAAAATAGCATTGTTAATTTTTCCAGAATGATCCTTTAGAATCTTAAGAAAATCTCCTCGCATAAATGGTTTATAATCTTTACTTATAACATCACTAAGATTACTTTGATTGCCTGTTTTGAAATAAATTAAAAGTAGTTTATCTTTTGTAAGTTTTTCTGGTAAATCTTTATCTTTACTTTTAAGAACATCCTTTTCATACCTTTTTAATTGTCCTGAATGATTTTCTGTATTGGTTTTATCCTCAATTATTATTACGTATTCATCATTAACAACAACAAGAACATCAATGTTCTTAAATTGCTTTTTTATAACAACTTTTGAATATATTTTAGGTTTATCAATACCACTTTTTTCTAAAAACGCATTTAAAAGTTCTATACCACAATTATGTAAAGTGATGACTTTATCATTTTTGAATTTGGGATTAGCCCAATTAATTAACCAGCATATAAATGCATCTTGACTTAACTCACTTGTTGCAAAATCAAACAAGTTGTTTCTTTTATTTTCTTTTTCCATAATATTATTTATTTTTATTTAACAAAAACTCAACTGAGTCGATTAATTCATTTTCCGGTGTATTTTCAATATCTGATACTTTTTGTTTTAGATGGTTTCGATAGAATAAATTATCTCCATTTTCGATAATATCATTTTCATTGAAACCTTGTGCATAAGTCTTGAGCAGAGTTTTAATTTTTTCTTTTGAGATCATCCGGTTATCACTCAGGTAGTCCGCCATTTGTAAAAGTAATACTTTTTGTTTAATTAATGTTTTCTCTGCCAGTTCTTTTGCTTTGCTTATCCATTCCTGTACCTTGTCATTAATCACATTATTTTCATCATGCAAATAATTATTAGTGTCCTGATCTTTTACCTGATATGCCGCAGGTAATTTTCCCATCCCACATTCTTTTAGCATTCTTGTTGTAAAATTTGTTGCTTCTTTAATATCATTTTCTGCACCTGTGGTTACATTTTCTTCACCAAAAACAATTTCTTCGGCAACAATTCCTGCAAGATACATTGCAATACGAGAAAGAATTTCTTTTTTCGAAACATATTTCCATTTGAATTTTGAAAAAGTAAATCCGAAATTTTCAACTCCCACGGAAGTAGAAAAAATAACCTCAGGAATTGTTTTCAAAAGTATTGTAGAAATTATTGCATGACCGCTTTCATGAACAGCAGTTATTGCCTGAATATCATCTTTCCTGTTCTTTCTGAGCTTTTCAAGATTAAGAGTTTGCTTTTCGGAAAATGAATGGATCATCTCATTATTTTTATAATACTCAATTGTAATAATATTTTTCTCCGCTTTAAAAATTATCTTGGTAGGAGATAATTTATTCAGTATCATTTCGATTATTATTTTCCCGAGTTTTGTATTTACAATTTGATGAATTGTTGTGAAAACAGGACGTGTTCCCTGTGTCGGATAAACTCCATCCCTATAAATTAAATCACAAATCGAATCGTCAAATTCAATGTTTACTTTTTGTTGGTTGTAAACTTTTTTGATAATTTTATCAAGTTCAAGTTTTATTAATTTCCTGAATGAATCACTGCTAAATGCAGGATAGATAATATGAATATTTCCAAGCCTTGCGATCTGCTCACTTCTGATTCTGTTTCTCAAAGCTTTTTTTATATTGGCGATATTAATTTTTAAAGATTGTTCGTGAAACTCATCTGCATTCATATCAGGATTAAAATTCTTGGTCATGGTATATGCTTCATCCAAATTTCCAAGAACAAAAATAACCGATTTGGAGCAATCAACAAGTTTAGGACTGTTTGCAAATTCAAAAATCTTAAGCAGAAAATTTATTGTTTCGTACCCATTAAAATTCAATAATTGTTTTTTTACATCAAAAGGTCCGGCAAATTTTTCTTTTACCATAGAATGAATTATTTCATGAAATTTTTTTGGAACAAAATAAATATTTTCATTTTCCGGGTTCTTAGTTTTCTTATCAACCAATTCATTATTATTTTCATCTTCGATTTCCTTTTTAAAATATTCCTTTTTGGAAATAACTTTACCCTTTAAAACTTTAACTCCGTTTCTCAGAAAATATCGTAATTTAAGTGTTAAATCATAAACTTCATCAAGTTGAAAATTATATCTCGATATTTGAAATTTTCCCGAATCTAAAAGCTGCCAGATAATACGGGAAGATTTTTTTTCGGATTCCTTTCCCATTTCATCAATTGTTCTTGCATGCTGAAATTCGTCAAGAGCTATCATAATCGGATAGCTATTCACATTTTCGTAAATATCCTGAATCTTCCTTTTGATTGTCCAATCAGTGTCAGAAGTATCTCCAAGGTCAAAACGATAATATTTATTGTCATATTTAAGCAATTCCGAAAGTCTGTTTATAAGTGAGGATTTACCAACTCCTGTCAATCCCCAAAGGTTTATCACGACGGGTTTATCTTGCAAGTCAGGAAATAAATACCATGAATTAATTGCATCAATTACCTCATCAATTACATGGTTAATTCCAACAAATTCTTCTTTTAATTTCTTACTGATAGAATTTAATAATTGTTGTTTTTGGATAATTTCACTTTGTAGTTTTTCAATCTTCTTTGTCATAAATTCTTTTGTTTTATACAAAGATATTGTGTGGGTATGACAAAGTGTGTCGGAGTAATATAAAAAGTTTCAGATGTAGAAAAAACAGGTCGTTCCTACGGAACTTATTTTGTGTCTTCTGACAAATTACCCAAGACTACCGTCTTGGTTTACAAATCGGTTATGCATACGGCATTTTTCTATATTTTTCCATTGCATTTTGTAGGATGTTTTTAATCTCCCCCGCCAACCATTCCGGCTTAATAACTTTAACCCTATCACCAAGCATTAGTATCTTTTGTTCAAACTCAAAATTGGGAATTATGCGAAGTTTGATTACTAATTCATTTTCATTATCAGCAATAATTTCTTGTGATTTATGCAAAGGCAGAGCTTTAATATATTTCCCTTGAAGCGGAATGAAAGATAATATAACTTCCTCCAGTTTATTTATTGAATATGTTAAACCAACTATGTTTTCAAACATTTTAAGAGGGTCTTTCTTTTTATCCGGCGAAAATATTTCATCAGATATTTTAAGATTTTCTATGCGATCAATTCCAAATGTCCTGAACTCATTTAAGTTTCCAACTATTCCAATCACGTACCAGCGATTTTGATATTCTTTTAGTAAATATGGTTCTAATAAATATTTTTTCGTTTTTCCGGTTTCAAAATTTTCATGTGAAAAAGAAATTCTTCTGTGATTTTTTATGGCAAAAAGCAGAGATTTAAGATTTCCAATTCCTTTCAGATATCCCTTTGATTCAAAAGTAATATATTTCAGTCTGTCTTTGCTGTCTTTTAAACTTTCGGCAAGCAAATCGGCTGTCCCGACAATTTCAAGAAAACGAAGAAATGTTTCAATATTAATACTTTGTTCTTCATCAATAAAATAACCATTTTTAATTCGATTATATTTTATTTCGATTCCAAACTCAAATCTTATTTGATCAATATCTCTTTGAATTGTTCTTGTTGAAATTTCAAATCCCTGAGTAAAAAGAAACTCTTTGATAGTTTTAAAAGCAGGATATTTATTACTTCTGATCTTTTCAATTATTAAAGTATAACGTTGTATTGTACCATGTTTCGACATAAATCATTTTTTTTCCGTGAAAATCCGCTTGTTCCGCATAATCCGCGTTCCAATTTTTCAAGCAAACAACTTAGCAATTTCATCAGCATCCGGTTTGATAATTCCTTTTTCAGTAATTATTCCTGTAATATATTTTGCATCGGTAACATCAAAAGCAGGATTAATAGCATCTGAGCCCGGGGAGCAAACAAGAACTTTTTGTTTTTCTCCATTTTCGTTAATTCCTGTCTGGTATAAAACCTCATCCTGACTTCTATTTTCAATAATTATATCTTTCCCTGATTTGCACTCAAGGTCGAAAGTTGAAGTAGGGGCAGCAACATAAAACGGAACTCCGTATTCTTTTGCAACTATCGCTTTTTCCAATGTTCCAATTTTGTTTGCAACATCACCATTAACAGCAATTCTATCAGCACCAACAATCATTATATCCACTTTGCCTTGCGACATTAGAAAAGCCCCTGCATTATCAGGAATGATAACATGAGGGACATTTTCGTTTTTTAGTTCCCAGGCTGTAAGTCTTGCTCCCTGGCTTCTTGGACGTGTTTCATCAACATAAACAAATACTTTTTTCTTTTGGTAATGAGCATAATAAATTGGTGATAAAGCAGTACCATGATCAACAAAAGCAAGCCATCCGGCATTACAATGAGTTTCGATATTAAATCCGTCTTTTATCAATTCGCTCCCAAACTTTCCAATTTTTTGTGAATCTTCGGCATCTTTATTTGCAACTTTTTGAGCTTCGGCAAGAGCATTTTCAACAGAAATTTTACCAGCTTCAAAAACCCTTTCAACAGCATAAAAAAGATTACGTGCCGTTGGACGCGTATCTTCAATATCCTTTTTTGCTTTTTCTAAAAATTTCCAAAAACCATTTTCCGGAGCCTCTAAAAATGCCTGTGCCATGGCATAAGCTGCAGCAGCACCAATAGCTCCAGCACCACGTACAATCATTGTACTTATCCCAAAACAAGTTTCTTTATATGTTTTCGCCTCAAAAATTTTAAATTCAAAAGGAAGAAGATTTTGTTCGATCATAAAAACCGATGAATCTTCCATCCAGATTGTGCGGTATTTTTTACCTTTTACGTTCATGTATTTTTTATTAATATTTCAAATTCTTATTTCAGAAAAACGTACTCTTACTCATACTTCATTTCAATAATAAATTATTTATTGCTGTTTATAAAATAATTTTACTTTTACTATTTTATGCATACACATAAGTAATATTCAATTAATAAAACTGAATATTATCAAGCAGCATGTCATTATGTAAAGCATACAAACTTGCATGTAAATAGCAAATTTAGTTATATCTTTGCATTTATACATAAGTTCGGAATAATTGTTAAATTTTTATTTTGTGAAGAACCTATTCAGAGTATTAAAATTTGTAACTCCTTATTGGGGAAAAGCTTTATTAAATATTCTTTTCAATATTTTGTCAGTGCTTTTTTCATTAGCATCATTTGCTTTATTTATACCTATTTTACAGATATTATTTAAAACCACCGAAGTTCCGGAAGATGTTCAAAATTTTTCTTGGGCTAATTTTGATTCAATAAAAGATAAATTTTATTTTGAGATTGGGAAAATGATAGGCGAGTATGGCGAAATGAAAGTTTTATTTTATGTTGCCATTATAATTGTTACTCTATATTTTTTAAGAAATTTATTCAGATATCTTGCAATGTTCTATCTTGCTCCCATAAGAAATGGTGTTGTTAAGGATATTAGAAATAAACTGTATTTAAAAGTTCTTATTCTCCCTCTTTCATATTACTCCGAGCAAAAGAAAGGCGACATTATTGCCAGAATGACTTCTGATGTTCAGGAAATTGAATGGTCGATCATGAGTTCGTTGGAGATGATGTTCCGCGATCCCATCGCTATCATTTCATATTTGGTTGCATTATTTGTGATAAGTCCATCACTTTCGGTTTTTGTTTTATTATTATTGCCTGTAAGTGGTTTTTTTATTGGCAGGATTGGGAGAAGTTTAAAAAGAACTTCTGTAAAAGGACAAAAACAACTGGGAATAATATTATCAATAATTGAGGAAACAATTTCAGGATTACGCATTATTAAAGCTTTTAATGCCATAAATCTTGCTGAACAAAATTTTCATGGAACCAATAATAAATATACTCGTTTGATGATACGATTATATCGCAAGCGTGATCTTGCTTCTCCATTAAGTGAGTTTCTCGCAACAAGTGTTTTAGTTGTGGTTTTGTGGTTTGGCGGTCGTTTGGTTTTAAGTCCTGAAAACCCTTTGGATGCTGCAATTTTCATTGCTTATCTTGGAATATTTTCACAAATAATACCACCGGCAAAATCCATAACAACTGCTGTTTATAATATTCAAAAGGGTGCTGCCTCTGTCGAGAGAATTCAAAAAATATTTGATGCAGAAGAAGTAATTGAAGAAATTCCTGATGCTATTTCAAAAACAAATTTTGATAAAGAAATAGAATATCGCGATGTTAGTTTTTCTTATGAAAAAGAAACTGTTCTTGATAAGATAAATCTAAAAATTAAGAAAGGAAAAACAATTGCTCTTGTTGGGCCATCAGGTGGTGGCAAGTCAACAATGGTTGACCTTTTACCGCGATTTTATGATTGCATAAGTGGTGAAATATTAATTGATGGAATTCCTTTAAAGAATTTTGTAATCTCTGATGTTCGCGGTTTAATGGGAATAGTAACACAAGAATCGATTCTTTTTAATGATACTATCTACGGTAATATTACCCTCGGGATGCAAAATGTTAAAGAAGATGATGTGATTGCAGCGGCAAAAGTTGCTAACGCACATGAGTTTATTTCTAAAATGGAAAATGCTTATAACACAAATATCGGCGATCAGGGAGTAAAACTTTCCGGAGGACAAAAACAAAGGTTAAGTATTGCACGTGCTGTATTAAAAAATCCACCAATTCTAATACTTGATGAAGCAACTTCTTCGTTAGATACAGAATCGGAAAGACTTGTTCAGGATGCTTTATCAAAACTTATGCAAAACAGGACATCAATTGTTATTGCTCATCGTTTATCAACAATAAAACATGCTGATGAAATTGTGGTGATAAAAAATGGAAAAATCATTGAAAAAGGAAAGCATGAGCAACTACTAAAAAATGATGGTGTTTATAAAAATCTGCATGAGTTACAGAATTTTTAATGATTGAATGTTTAAATTAATTAACATTGGGAATTTTAAAAAACCCTTTACAAAGTGTAAAGCAAAAAAACAAAAACAATCCTGAAAGACTTGAACTAAACATTTCAAATAATTTGTAAGATAATAGCATAAAGATGAAAAAATTATTAAAAAAAATAAAAAAACTATCCTCCGATTATCATTATGAAATAATTGCTATTAGAAGACATCTTCATCAATATCCTGAATTGTCGAATGAAGAATATAAAACCTCTGAATTTATAGTTTCAAAACTAATTGAATACGGAATTCCTTTTGAAAAAGGGATTTTTAAAACTGGTGTTGTTGGTTTGATAAAAGGGAAAAATCCTGATTCAAAAGTAATTGCATTGCGTGCTGATATGGACGCTCTTCCCGTTAAGGAAATTAATGATGTTGAATACAAATCAAGAAACACAGGTGTAATGCATGCTTGTGGACACGATGTACATATGGCATCTTTACTTGGTACAGCAAAAATTTTGAATGAAATAAAAAACGATTTTGAAGGATCGGTAAAATTGATATTTCAACCTGCTGAGGAATTAATTCCGGGAGGTGCAAAATTTATGATTGAAGAAGGTGTTTTAAAAAATCCTAATGTAGATAAAATTATGGGACAACACGTTTTCCCTGAACTTGAAGTTGGAAAAATTGGAATGAAAACAGGGAAATATATGGCATCAACTGACGAAATTAATATTACGGTGAAAGGAAAAGGCGGTCATGCTGCATTGCCACATCTAATTATTGACCCTATATATATTGCTTCTCAAATAGTTATTTCACTTCAACAAATTGTCAGTAGAAATGCACCTTTTACAATACCAACGGTTTTGTCTTTTGGTAGATTTATTGCTGATGGTACTTATAACGTAATTCCTAATGAAGTTACTTTGAAAGGAACATTCAGAACATTTGATGAGAAATGGCGTGCCGAAGCACTTCAAAAAATTGCTAAAATTGCTAAATCAATTGCTCAGGGTGCAGGTGGCGAATGTGATGTTAAAATTTCTCATGGTTATCCATATTTAGTTAATGATGAAAATGTTACAGAAAAGTCATTTCAGCATGCCATTGAATATCTTGGTAAAGAAAATGTGGTTGAGCTTGAAATTCGTATGACAGGTGAGGATTTTTCATATTTCAGTCAGATAGTCCCGGGATGTTTTTATCGACTTGGAACAGCAAATTCAACAAAAGGAATAGGTTCAAATCTTCATAAATCCGATTATAATGTTGATGAAGATTGCCTTAAAACAGGAATGGGAGTTATGGCATGGATTGCTCTAAATCAATTAAGAGATTAACAATATTTGTGATTTTTATCTTTTATCAAAAAAGAAATTAAATTTTATAATTAACAATTTATGAAAAAATATATTTTAATTAGTTTGGTTTTTATTGCCACATCATTTGCACTACAAGCCCAGGATTATAATACAGCTGTTGGTTTAAGAGGTGGAACTTCACAAGGATTAAGCATTAAGCACTTTCTAAGTTATGAAACTGCGATTGAAGGAATTGTGAGTACTCGCTGGCGGGGACTTATGATTGTTGGACTTTATGAAATAGAACAGCCTGCTTTTAATGTTTTTGGACTTAATTGGTTTTATGGAGGTGGTGCTCATATTGGCTTTTGGAACGATACTTTTTATAATATTCCATGGGCTGATAACGACCATAATGGAAATTATGTTGTTCTTGGTGTTGATGGAATAATTGGAATAGAATATACTTTTATCGATTTCCCTTTAAATATTTCTGCAGATTGGAAACCTCAAATGAATTTTTTCGGATATACCGGTTTATGGGGTGATGCTGTAGCCATTACCATCAGATATGTGTTTAGGTAAAACCACAATTTCAAAATATTGATTTCAACAAAGACATAATTCTATTATTCTACTCAAATTGCCGTCACTTCTAAATTTTTCTATTTATCTGCTAACTCAATTATATTCTATAGTTGAGGGATAATAAATATGTTTTA
>CAYOKJ010000029.1:0-3870 GCA_964404485.1 uncultured Bacteroidales bacterium | reverse complement strand
ATTTATCTGCTAACTCAATTA
Source organism: uncultured Bacteroidales bacterium (assembly GCA_964404485.1). Lineage (GTDB taxonomy): Bacteria > Bacteroidota > Bacteroidia > Bacteroidales > JAIORY01 > JAIORY01. Next base: position 3,849 of record CAYOKJ010000029.1, on the reverse strand, counting down.
TATTCTATAGTTGAGGGATAATAAATATGTTTTATTGTAAAAAAAAAGCATGAATACTTTTCAAACTTATATATAAGTATTGTTATATTTGTATTTCATTAATGTTTTTTATTTAAAAAAAAGAAAAATATAAACAAAAATCCGATACAATTATGAATAAAATTACTGTTATTGGAGCAGGAAATGTAGGTGCAACCTGTGCAAATGTTATTGCCCACAAAGATCTTTGTAGAGAAGTAGTTTTGCTAGATATCAAAGAAGGTGTTGCTGAAGGTAAAGCACTTGACATTTGGCAAACAGCTTCGATCAATAATTTTAATACACGTGTAAAAGGAGTTACAAATGACTATCTTGCAACAAAAAACTCAGGTGTGGTTGTTATTACTTCAGGAATACCGCGTAAACCGGGAATGTCTCGTAATGACCTCATAAAAACAAATGCAAAGATAATTACTGATGTTACTCAAAAAGTTGTAAAATATTCTCCTGAAGCAGTTATCATAATTGTTTCTAATCCTTTGGATATTATGACTTATGCTGCTTATAAAGTTGCAAATAAATCAAAATCAAAAGTGTTTGGAATGGCAGGGATATTAGATACCGGAAGATACCGTTCTTTTATTGCTGAAGCTCTTGATGTTTCTCCAAAAGATATTTTATCATTATCCTTAGGCGGACATGGCGATTCAATGGTTCCATTGCCAAGATATACAAGTGTAAATGGTATTCCAATAAACGAATTATTAGGAAAAGATGAAATTGATAAAATTGTTGAAAGAACGAGAAAAGGTGGTGGCGAATTAGTTAATCTAATGGGTACCTCTGCCTGGTATGCGCCAGGTGCAGCAGCAGCACAAATGGTTGAAGCAATTGTTGATGATCAGAAAAGGATTTTCCCTGTTTGTGCATGCCTTGATGGAGAATATGGCTTGAAAGATATTTACATGGGTGTTCCTGTAAAATTAGGAAAAAATGGTATTGAGAAAATTTTTGAAATTGACTTAAATAAAGATGAAAAGAAATTGCTAATAGATTCTGCAAATGATCTTAAAAAAGTTATTAAAATTTTCGATAGTCTATAAATTAATAATTCAATATTTTTTTATGAAGCATCCGCTATAAATTAGTGGATGCTTTTTTTTGTATATCACATAAAAAATTAACATCATTTATTGTTTAAGCTTTTATAAATATTATTGAATAAAAACTTTTTTATTAATTTTACAGAAAAAAATATTCACTATTAAATGGAAAAAATAGTTATTCTCACAGGAGCAGGAATTAGTGCCGAAAGTGGAGTAAAGACCTTTCGCGACAGTAATGGCTTGTGGAATAATTATAAAATTGAAGAAGTAGCAAGTCCTATTGCATGGGCTCAAAATCCTGAAATGGTCTTGGAATTTTATAACCAACGTCGCAAACAGCTTTTCGAAGTTGAACCTAATAAAGCACATTATGCATTAGCAAAATTGGAAGAAAAATATAATGTACAAATCGTAACTCAAAATGTTGATGACCTTCATGAAAGAGCCGGGTCAAAAAACATTCTTCACCTACATGGAGAATTAAAAAAAGCAAGAAGCACCGTTGATGAAAATCTTATTTATGAACTTGACAACTGGGAATTAAAAAAAGGTGATAAATGCGAAAAAAGTTCACAACTTCGTCCTCATATTGTTTGGTTTGGCGAAGCTGTTCCAAATTTTTCAATTGCCATTGAAATTGCAAAACAAGCTGATATTTTTATTGTTATAGGCACTTCCATGGTAGTTTATCCTGCCGCAAGTTTGATAAATTATGTTGATTGCAAAGCAGATAAATTCCTTGTTGATCCAAATACAACAAGATTGGGAAATAATATTACAAATCTTGAAATTATTACTAAAAATGCTTGTTCCGGAGTTCCTGAATTAGTTTATAAATTATTGGATTTATAATTTTAGATTTATGATTTAGTTTCTTACTTTTGAATTTTTCTTAAAATATTTCTAACAATAATTTAATGGAAGATATTAAAATAACAGTAAAGTCAAAATAATAAATATAAAAAAAACACATGAAAAAAATCACATTTTTACTTTTTGCAGTAGTTTTAACTTTTGCAGGCTGCAAAAAACAATCAAACGTCGATAGAGATTTGATAATTGAATATATTGACGAACATAATCTTGATGCGCATTCAACTGCATCAGGATTGTATTATGTAATTGAGGAGGAAGGTATTGGAACCCATCCAAATGTTTTTTCCTTAGTTATGGTTAAATATAAAGGCTATCTTTTGGATGGTACAGTATTTGACGAAACTTTAGCTAATGAACCTATACAATTTCAACTGCATCAGGTGATTCCCGGATGGCAGGAAGGAATACAAAAATTTAGAACCGAAGGTTCCGGAAAACTGTTAATTCCATCAGAATTGGGTTATGGATCAGATGAACAATCAGATATTCCTGCAAATTCTGTTTTGATATTCGATATAGAATTATTATCTTTCGAAAATTAAAATAATATATCTTCAAGATGACACCAGAACATGAATTTTTACTCGCTAAAATGCAAAACTATTGCAGTTATCAGGAAAGAAGTTTCTTTGATGTAAAAAACAAACTTATTAGCTGGAATGTTCAGGAAAAAATCATGGATAAGATTATTAGTAAACTTGTTGACCAAGATTATCTTAACGAAGAAAGATATGCAAAAGCTTTTACAGGAGGAAAGTTCAGAATTAATAAATGGGGAAAAAACAAAATCATTAACGAACTTCATAAAAAACAAATACCGGATATTTATATACAGATTGGCATTAATGAGATTGATGATAATGAATATTTCAATACACTAAAAGAAATTATTTCAAAAAAAGATGCAAATTTAAAAATTGCCAATCAAGAAAAAAGGATGCAGAAACTTGCAAATTATGCCATTTCAAGAGGATATGACAGAGGGATTGTTTGGAAAGTATTGAATCAAACGATTTAAATATTGCGTTATACTCACAAAAAAAGCTGCAAAAATAATCCTATATCAATTGAATTTCTAAATTGCTGATAAATATTTTGAAATATTTTTTTCTTTGTCAAGGCAAATATTCTTTACATCCGTATGGACGGAAATAATATTTAACGCAGAGAAAGGAAAAAAGAAACGAAATATATCGGTAATTTGGATGTTCTTTGGTATTACTGTTTAAAATAAAAAAAAACTTAATAGAAAAACGTCAAAAATAATCCAAATATTACCTGGACTATTTTTGACGTTTTTCTTATAAAATGTTTAATTTTTGTGAAAAAATATTTTATTGTTTACCATTTCTTTTTTCAACACAATGAGAATCGATAACAGCAATTGAAACCATATTTACGATTTCACTAACAGTGCTACCAATATTTAGCACATGACTTGATTTGTGCATACCGTTTATTACAGGTCCTATTACTTCGTAATGTCCCATTTCCTGCATTAATTTGTATGCAATATTACCAGCACTCAGGTAAGGGAAAATCAAAACTATTTCCGGCAGCATCATAAGAATTTACCCAACGTTTTTCTCCTTTTATTGATTTCAGGATTTGTTCGGCTTTTTTCGAATCATTCCAAAAATCAGGCGATTGTGTTATTTCCTCTTGCTCTTTTATTTCTTCTCTTGTCAATGTCAAAGAAACCTCCTCAAGGCATCAAGCCTTTTCTCAATATCTTTCAGTTCTTCAGTATTATGCATAATTTATTGAAATTCAGATTTTAAAATTCTTTCGCAAATTTAAGATTTTTCTAATTAAAGAAAGGATTATTTCATAGAAAAAAACTTAAATAGTCTGATTTAACACTTTCCAAACAAGCCCCCGATTGTAT
>CAYOKJ010000028.1:0-27491 GCA_964404485.1 uncultured Bacteroidales bacterium | reverse complement strand
ATATCGTTTCGTAATAGTTTCTAATTTTTTTTGCTATTAATTCTCGTCTTTCTATAATAAAGTCATTGTAATTTTCAATGGTCATATCAAAAATGCTTGTTGGAATACAGTTTTGTTTCATATTTTCAAGCAATTCATTCATTTCTGTTATTCCGCCATATTTTAATTCATCTCCATTACATTGTTCTTTAATTTCAGTAAAATATTCGTTTGGTGCTTTTTTCCCGATTTTAATATTGACTTCGCTTTGAGTATAAACATAATTTGCTACTTGATTGTACTGTCCCCTTTGCAGTCCTTGCTTTTTTAAATAATCCCGAGGAAATATATGATGAACATCTCCTCTTTGCTCTATTAAATCTTTGATGGTAATTGCTTTTGAGATAAAACCTTTATCATTAAATCTACATTGCGATGCAAGAAACACATTAAAAACAGGACTACTTGCAACAGATGTATTCAAACTTTGAACAAGACCTGCTGTCCAAAATGCATCTGACAACTCTGCCTTTTCGATTTCTCGTAAATAATCTCCAAAATCTTCAGTATTTGCTTTTTTTATGTCAAAGTCAAACTTACTTTCGGGTGAACTTGAATAACGTCCTGTTAAAATTGACAGTATAAACCATTTTTTTACGTATGTTTCAATTAAAGCAGGATTGTAATTTTGCTCTCTCAATTTCAGGTAAAGAATATACGCAAAATTCAATGTGTTTTGGGAACGAATTAATTTTTTATCAGCAAAACCTGCTGATTTGATAATCATTACAAACCTTTTGAAGTTTGTTTCATTTATAAAATCATACACTCCTTTTTTTAATATAGAATATGATTCTTTTGCTATTTCTGCCTCATAATCACGAGTTTCAAAATTTCTGCCAGATAAAAGACTTACTAAATCACTTAATCGACCACGTGCAAATTTGAAAGTAAATGCAACCCTTAAAACATCTTTGTAACTTGGGTCATATAAATCGTCATTTTCATTTTTTAACCAAGCAATTTTGGGGAAATATTCAGTTAATACAAAGTCTTTGTCAAGTGATTCAATATTTGCATAAAATTCAGGTGCAACTGCTAAATGGCTAAAATAATCAACACATTTTCTGAGTACATTACCACCATATTCCTCATCTGAAGCAATTTTGGACATAACAAAATCAGCTTGGCTTAACTGTACACCTTTACTATTAATCCTAATAAAAATTTCCGTTACTTTTTCAATATCTAAATCACCGGCAAGTTCAATTAAACCAATTTGTTTTTTTACTAATGCTTTTAAATTTTCAAGTACATCCTCTACTATTTCTTCATCAATTTCCGGATTTTGTTCGCAGTAATTTCGGATTACCTTAGATAACCTGACTTCATTTGTTATAATTGGACAAATGTCATCAATCCATTTCCGGTCTTTTGTTATTGCAGGGTTTAAAACTTCAAATCTCTCTTCTATTGGATTAAACGCAATTTGTATTTTGATTTTTCGATAATTCTTATTTATAACTTTTTGTCCAAGAATTGCGGTTGTCAAGGCTGTAACTCTTTGTTGTCCGTCAATCAGTACTTTTTTGCCTTCTGATATAGTTCCATCTTTTAGTCGAACATTCGGGTTTCTCCATGCAATAATATATCCAACAGGATAACCTTGATATAAACTATCTATTAAATCTCTTACTTGCGTAGAATCCCACACAAAAGGTCTTTGAATTTCAGGTATTGCAATTTCACCTGATTTTACCCAAGTGATAATCGTTTCAATTAAATGCTGATTTACTGAGTATTTTTGCTCATTCATATTGATTGTGTATTATTTTAATTAAAATTGGTAATAACAAGCGTGATGTGGCACGTGTCCGACGTATCAAACCGTATTTCGTTTTATAAATTCGTTTTTACTTAAATTTTTCCATCATTTTAATCAATTCATCACAAAGTCAATTTTACCGACTTGCATTATGCCCAATTCATTTTCATTTTAAAATATTTTGTCCCAATTGATTATAATTGTCACTATTAATCCAAGTGCCACGATTATAAACATCCAGAAACTAACTCGTTTTGAAAATTTTGATTCTGTATTTGAACTCTTATTTGATTCCTGAGTGATTTTTGAATCTAATAGATTTCCACTTATTATATTAACATTATTGGAATCTTTAATTTCTATCTTATTGTCGAACTTTGGAATATCATAAAGTTTATAATAATCTTTAAAATGTTTTAGAACTTCAAGTTTTTGGTTTATTCTTTCAATCCAAAGATTTACTAGGTTAAGTTTTTCAGCATTTATTTGATTACCATTTGAAATATATTCTGAAATTCTTTTTTTGAGTTTTTCAATTAATGTGTAACAGAATAAGTATCGACGTGCAAAAAACTGTTCTAAATCAAACCTTGCTTCTACTTCTTTTAATTTAATATCTAATTCAGAGAAATTTGCTGGTTCGATAAAGCTCTTAATAGACAATCCATATTTTGAGCAGAAAATATCAAATTCATTCTCGTTTTTAAAAATATTACTATTCTCTTCAAGAATGATTTCCTTTACTTTTTTATCTTTCAACGATATTGTAAAAGGTTTTGTATTTCTTGCTGTTAATAAAGTCCATATTTCGGAAAGTAATTTGTTTGAAATATACCTTGAAAGATATTGAATTTCGTTAGATGAATAATCTCTAATATTGACAATATATATTCCTTTCCTTGTATATTTTTCAATGTTGTCAGTTCCCCCTTTAGTTTGTTCTTTATTAATGATTGAGTTTCTAATATCATTAGGTTTAATCTCTATGAATTGTGGAATAATTGATATTCCAGTAATATCAAACTTTGTCGTGATGTCTCCTTTAGTAGCCGAAACTGTAAAAATACTTTTTACTGCTTGGACTCGTACCACTTTTTCTTCTGATATTTTTATCAATTCATTCATTTAAGTATTGCGGCTTTTTACAATGAATGCTACTTGTTTATAAAAAAAATTCAATTTCAATTCCCAACAAATATAATAAATTTCAATCATTCCAAACCCTCCACTATCCCAATCTCCTCCTCCGTCAACCCATAAAGCTCATAAACCAACTCATCAATTTTGCTTTCGGCATGTGCAATGGCTCGCTGGATTTGCTGACGCTGGTTATCAAGTTTTGTGATTTGTAGTTCTTTGTTGAGATTTAGGAGGTTATTAACGAGCGAGACGATGGTATCGTGGGTTTGCTTTTCTTTTGAGTTTGAGAAATTTATTATTCTAACAGGAAAAGTATCTAAATCTACTTTTTTGATTTGAGGTGTGCTATCTCTGTTTGTAACCAGTTTATTGAGATATATAAAATTGAATATGTTGGAATTAATTAAAGCTGTGAAATATTTTAGAGACAGATTAGATATGTTATTAAATAAAAAGTAAAGAGATTGCTCAACAAATATTCCGCTATCATCGTATGTTGCAATTATTGGTATGCCTGTTTTTCTAAATAGAACTTTCTCTTTAGCTCCCAGCTTTTTGGGGTCTGTAGTTCTGCCTGTAATATTTTTTTTAACAAACTCGAAATAAAAATCCTTGACAATAGAATATTTCTGAATACTTCTACCTCTATATACTTTGATTTGTTTTGGATTTACAATCATATCTGTAATAACCGATGATTTTCCTCCAAATCCTGAAGTGCTCTGAACAAGTTCCTTCAAAGCTTTTGTATTTGAATTATCGTATATTTTTTGTAGAATTTTACCGATTTCATCACTTTGCTCATAGTAAAATTTATATTCCGGATCATTCAAATATTCTGTTATAGATTTATTTTGAGTGTTTTTACCATATTCTCCAACAATAATTTCATTATTTATATTCTTTCCTTTTGAAAATCTAAAAATTAAAGTATCAGTTACAATATTGGGAAAAGGTGCTTTATATATTAGTTCATCAATATTAAAATCTTTTAATATTCTTTCTCTCAAATTTTTAAATTGGCTATTATATCCTAATCTATCAGGAACAATAAATGAAAAACATCCACCTTCTATTACAACATCTAAACTTTTTTGAACAAAATATTCATAAAGATTAGGCATATATGTATTACCTTTATATTTAACAACCAGGTATTTTAAAGCCTCATTACTAATTATATCATTTCCAAACCTTCCAGTAAGAGAGACCCACGGCGGATTCCCAATCACAACATTAAAGCCACCATTTTCAAATATTTCAGGAAAAGCAATTTCCCAATCAAAAGCGTTTATTTTTTTAATCTGTTCAGGAAACAACTCAAGTTGGTTATCATAAAAATCTGTACCTATAAGTGAGTTACCACATTTAATATTATCACCCAGATTTGGCAACACTCTTTCGTTAAAAAAAGTCAACTGTTTGCTAACGGAGGCGTTTGTTTCACCTTCCAACGCTTTAAGCAGGAGATTTAATTTTGTAACTTCCACAGCTTGTGCGTCAATATCAACTCCGTAAATATTATTGAGCAGAATACGTTTTTTTTCAGCAGTGGTAAGATTTCCATCGGGTGTTAAGGGATTATCCTTTTTCTTTTGTGGAGGAGTTTTAATGTAGTATTGCAAATGCCAATTAAGCAAATATTGATAAGCTCCGATAAGAAATGAACCTGAACCGCATGCCGGGTCAACAATCTTTATTTTTTCGATATCCTTTGGATTTTTATTTTTTACAAGTTTTCCGATAGTGTTTTCAACAATATAATCAACAATATATTTTGGGGTATAATAAACACCTCCGGCTTTGCGTACTTCGGGTTTTTCCTCAATTTTAGCATAATGGGCTTTAGTCAGTCGGATGGTTTTGCCGAGAAAGCGTTCGTAAACACTTCCGAGTATATCTGCCGGTAAAACAGAGAATTCGTATGGAGAAACAGGATAGTAAAGCTCGTTAATAATATTTTTCACAACTTTGTTATCAACCGTAAGAGAAGAAGTGATATTGTCATTTTTAAAATCGAAAAGTCCCGAATTGTATTTGTCATCAGCAATGCGGTAAAGCCCGAAAAGGTTTTGGTAGTAGTTGCCATTTCTTGTAACATTTTTCAAGTCGCCGTATCGTTCAATTCCCCTGTCTTCACATATTCGTAAAAATATAATGCGGTCAATGTTTCTCTGAACGGCAAAATTTATCTCTTCTTCGTTGAGGGATTTATTTCGCAAGGCAATTGTTGTTGCAAGATATTTTCGCCATTCTTCAATTGATTGCAGAAACTCATCATCAACGGCAGCGGTTCCTCTTTTCTTTGTGTCGCTTTTAACGAATTTATCAAACCTGCCTTTCAAAATATTTTCTTGTGCAAAGGTGTCCCATAAAAAATCAAATTCTTCAAGATAATTATCGTAAGTTATGTACTTGATACGTGAAACAGAAGCTTTGTCTGTTTGATTCGGTTTTTTTGTGCAGTCGTAAATAGAAAACTCTTCAAAGTCGGTAACAATAGAAACAGGTAGTTTGGCACTCCAACCGTATCGTCTCACCTGATATGCCGGAGAAATATCTCCCTTTATATTTATGGAAGGTTTTTTGGCATCGACAAAAAATTTCCTTTGTCCGTAAACCGTGAAACAATAATCGGGAGCTTTTGTGGTTCTACCTATTTTTATTTTGTCTTCGTGAATAACTTCGCGATAAGCTTCTGCAAGTCCCTGGTGGTTATCCATATCCCATCCGAGAGCTTTAAAGAAAGGATTTATATAATCAATTCTTGTTTGATGTTCATTATAGTTTCCTTTTTTATATTCGTCAATATGTTCGTCAAATTGCTTAACAAGTCGGGAAATTTTCTCTTTGGCATTTTCTTTATTATTCATTTGTTGGCTTTTTCTTTTTCCAAAAATAATAAATTTTAGTCATTTTAGCTCATCCATACGGATTTGCTTCGTTTCAAATTTTAGTCATTCTTAAGTTAAATTAAAGAAATTTTATTGCTATTAATAATATTACTTCTACCTTTACAATTCAAGGCACGCATAAAGAATCAAAAAACAAGCGGGCGGTAAGTAGAAAAAGAAAAAATTGATGAAATTATGAAAAAGAAAAAATTGATTTTGATGTCCTTAATACTTGGACTGTTATTAATGATTATTTCAGGTTGTAAAAAAGATAATCCTCCTCTTACACCAGTCAGAAATCTTGTTGGAACATGGAAAACAATTTCTCCTGTAGAATTTACATACAAAACTGATTTTTGTGATTTTGTTAATATTGTAGATGTAGGAACTGCAGATTGGGTAGTTACATGGGTTATTGAAGAAAATCCAAATGATGAAAATAAAGTTAACATAACAATGAGTTTTACTACATCAAATTTTCAACCTATAGCTACAAACTGCGGATTTGATAATGGTTATGTACCACTTGTTTCGCCTATTTTTAATTTGGAAGCAATTATTAGCAGTTCTTCTATTACTATACAAAAGTTATCATCTGGCTCATCATATACATTTAATGGTTCATTTACCAGTTTTAATATAACAGGCAAGTGGGATAGTTATTATAATGGGATGTATTATTCTGGGGAATACACTCTTCCAAATGGATTAGTACTTAACAAGCAATAAATTTTCGACTTACAAACTGGGGCAAAATAATGATTATTGCAAGATGTGATTTAGTAAAAGGCTCAAAGAGAAACAAAACATACACTCAAAAACATTTTTTCTCAAAATTCCTTTAATGATTTTTATAATATCCTTACATTTGCCGCGTAAAAAAAATAAATCATTTGATCATTTTCAGAGAAATGCAAAATAAAAATTCCAATACAAAGAGCTCTGCAAAAAAAACAGCAGTAAAGAAATTTGATCCTAAACAAAATTATATTAAAACAAAAAAGATAGTAAATTATGTTCCCCGAAAGGAAGCTACTCAGGAAACTTATGATATTATTGGTTTTAAATCAGGATTAGAAGTTCATCAGCAATTATTAACAGATAAAAAACTTTTTTGTCGTTGTCCGGCAGGAAAATACAACAAAGACGATGATTATAACGCAGAAGTTATCCGACACATGCGTCCAACTTTAAGTGAGTTGGGTGAATATGATGGGACTGCTTTGATGGAATTCAAAACAAGAAAAAATATTATTTACAGGTTAAATAATGAAACCACCTGTACTTATGAAGTTGATGATACTCCACCATTTCCAATTAACCGAAACGCTTTGGATATTTCAATTGAGATTTCTCTTTTATCCAAATTAAATATCGTTGGAGAGGTTCATATTACCAGAAAACAATATCTTGACGGTAGTATCCCAACAGGATTTCAAAGAACTGCAATTATTGGTGTTGAAGGTGAAATTCCACTGAAAAACAAAAAGGTTAGATTAATTCAGTTGAGTATTGAGGAAGATGCATGTCGTGAGATTTCTGATATCGGGCACACAAGAGTTTACAAAACCGACAGGCTAGGAATGCCATTAATAGAAACAGTAACTTACCCTGATTGTTTAAATCCCGATGAGGTAAAAGAAGCTTGTGATTATATCAGATTTTTAAATAGAAGTACAGGAAAAGTTAGAACAGGAATTGGTGCAGGTCGTCAGGATGTTAATGTAAGTTGTATTGGTGGTACAAGAGTAGAAATTAAAGGTGTTTCTCACACAAAATGGATACCGGAACTTACACATAACGAAGTTTTTAGACAATGGGCATTATTACATATTAAAGATGAATTAAATAAAAAAATCGAGGATACTTCAAAATGGAAGTTCAATCATGAAGTTTTGGATTTTCATTCTTATGATTTTTCTTATCAGCATTTGCTTGATGCCGAAAATGATAATCACAAAATAATTGCTGTCAATTTACCCGGATTTAAAGGAATGCTTTCTCATTTTACTCAACCCGGACAAATTTTTGCAAACGAAATTTCTGATCGATTAAAAGTTATTGCTTGCATCGAAAAACCAAATATGACACATTCGGAAGAGCTTGAAGCTAAAATTTCCGACAAGGACATGGATTCAATTTGTACTATTTTGAAAGCTCAGGAAAATGATGCACAGATAATTTTTTGGGCATCGGAAGATGATATTAAAACTGCACTCGAGACAATTGAAGAAAGATGTATTATGGCATTTGATGGTGTTCCAAATGAAACAAGAAAATCTTTTGAAAACGGCACTACTATTTTCGAAAGGGTTTTGCCAGGAGCAAACAGAATGTATCCCGACACCGATTCAGCACCAATACCATTAGAAAATGATCATATTGAAACCCTTAGGAAAAACATTCCTGATGATATTATTGATCGGTATAATCAAATGAAAAAATGGAATATTCCTGAAGATACTTACACATATATTTTCAGCAAAAATCTGTATCCTCTTATTAAACGAATAATAACTGAACTTAAACTTGATTCTAAATATATTGGAACTTTTTTTGGTCACAGACTAAAATTTACCGAAGGTCATTATACACCTCCTGATGAATTTAACTACAAAATTATTTTTGCGATGTTCAGATATCTTCAAGAAAACAAACTTGATTTTGAATTAGCAAAAAAGATGCTTCCTATAGTTTACGAACATCCTAAAATGGATTTTGATTCAGTTCTTACAAGCATCAATTTTGAAAAAGTTTCGAAAGAAAGCATACTCTCTCATATCCCATTTTTGAAAGAAAAATTTGATGAAATTAAATTTTCAGATAATAAGAAAAATGAGACCAGATGGATAATGGGAGAACTTAAGAAAGTAGCAATCGGAAATATTGATCTGAGAAAATTGCGAAAAGAAATTTTAAAAACCAAATAAAATTTATCAGAAAATAACAAAAATATGAATTCAGATTTATTTCAGGGATATAAAGGTGAAGCTCTTAAAATATTAAAAAAATATAATGTTCGTGTGTGGGGGCAGGCTACAATTGAAACTACACGTGGAACATTTATTGGAACAATACTTCCCAGATCAGAAAATGACGACGCCAAACACATCGTTATGAAAATACCTACTGGTTATAATATTGGTCTTGATGTTTCGACAATAGAAACAATGAAAGAAACGGGTTATAAAAAAGCTAATTACAAAATACCCGAAAAACAATTTCCTGTAACCAAGGGATTGCCTCATGTAAAATTATTTGGAACAGGAGGAACTATTGCTTCTCGCCTGGATTACAGAACAGGAGCAGTAATTCCTGCATTTTCGCCGGGCGAGCTTTATGGAGCTGTTCCTGAATTAGCTGACATCTGTAATTTGGACACCGAAAAAGTATTTGCTGTTTTTAGCGAAAACATGGGTCCAAAACAATACATTGCTCTTGCAAAAGCTATAGGAAAAGAAATTGAAAATGGTATTGATGGAATAGTTATAGGACATGGAACCGACACATTACATCATTCAGGTGCAGCCTTGACTTTTATGGTTCAAAATTCACCTGTCCCAATTGTTCTTGTTGGTTCTCAAAGATCGTCTGACAGACCAAGTTCTGACGCTGCTCTTAATTTGCAACATGCAATGAAAGCTGCAGGTCATTCCGATATTGCTGAAGTTATGATTTGTATGTTCGGACCTACTTCCGATGAGTACGGATTATTACATAAAGGAACAAGAGTTAGAAAAATGCATTCTTCATATCGTTCAACTTTCCGTACTATTGGAGATGTTCCTTTGGCAAGAATAAGCACCACAGAGTTTCATCATATCAACAAAAATTTTAAACCTCGCCGTAAAGACAGGAACGTAAAAATATTACCTTATTTTAGTGATAAAGTAACTATGTTATATTATCACCCCGGAATGAAACCAGATATTATTGATGCTATGGTTGACGCAGGTTATAAGGGAATAATCATTGTTGGAACAGGATTGGGACATGTTAACAAAGAGCTTTATCCTGCCATTGAACGTGCTCATGCAAAAGGTGTTCACATGTTTATGACTTTGCAAACTATTTGGGGCTATGTTCACATGTTTGTTTATGATACCGGACGCGATATGATGGCAAAAGGAATTATCCCTGCCGGAAATATGCTTCCTGAAGTTGCTTGGGTAAAACTTAGTTGGATACTTGGCCAAACTGAAGATCCTGTTAAAGTTAAAGAAATGATGCTTACACCTATCAATGATGAAATAACAGAAAAAGAACCATACAACGGATACCTGGTTTATCAGGGTGGGATTCCAGAAGTTGAAGAGTTTATTAAGAAAGTGCACAAATAAGTTTAGGTTTTAGATTTTTTAGTTCGAGGAAATAAGATTGTTTTGTTGATGGTAAAATTTTGATTTTTGAAATCTTAAATTAATTTTTTTTATGAAAAGATTTTTTTTAATTATTTTATTATTGATTTCTTTTTCAGTTTTCGCGCAGGATACATTAATTATGATGCATTACAATTTGCTTAATTATGGAAATAATTATGGTGGATGTGACCAAAATACAAATTATCTCGGCGATAAAGATGATTATTTTAAAACAATAATATCTTTTCTCAATCCTGACATTTTAACTGTAAATGAAATAGATTGTGATCCTGAAATTGCTGATCGTTTACTTGTTAATACTTTAAATGTTAACGGAGCAACCTATTTTCAAAGAGCAGAGCAGACCTGTTATTCTACTCCTTATATTGGGAATATGCTTTATTTTAACTCTACAAAATTGAGCTTGCACAGCCAGGATGTTGTTACAACAAATATCAGAGATATTAATATTTACAAATTATTTTACAACTCCATTGATCTTCCGACAACAAACGACACAGCTTTTATAATTTGCATCTGCACACATTTAAAAGCCGGCAGTTATCCTGATAATCTGGTAGAAAGAGCTGATGAGACTTTACGCCTGATGAACTATCTTGATAATATTGGTGTGGCAGATAACTATATTTTTTCCGGTGATTTTAACACACGATCGAGTTCAGAAGAAGCTTTTCAGAATTTAGTTAATCATACAAATCTTGATATTTGTTTTTATGACCCGATTGACCAGCTTGGGACATGGCATAATAGTTCTTCATTCGAAAATATTCACACACAATCTACTCACACAAGCACTAACGGTTGTCCTTCTAGTGGCGGTTTGGACGACAGATATGATTTTATTTTAATTTCCGAGAACATCCAAAATGGGACAAATAATATTGAATATATTGCAGACTCGTACGAAGCAATTGGTCAGGATGGCAATCATTATAATGGAGCATTAAACTCTTCTCCGGCAAATACAAGCGTTCCTTCAGATGTTTTGGATGCACTTTATAATATGTCGGATCATTTACCTGTTGTTTTAAAACTTAAAGTCGATAAAACTTTATCTATTGATGAAATTCAAAAAGATAACTTTGCAGATATTAATTTTAATAATCCTATTATTGAAAGTTTATCTCTTAATATAAATTTCAAAAACAACACTAAGAATTTTAAAGTAGAAATAATCTCCCTTTTGGGAAAACAAATTTATTCTCAAAAGTTTACAATTTCAAATCCGGTTTTTAAAACCACAATCTCATTATCTCAACTAACAAATGGATTTTATTTTTTGCGAATTAGTGAAGGAAACAAGCATCAATTGGTCAGGAAATTTGTAAAAATTTAATGATCGGAAAAGTTTTTAATCAACCTGCGATATTTTGAAAAGACATTTGCTCTGGATATAAATCCAATATATTTTCCATCCTTAACAACAACAATATTATATTTTCCACTATCCTGGAATTTTTTAACTACGCTTTCCATTAATTCAGAAGGTTCAATAACATTTTCAGGGATAATTGCAAATTGTTCAACCTTTTTCTGCTCATAAAGTTCATGGTTGAACATAATATTTCTAATATCATCCAATCTCACAATACCCCTGAATGTTCCATCTTCTTCAACAACAGGGAAAATATTTCTTTTTGATTTAGCAATGACTTTAACTACATCTCCTAAATTGTTTTTGGGTTTTATTATATAGAAATTCTTTTCGATCAAACTACCAACTGACATCATCGATAAAATAACTTTATCTTTATGATGAGTTAAGAGCTCTCCTCTTTTGGCAAGCTGATGAGTATAAACCGAATTTGAAACAAATAATTTTATGGTGGCATAAGAAATTGTTGCCGTAATCATTAAAGGTACAAATAATCCGTATCCTCCGGTAATTTCAGCAATAAGAAAAATTGCCGTTAATGGCGCATGCAAAACACCTGCAATTAATCCTGCCATACCAACCAAAGCAAAATTACTTGATGATACCTGACCTATTTCCAGTAAATTAAAAACATAGGCAACGAATAAACCGGTAAAAGCGCCTGTAAACAAAGTAGGTGCAAATATTCCCCCAATACCTCCGGCACCAAAAGTAATGGATGTTGCAATTGGTTTAAAAAGAACAATTAAAATAAATAAAATAGTAACAATAAATATGTTATCCTTAAATGAATAAAAAATACTATTATTAAATAAAGCACTAATATCCCCATGCAAAGTAGAATTTATGGCTTCGTATCCTTCGCCATAAAATGCCGGAAATAAAAATATTAAAACCCCTAGTGCAAGACCACCAATAAACAACTTGTTATGCCATTTTTTTATTCTTTTAAAAGTATCCTCAACAAATATGTACATTTTTGTAAAATATACAGATACAAAACCTGTTACCACACCAAGAATAATAAAATATGGGAAATCCTTTATAAGAAATACTTCTTTGATTTCGAAAGGATAAAGTACTGCTTGTCCGAGAAAAAAATATGATGTTAATACTGCAGTTACCGAAGCAATTAACAAAGGCACAAGTGAAGCCATTGTAAGGTCTATCATAATTACTTCGATAGCAAAAACAACAGCGGCAATAGGAGATTTAAAAATTGCTGCCATTGCTGCTGCACTCGCAAGAGCAAGAAGTAGCATAATTTGTTTGTAATTGAGATGCAACAACTGTCCAAGATTTGAACCGATGGCTGCTCCGGTTGCTACTGTAGGACCTTCAAGACCTACCGAACCACCAAACCCAACAGTAAAAGCACTTGTAAAAATGGAAGAAAAAATATTATGCCTTTTGATTATACCCTTCGTTTTTGAAATAGCAAATAAAACACTCGGAATCCCATGACCCACATGCTGCTTTACAATATATTTTATAAATAGTACAGCAATTAAAATTCCAATAGTGGGATAAGCGAAATAAAGATAATTTTGATAATCAAGGGCAAAACTGTTTGTGAGAAGATTTTGAATCAGATGTACAAGATTTTTAATTATAACAGCACCCAAACCACCAAGCACTCCAATAACAACACTCAGTATCATAATAAAATTTCTGTCATTTATATGATGTAATCTCCAAATCAACAGGCGTTTTAGGATTTTTCTTTTTCTCATTTATATATTTGCAAAAACAGATGCAAAATTACTGCAAATTTTATACTCTTTTAGTTTATTCTTAAAATATCTTTTAATGAATTTTTACATCTTCAAAATCATCATCAATAATTATGATGTCGAAATAATTCGTGAGTAGCAATTTTAAATTATCACTGTTTTATCTGTCAAAACATTTCAAGGCAAAACATCTGACAGCTTTTAGAGTAATGTCTTTTTCTTCGATATACGCCATATGACCGGCATTTCCAAGAATAATTATTTCCGAAAATTTTGGAAGTGCTGCCTGAGTCAGAATGTCATTAAATGGGATTCTTGAGTCTTGTTTGCCAACAATAAATTGAATTGGCAATTCAGTATTTATTATAAATTTTAGTTTTCCCGTTCTTTCTTTCATCCCTTTAAGGGCAGCAATAACACCTTCTTTTGTGGTTTGTCTTCCGGTTTCTTTTAATTGTTCTATTTCTGAATGAAATTTTTCAACATTTGCAGGAGCGAAAAGATCTGAAATAAATTGATTGATAAAACCTTTGCGGTTAAGTTTTACAATTTCAATTGTGCGTAATCTGTTTTCTTTTATTTTATCAGAATCGGGTGTAGTTTTAGAATGAAATAAGCTAATTCCGTTCAGCATTTCGGAATATTTTTCTGCAAAAGCAAGAGCTGTATATCCTCCCATCGAATGACCAAACATTGTGCATTTCTCAATATTCAAATTTTCTAAAACCGATTTAACTACCTCGGCAAATAATTCCATAGTATGAGTTTCGGAAATCAAATCCGACTTTCCAAAACCAGGCAAATCAATGCAAATTACTCTGAACTTTTTTGAAAGCTCAACAGAAAAGTCATTCCAGATTTTTAAAGATTCTAAAAATCCGTGAAGAAAAACTATTGCATCTCCTTCACCTTTATCAGTATAATTTATTGAGGAATTTTTGTAGATAATTTGTTTTTCCATTGGAAAAATTTTACTAATTGCATAAATCAACTTTTAAAAAATTTATAGTCTAAAAAACCGCTAAGCACCTTGCAGGTGCTTAGCGAATTAATTAGTTAATATTTTTCTGTGGTCCATAGTCTTACGACTTATATCTTCCAACTATTTTCCTGCAGCAGTAGCTTCTATTTCTTCAACAGTTTTTGGTATTGGTTTTCCAAGTACACGGTATCCTTTTTCTGTTACCAGAATATCATCTTCAATTCTTATTCCACCAAAATCTTTATATGTTTCAACTTTTTCGTAATTGATAAACTCAACAAATTTTCCTTCTGATTTCCAGCGGTCAATAAGTTCAGGAATAAAATAAATACCTGGCTCTACAGTTAAAACGAAACCTGTTTGAAGTTCTCTTCCAAGACGTAAAAATGCAGTTCCGAATTGTTCGCTTCTTTTGGTGTTTTCATCATAACCAACATAATTTTCTCCAAGTCCTTCCATATCATGAACATCAAGTCCCATCATGTGACCTAATCCGTGAGGCATAAACATTGCGTGAGCACCTTGTTTTACAGCTTCTTCTATATCGCCTTTCATAATACCGAGTTTTTTTAATCCTTCAGCAATTATTTTGCATGATAAGAAATGAATCTCTCTGTATTTTAATCCGGGTTTTATTGCTTCAATAGCCTTAATATTTGCTTCCAGTACAATCTCGTAAATTTCCTTTTGTCTTTGATTGAATTTTCCTCCAACAGGCACAGTTCTAGTAATATCACTTGCATAATGCAATGTAGTTTCAGCACCAGCATCAGTTATCATTAACCTGCCTTCGGTAAGTGTATTTCCATGATAATGATTATGCAAAGTTTGTCCATTAATAGTAAGGATAATCGGGAAAGAAACAGGTCCGCCTTTTGCCAAAGAAATTCCTTCAATTGTTCCGGCAATCTCTTGCTCCACTATTCCAGCTTTTGCCATTCGTATAGAAGTTGTATGCATTTCGTAAGCAGTTTCTATAGCTTTTTCTATTTCAGCAATTTCGTATTTATCTTTTATTGAACGAAGTTTTACCACAGCTTTAATAAGTTCTTCGGAAACATAATCAATAACTCTTGCAGTTAACAAGCCAAGAAGATTTTTAAGTTCAATCGTTTGTTCTCCGCGATAAGTTGGGAGAAAATGAACTTTTCTACCCTCTTTTATTGTATTATTCAAAAACTCCAAAAGGCCAGAATAAGATGCAGTATTTTCAATTCCTACTTCAGCAGCTCTGTCTTTCATTAAAGGTTGAGGACCCATCCAGATAATATCATCCATATCAACATCATTACCAAAAATATAATCTCGATTGTTATCAATATCAAGCACACCTGCAAGATCGGGATAATCTAAACCAAAGAAATACAAGAAATTACTATCCTGACGAAAATGATATTGGTTTGCCGGATAATTAAATGGAGCTTCATTATTTCCTAAAAACAAAGCTACTCCTGAATTCATTTCAGCTTTTAATTTATCCCTTCTTTCTGTATAAACTTCTTTTGTAAACATTTTTTTTATTTTAGATTTGTGATTTATAATTTTAGAATTGATTTGCAAAATAGTAAATATTGTTTTCAGATAAATTTTTATAATCTGTAAATCTGTGGTTTTTCACTTTTATTTTATACCAATATTTAAAATAATGCAATTATTTGTTTTTAATTAATTTTTCAATTTCATCAACCTCAACCGGAATATTTTCCGAAAGGTTAACAGGTCCTTTATTCGAAATCAGAATGTCGTTTTCGATTCGGATTCCAATATTTTCTTCTCTGATGTAAATTCCCGGCTCACAAGTAAGAACCATTCCTTCCTCAAATTTTTTGTGTTTTTTTCCTACATCATGAACATCAAGTCCAAGATAATGAGATGTGCCGTGCATAAAATATTTTTTAAACAATGGGTTTTCAACATCCTGATTTTTTACTTCATTTTTGGTAAATAAATTCAGTCCGATCATTTCTTTTTCCATCATTTTGTTTACTTCAGCATTTACTTTTTCAATAGTATTTCCGGGTACTAATAATTGAATTGCCTTTTTATGTACTCTTAAAACTGCTTCGTAACATTCTTTTTGTCTTTCAGTAAACTTTCCGTTTACCGGAATAGTACGAGTAATATCTGCTGCATAATTTGCATATTCGGCACCGAAATCCATAAGCAGCAGATCATTATCTTTACATTCGTCATTATTATCAATATAGTGAAGCACACAAGAATTTTTTCCTGAGCCGATAATTGGCGGATAAGCCATGCCATTTGCTCTATTGCGGATAAATTCATATTCCATTTCTGCTTGAATCTCAAATTCTTTTACACCCGGTTTTATAAATTTCAAAATCCTGATAAAGGCATTTCCTGTAATATCAATTGCTTTACGTATTAATTCTATTTCGATTGGCGATTTTATTGTTCGAAGTTCATGAAGTATTGGCGCAGATCTAAGATAATTATGAGCAGGATTTTTCTTTTCCATATCCTCTGCAAAACGCAGATCACGACTAGGAACTTCATTAGAATATTTTATGTATTCATTAAAATTAAGATATACATTTTCGGTCCATGACATTAATTCCTGTAAAACCGAATCAAAACTATTAAGCCATTTTATATTTGCAATTCCAGATATATCTTCAGCTTCTTGAATTGTAAATTTATGTCCTTCCCAAATTGCAATCACTTCATTTGTTTCGATTAAAAAAAGCACCTCACGAAGTTTCGGATCAGGATAATCAGGGGCAAGAATTAAAATACTTTTTTCCTGAGATATTCCTGTAAGATAAAAGAAATCTGAGTTCTGTCGAAAGGGGAAAGTCTGATCTCCATTTCTTGGGAACTCATCACTAGAGTGAAAAATTGCTATCGAATTTTTCTTAATTCTATTGCTAAAATTTTTCCTGTTATTCTTAAATAATTCAGGATTTATCTTAGAATATCTCATTTTTCATCTCTATTTAAATTAAATATAAATATTGATTTTTTATGTTAAATCAACAAAATAAAACATAAATTTGCTTTTTTTTACAAAAGTATGATAATTAAATTATAAAATAAAAACATACTTATTTAAATATTCTGTAAATTATAAAAAGTTATGAAAATTCGTTTATTAATTATTTCGTCAATCACGAAAAAGATTATTATGGCCATTTTAGGCCTTTTTTTAATTGTTTTCCTTTTGGTTCATTTGGGAATAAATTTATTTATTTTGCCTATTTGCGAAAATCACGCAGAAATGTTTACCGATGCAGCTCATTTTATGGGTACAAACTGGATTGTTAAAGTTTTTGAGATTGTACTTATTGCAGTATTTCTTGTTCATATTACTTATGGCATATTATTGTCGTTACAAAATTGGATAGCAAGGGGTAAATTCAGGTACAAAACCCGAAATAAGACAAAAACTTCATTTATGTCGAAGTATGTTATTTATACCGGTTTACTGATATTCTTGTTTTTAGCTTTACATTTTTACAATTTCTTTTTGATAAAATTTGGACTTGTAAGTGCACCGGCTGCTGCAAATATTGCCATGCCACAGGAAGAACATTTTTACAATCTTGCCGTTTGGTTTTTTACTAATGAAATATTCTTTTCAATAATTTATATTATCGCATTTATTGTTTTAGGACTTCATTTAAATCATGCTTTTCAAGCTGCATTCCAAACACTTGGATTAAATCATTCGAAATATACTCCGGCAATAAAAATAATTGGTACTCTTTATTCAATAATTGTGCCTTTAGGATTTATTATAATCCCTGTTTATTTTATGATATTTGCTTAACTACACAGTACTTAATGTGAAGAAAAGTGCAGAGTAACTAAAGTTAAGTAAAATAGATAATAAAGAATTACATTACATATAAAATAATTAAGAAATGACAAAACTTGATTCAAAAATACCTGAAGGACCATTAACCGAAAAATGGTCAAAATATAAATCATCACAAGAATTAGTAAATCCTGCAAACAAGAAAAAACTTGATATTATTGTAGTTGGAACCGGACTTGCCGGAGCATCCGCAGCTTCTTCACTTGGAGAATTAGGATATAATGTAAAATCATTTTGTTTTCAGGATACTCCCCGAAGAGCTCACTCAGTAGCTGCCCAGGGTGGGATTAATGCTGCTAAAAACTACAAAAATGATGGCGACAGTGTTTATCGTTTGTTTTATGATATGTTAAAAGGAGGCGATTACAGAGCCCGTGAAGCCAATGTTTACCGTGCTGCCGAAGTAAGTAACATGACAATAGATCATTATACAGCACTCGGAGTACCTTTTGCCAGAGAATATGGTGGAACTTTAGATAATCGTTCATTTGGAGGTGTTCAGGTTTCAAGAACTTTTTATGCAAAAGGTCAAACAGGACAACAATGTCTTTTGGGAGCATATTCAAGTTTAAGTCGTCAGATAGGCACTGGAAAAGTTACAATGTACAGCCGACGCGACATGCTCGATCTTGTAATAGTTGACGGAAAAGCAAGAGGAATAATCACAAGAAATCTTGTAAGTGGTGAAATTGAAAGACACTCGGCACATGCTGTTGTTCTTGCTACAGGAGGATACGGAACAATTTATTATTTGTCAACTTTGGCTGTAGGTTCAAATGCAACTGCTGCCTGGAGTGCTCATAAAAAAGGAGCTTTCTTTGCAAATCCGAGTTTTGTGCAGATTCATCCTACAAGTATTCCTGTTTTAAACGATTATCAGGCAAAATTAACCCTCATGTCAGAATCCTTAAGAAATGATGGAAGGATATGGGTACCTAAAGAAAAAGGAGACAAAAGACCGGCAAACGAAATTCCTGAAGAAGAAAGAGATTATTATCTCGAAAGAAGATACCCCGCATTTGGAAATCTTGTACCACGTGATGTAGCCTCAAGAGCAGCTAAAGAAAGATGCGATGCAGGATACGGAGTTGGTGATACAGGATTATCAGTTTATCTTGACTTTAAAGATGCAATTGCTATACAAGGCGAAAAAGCAATAGAAAATAAATACGGTAATTTATTTGAAATGTATGAAAAAATTACCGGAATAAATCCATATAAACGGCCAATGAGAATATATCCTGCAGGCCATTATACAATGGGCGGTCTTTGGGTTGATTATAATCTTATGACAACTATTACCGGATTATTTGCAATCGGTGAATCTAATTTTTCCGACCACGGAGCAAACCGTTTGGGAGCCAGTTCACTTATGCAGTGCTCCGGCGATGGATATTTTATTCTTCCTTATACTATAACAAATTATCTGGCAGATAAAATCAGAGTACCAAGAATAGAAACTAATTTACCGGAATTTGATGAAGCAGAAAAAGCTGTTAGAGAAAAAATCAGTAAATTACTTTCAATAAATGGAAAAAGAACTGTTACTTCTTTCCATAAAGAATTAGGTAAAATACTTTGGGATTATTGTGGAATGGCAAGGAACAAAGAAGGACTGAAAAAAGCAAATGTTTTAGTTGACAAACTGGAAAAAGAATTTTGGACAAATGTTATAGTTCCGGGAAGTGAAAATGAACTTAATCAGGAACTTGAAAAAGCAATAAAAGTTACTGATTTCTTTGAACTCGCCAAGCTATTAATCCGTGATGCACTAAATCGTAACGAATCATGCGGTGCTCATTTTAGAGAAGAAAGCCAAACAGAAGGTGGTGAAGCTAAACGTGACGATAAAAACTTTTCTTATGTTGCTGCATGGGAATTCAAAGGAAAAGATAATGAACCTGAACTTCATAAAGAAGAACTGAAATTTGAAAATATAGAAGTGAAAGTTAGAAGTTATAAGTAGGAAATGCGTAAATGATTAAATGCTTAAATATTAAAAGCAAAATAATAAAAATACAAAACTCAATATAATGAAAGTTAAACTCAAAATATGGCGTCAGCAAAACGCAAAAGCAAAAGGCAAATTTGTTACCTACACAGTAGATGATATTTCTCCTGATATGTCATTCCTTGAAATGCTGGATGCATTAAACACAAAATTAATTACAGAAAATATAGAAGACCCAGTAGCATTTGAACATGATTGTAGAGAAGGTATTTGTGGCTGTTGTAGTCTTTATATAAACGGACAACCACATGGTCCGGGAGAAAAAACTACTACTTGTCAGTTACATATGCGTTCGTTTAAAGAAGGCAAAACGATAGTTATCGAGCCCTGGCGTGCAAAAGCATTTCCCGTGGTAAAAGATTTAATTGTTGACCGTAATGCATTTGATAAAATAATAGCTGCCGGTGGTTTTATTTCTATAGATACAGGTGGTGCTCAGGATGCAAACTCAATATCTGTAAATAAAGAAAAAGCTGACGAAGCTTTTAACTCAGCAGCTTGTATTGGATGCGGTGCATGTGTTGCAGCTTGTAAAAATGCTTCTGCAATGCTGTTTGTTTCAGCAAAAATAAGACAGTACGACTTACTGGAACAAGGTAAAGTTGAGAAAATTAAAAGAGTACAAAAAATGGTTGCCAAAATGGATGAACTTGGTTTTGGAAACTGTACCAACACCTATGCGTGTGAAGCAGAATGCCCAAAAGGAATTAAAGTGGTTAACATTGCTCACATGAACCGATTGTTTATTACAGCTAAGGTTGGAGGACAAAAAGAAGTTTAAGCTTTTTATGAATATATATTTATTAAGCTAACTTTTAACTGGGTTGGCTTTTTTTGTTTTTTATGAAAACACACTTATGTTTGAAGCTTTTACAATATTATTAGTTTCTTTCAATCATAAATGAAATTATTAAAGGATAATCTTGTTAAGATATTTATCTTATTTTTGACACATAATTATTACAAATAAATCAAATGCTTTTTAAAGAAGTAATAGGACAGGAAAAAATCAAGAACAGACTTATACAAACTGTTAAAGACAACAGAGTTAGTCATGCTCAGTTATTTTTAGGTCCCGAGGGTTCAGGAAAATTATCGATGGCTTTGGCTTATGCCCAGTTTATTAATTGTAAAAACAAACAAGAAAATGATTCTTGTGGAGTTTGCCCTTCATGCGTAAAATTTAATAAATTAATTCATCCCGATTTACATTTTATTTATCCCGTTGCCTCAACAAAAGATATTAAAAAGCCTCAAAGCAAAGAATTTATAAGCAACTGGCGAAATATTCTTGAAAAAAATAATTATCATATTACTCTTAACGATTGGTATGAAGAAATAGGAATTGAAAGAAAACAAGGAATAATTAATAAAGACGATTGTAACGAAATAATCAAAACACTTGCTTATAAATCTTACGAAGCAGAATATAAGGTAATGTTTATTTGGATGGTTGAAAGATTATTTCATGCAGCTGCACCCAAAATTTTAAAAATACTTGAAGAACCTCCCGAAAAAACTCTTTTTATTCTTATCTCCGAAAATCAAGACAGAATAATTAATACAATACTTTCGAGAACACAATTAGTTAAATTTCCGAAAATTACTAACGAAAGCCTTAATCAAGCACTTATAAAAAAACATAATTGCTCAGTTGATGATGCTCATAGAATTGTAAATTTATCTGATGGAAATTACATTGAAGCCAAAAATAATTTATATAAAAATACTGATGATAAAACTAATTTCGATAATTTCAGAAATTGGATGAGATTATGTTATTCAAATAATGTTATCGAGATTAATACGTTTGTTACTGATATTTCCAAAATTGGCAGGGAAAAACAAAAACAATTTCTAAGTTTCGCACTTAAAACTACACGAAACTGCATACTTAAAAATTACAACAACACAGAAATGCTTAAGCTTGAAGATGATGAGCTAAAATTTGTAAATAATTTTGCTCCATTTATTAATCCTGCAAACTGCATGCAATTTTCCGAAGAATTTGAAAAAGCAATTTTTCATATTGAAAGAAATGGAAATCCTTCGATAATTTTTATGGATTTGTCGCTTAAAGTTATTCAACTGCTTAGAATAAAAGTTAAGTAACAAACCCGCCAAGCATCTTTAACCCGCCAAGCGCTTCAAAAGCGCTAGGCGGATGAAGAAACCAACAAAATCTAATTTCTTTGTGCCTCTTTCTTTCAGAGAATTTCTTAACTTTGCAGATTAAACTTTGTCTATAAATGAAATACGATATAAATAAAAATACTTTTCTTTCACGTGGTTGCTTCAAAAAACCTGATGTTTCAGATATTAACAATGAAATTTATGATTATAAATGCTGTAAATTTCCTGATTACGACTGGTTAAAAAGCATAAAAACTCCTGCAAGTCAAGAACCTATTGAATTTGTTGAAGTAAGGTTTAAAAACAGCAAAAAGGAATTTTTCAAATATTACCCTGAGATGGATCTTTCTGTTGGTGATATTGTTGCTGTAGAATCATCACCCGGACATGATATTGGAATAATTTCTATGACCGGAGAGATTGTTCGTTTGAAGATGAAAAATAAAAACATTGATGTTAATTCAGAAGAAATAAAAAAAGTTTATCGTCGGTCTCGCTTATCTGATATTGAAAAATGGATCTCTGCTGTTGAAGAAGAAGATAAGATAATGTATCAATCAAGGAAAATCACAGGAGATTTAAATCTTGATATGAAAATTAATGATGTGGAATATCAAGGTGATGGAACAAAAGCCATTTTCTATTATACGGCCAGCGAAAGAGTTGATTTCAGGGAATTAATAAAAATTCTTGCCGAAACTTTTAAAATTCGAATTGAGATGCGGCAAATTGGTGTGCGACAAGAAGCAAGCCGACTTGGTGGAATTGGATCCTGCGGAAGAGAACTTTGTTGCTCAACATGGTTAAATAACTTTAAATCAGTTTCAACAAACTCTGCACGAACACAACAATTATCACTTAATCCTCAAAAGCTTGCCGGACAATGTGGAAAACTGAAATGCTGTATTAATTTTGAACAAGATTATTATGCAGAATTAGTAGCAGAATTTCCTGATGATAATACTGTTATTAACACAAAAAAAGGGAAAGCAAAACTTAGGAAAACTGATACTTTGAAAAAAATATTATGGTTTTCTTATCTTGATGAAGATTCTAAAATGTTCGCAATTTCACTAATAAACGTTCAAAAAATTCTTAAACTAAATAAAGATAATAAAAAACCTGAAAGTCTGGAAAGCTTTGTAAAACAACCTGAGAAAAAAACCGATTTTGAAGGTTCGGTTGGAAAAGATGATATCAATCGTTTTAATAAAAAAAAGTAATACAATAAAATCATCTTTTTAACTTTATTATTAAAGTGCAATTTTTTGATTATAAAAATCATCAAATATTAAAATGGGGAATATTAAATATCAAATTCTGTCAATTGGTTTAATATCAATTTTAATTCTTCTACTTGTTTCATGCACTTCTGATACAGTATTTGAAGAAAACAAACAAATAAACGAAAATTGGCTAAAAAACGATACTCTTAGTTTTAAAGTTGAAATCAGCGACATTTCTCTTCACTACAATTTTTATGTAAATATTCGAAATTCAACCAACTACGGCTTTAGTAATTTTTATTTCTTTATGAATAGCGTTTTCCCTGATGGCAGTTTACGACGCGACACTATAGAATGTATTTTGGCAAATCTCGAAGGAAAATGGTTTGGAAAAGGATTTGGTGGCATTAAAGAAAATAATCTGCTTTTGCAAAAAGGAATTATTTTCCCTCAACAAGGAATCTATGAGTTCAGGATCGAACATGCAATGCGTGTTGATGAAAAAGAAGGTTTGCAAGGAATTAAAAATGTCGGTATTAGAATTGAAAAAGATTATTAATTAGTACCTAAAGTTTGGAATGCCTAAAATGCCTAATCCCGATAGCTATCGGGATAGTTTTATACCAAATTGTTGCAAAAAATAAATAATGAATTTTGAACAAAATGACCAATTTCAAAGAAAAATCAAAAAGCATCTTTAACTACATTGTCAGATTTTGGATAATTTACTGCTTTTTTCTTTTGTCGATAATAATAGTATTTATTGGCATCGAAAGCGAATGGTTTGGGTCTATGCCTTCGTTCGAAGAACTTGAAAATCCAAAGAGCAATCTAGCATCGGAAGTATTTTCTGCAGATCATAAACTTCTCGGAACTTATTATTTCGAAAACCGTTCAAACGTAAATTACAGCGAACTTTCACCAAATTTAGTTTATGCACTAAAAGCTGCCGAAGATATTCGCTTTGAAAAGCATTCCGGAATCGATGGAAAAGCACTTATCAGAGTTGCTTTTGGAATAGTTTCCGGTGGTAATAAAGGTGGAGGAAGTACTATAACACAACAGTTGGCTAAAAATCTTTTTCCAAGAAAAAAAAATCCTTCAGTTTTTGATCTCTCATTAGCAAAATTTAAAGAATGGGTTACCGCAATTAAACTCGAATATAATTACTCTAAAGAGGAAATTATTGCAATGTATTTCAATACTGTTCCTTTTGGAAGTCAATCTCATGGAATAAAATCGGCCTCTCAAACATTTTTTAATAATACTCCAGATTCATTAAAGTTGGAAGAAGCAGCACTAATGGTTGGAGTTGTGAATGCGCCATCATACTATAACCCTGTAAGACATCCCGAAAGGGCACAAAAGAAGAGAAATACTGTTCTTGCACAAATGCTTAAATATGAGTACATCTCACAAGATGTTTATGACTCCGTTTCTAAAATCTCTGTTAACATGTCAAACTACAGGATTCTTGATCATACCAAAGGTTTGGCTAAATATTTTAGAGAACATTTACGTGCCGAATTAAAAGTATGGTGCAAAAGTCATTTTAAAGCTGATGGCAAACCTTACAATATTTACAAAGACGGACTAAAAATTTATACTACAATAAATTCTAAAATGCAGCAATATGCAGAAGAAGCTGTTAAAGAACATCTTTCTTTGGATCTTCAACCTGCATTTTTTAAACATTGGGAAGGTTATACTCATGCGCCATTTGTTTTTGAAACCGATTCTGTACAAAATGCTGTTGATAATATTCTCGAAATTTCTATGAAACAATCGGAAAGATATCGAAAATTACGCCTGGCAAAAACTCCAATGGACACAATTAAAATGATTTTTAATATTCCAACCGAAATGAGTGTTTTTTCATGGAATGGAAGTATTGATACTGTGATGACTCCTTTGGATTCAATAAGATATTATAAATATTTTTTGCATGCCGGACTTATGTCAATGGAGCCGCGAACCGGCTATGTAAGAGCTTATGTCGGTGGTATTGATTATATTCATTTTAAATACGATCATGTAACTCAGGGACAACGACAGGTTGGATCAACGTTTAAACCTTTTCTTTACACACTTGCTATGCAAGCCGGTGAATTTTCTCCATGCAGCAAACTACCAAATGTTCAGCCAATAATTGAACTTTATGATGGAAGTTTTTGGGAACCCGGCAACTCAGGAAGTAAAAAAATTGGAGAAGAAATTACTTTAAAATATGCACTTGCCACATCAAATAATTGGATTTCAGGTGAATTGATAAAAAGATATTCTCCACAATCTGTAATTAAAATTGCCAGAAAAATGGGAGTAAAAAGTTTTATCCCTTCTGTTTATTCCATTGCTCTCGGATCTGCCGATCTGAAATTATCTGAAATGGTTGGTGCTATGAACACTTTTGCAGATCAAGGTGTTTATGTAGAACCTATTTTTATTACCAGAATAGAAGATAAACATGGAAATGTTATTCAACGCTTTGTAGCTAAAAAACAAGAAGCTATGAATGAGCAAACAGCATATTTGATGCTTGAACTTTTAAAAGGTGTCGTAGATCATGGCACAGGAAGGAGGCTTAAATGGAAATATGGGTTTAAAAATCCAATTGCTGGTAAAACCGGAACAACAAATAATCAATCTGATGGATGGTTTATGGGAATAACTCCTGAACTTACTACAGGAATTTGGGTTGGTGGAGAAAATCGAAGTGTGCACTTCAGAACCATTACTTTAGGCCAAGGAGCAAATATGGCTTTACCGATTTGGGCTCTTTACATGAAAAAAATATATAATGATAAATCGCTTAATGTCAGCATGGGTGATTTTGAAAAACCACTTGGCGGATTTTTAATCGAAACCGATTGTGATAAATTTGAAGCACTTCAAAACAACAATAGTAATACTTTTGAATTTAATGATGATGAGTTTTAATCTCGATTAATAGTAGAACAATGGTTTTTAGCAGCAGTTTATTTCTTTTATATTTTCTCCCCATTTTTTTGATAATCTATTATGTTATCAATAAAAAATTCAAAAATTACTTTGCACTTTTTGCAAGTATTTTATTTTATTCGTGGGGTGCACCCGATTTTATTTTTATTGTTCTCGGATCAATTGTAATTGATTTTTATTTGGTGAAATACCTTGATAATGCACCAATACGAAAGAAAAGGATTTTACTGACGCTTTCCGTAATATTAAATATTGGTCTGCTGGCATATTTTAAATATGCAAACTTTTTTATCGAAAATGTAAATTCTGTATTTGAATTATTTGGAGGTAATCCTGTAAAATGGACTTATGTAATATTACCAATTGGAATATCCTTTTTTACTTTTCAGAAATTAACTTATTCGGTTGATGTTTATCGTAAGGTTCATTCTCCACTGAAAAAAGTGACAGATTATGCAATGTATATTCTCATGTTTCCTCAGCTTATTGCAGGACCAATTGTTCGTTTTAATGAAATCGCCGACAGGATTGAAAACAGAGAAGAATATGAAACAGTTGATAACCGGCTTTTAGGATTTTTTAGATTTATTATCGGATTGGCAAAAAAAGTTTTAATCGCCAATGTTATGGGTGAGCAGGTTGACAGGATTTTTGCTATGTCGCCGGAAACACTGAGCACCCCGCTGGCTTGGATTGGAATTATTGCTTATGCTTTTCAAATTTATTACGATTTTGCAGGATACTCCGACATGGCAATAGGAATAGGAAAAATGATGGGATTTAAATTTCCTGAAAACTTTAACAACCCATATATTTCAAGAAATATTACTGAGTTTTGGCGTAGATGGCACATCACTCTCAGCAGATTTATGAGAGATTACCTTTATATCCCACTTGGCGGAAACAGGGTTAGTACTCAAAGAAGGCTTTTCTTTAACCTTGCCTTTGTTTTTGTTATCTCAGGTTTGTGGCATGGTGCTGCCTGGACATTTATTTTCTGGGGTGCTTTTCATGG
>CAYOKJ010000027.1:0-28003 GCA_964404485.1 uncultured Bacteroidales bacterium | reverse complement strand
ACTTTCATAGCTTCTCAAAAATAATTAAAGATATTTCACAACTTTGTTACCAATTAAAATAATTATACTATTTTTACACAATCTAAATAATAATAAATTTATTAAAATGTCATATACGAAAAATCAAGTAGCAGAGATACTTAAGAAGGTTTTGTACTTCCCGAAAGGTGATAATATTATTTCACTTAAAATGGTTGAAGATATAAAAATTGATGGAAAAAACATTAATGTAACAATTCTTTTTCCAAAACCAACCGACCCTGCTGTTAATATTGTAATTAATACCGTAAAAAGCGAGATTAAAAAAAATATAGATAAAAAAGCTATTGTAACTATTACACAAAAAAGTGAAAGCAAAGAAGAAAATTCTCTTGCTGGAGTGAAAAAGATTATTGCAGTTGCTTCAGGCAAGGGCGGAGTAGGCAAATCTACTGTAGCGGTAAACCTGGCAATTGCATTATCAAAAACCGGGGCAAAAGTTGGTTTGCTTGACACTGATATTTACGGACCTTCAATTCCGATAATGTTTGGTCTTGAAAATGCAAAACCGCAAGTAGTTAGTAAAAACGGAAAACAAAAAGTAATACCAATTAACAAGTATGGTATTCATCTTATTTCTATTGGGTTTTTTGTTGATCCGGAACAAGCCTTAATCTGGCGTGGACCTATGGCAACTAATGCTCTTAATCAGTTATTTAATGATGCAGAATGGGGCGAACTTGATTATCTTGTTTTAGATCTTCCTCCAGGTACAGGTGATATTCATCTTACTTTGGCTCAATCATATCCTGTGGATGGTGCAGTTATAGTAACAACTCCGCAAAAAGTAGCAATGGCAGATGTACAAAAAGCTATTTCAATGTTCAATCAGGACAATATTAAAATTCCAATATTCGGTCTTATTGAAAACATGTCATATTTTGTTCCGGAAGAATTACCTGATAATAAGTATTATATTTTTGGAAAAAGCTACAGCAAAAGTTTTAGTGAAAAGGCAAATATTCCGTTCCTCGGACAAATACCAATTGTTCAAAGCATTGCTGAATCAGGTGATTCTGGCAATCCTATTGTTTTAGACGACAAATCGCTTGCTAGTAAAGCATTTGTTGATCTTGCTAATAATATTATAAATTCTGAAATTTTGTCTAAATAATTGTAACTATTTATTAAATAATAATAACTATTTTTGACTACGAAAAAACTTATTACGATGAGTAAAGAAAAAACACGAGAAGAACTAACCATAAAAGTTATAAATATAATTGAACAAATTAGACCATATTTACAACAAGATGGAGGTGATATTAAATTTATTGAAATTACAGATGATAATATTGTAAATGTAGAATTGCAAGGTGCATGTGGCAATTGTCCTTACAGTACTATGACATTAAAAAACGGTGTTGAAGCATCTGTAAGAAAAGCATTACCAGAAATAAAATCTGTTGAAGCAATTAATGTGAATAACTAATATTATTATTTTTATTTAGGTACGAATTACAAGTTTCAAGGATATTATACCAACTGAACATCCAAATTACCGATATATTTCGTTTCTTTTTTCCTTTCTCTGCGTTAAATATTATTTCCATAGCTATTGCTATGCAAAGAATATTTGCCTTGACAAAGAAAAAAATATTTCAAAATATTTATCAGCAATTTAGAAATTCAATTGGTATAATATCCTTGAAACTTGTAATTCGTGTTTTTATTTTTAAATGCTTTTTTTATCTGGATAAATATTTCGCAACTATTGGCATTCTTCTACCCATACCGAATGCTTTTGGCGATACTCTTAATATTGGTGGTGTTTGAAATCTTTTATACTCATTTGTATTTACAAGTTTAAGAGTTTTTTTTACTGTATGTTCCTCAAAACCTTGATCAATAATTTCTTTGGGTCCTTTGCGTAGTTCAATATATTGATACAGGATTTTATCAAGAATATAATAATCGGGCAAAGAATCAGAATCTTTTTGATCTGGTCTTAGCTCCGCTGAGGGTGGTTTGGTAATAGTATTTTCAGGAATGATCTCAGAATCACGATTTATATATCTTGCAAGTTCAAAGACCTCTGTTTTATAAACATCACCTAAAACTGATAAACCCCCGTTCATATCACCATACAAAGTTCCATAGCCAACTGCAGCTTCACTTTTATTAGAAGTATTAAGTAAAATATATCCAAATTTATTTGACAAAGCCATTAAAACAACTCCTCTAATTCTTGCTTGAAGATTTTCCTCAGCTAATCCAAAAGGAAGATTTCTAAACTGTAATGACAAAGTGTTTTTAAAACTTTTATAAGCTTTTTCAATACTAATAATATCATATTTACTTTTCAAGTTATCTGCAAGCTGTTTTGCATCATTTATCGAATGATTGGAAGAGAATTCTGAAGGCATCAGTATTGATTGCACATTATCACGGCCAAGAGCTTCTGCAGCAATAGCAAGAGTAACAGCAGAGTCAATTCCACCGGATAAACCAAGTATTGCTTTTTTAAAACCAAGTTTCTGAAAATAATTTCTAACTCCCATTACCAAAGCATCATGAATAAGTTCTATTTTACCTGCTTGCTTTTTTGTTTCCTTTTCAGGAGATATTTTTAAATTATCAGTATCAAAAACTTTAAAATCTTCTTCAAAATATTTTAGCTCGTCAATTATCTCACCTTCTTTGTTTATAACCATTGAGCCACCATCGAATAATAATTCTGTTTGTGCCCCAACATGATTAACAAAAAACAATGGAAGATTGTATTTTTTTACATTTTGCAGCAAAATACTTTTTCGTATTTCAGCTTGTTTATAGTTGAATGGAGAAGCAGCAATATTAATAATAAAATCAGGTTTATGCTTAAATAGCTCATCCATTGGATTAATTGTATAAAGCGGGTCATTACCAATATTCCAAAGGTCTTCACATATTGTAATGGCAATTTTTTTACCTTTCAGTGAAATTATTTCAAATTTTTTTCCCGATTCAAAATAACGATACTCGTCAAAAATATCATAATTAGGAAGCAAGGATTTATGATATTCATATTGGATTTTTCCATCATTAATAAAAACTGCTGAATTAAATAATGCTTTGCCTTCAACAGCAGGATTAAAAGTTGGCGAACCAATTATTACAGCAATATCATTACACTCCTTTGCGATTTGATTTACTGCTGAATTACATTTTTCAATAAAATCGTTAAACTCTAAAAAATCGCGAGGCGGATAACCTGAGACAGCAAGTTCTGCAAAAATTACTAGATCAGCCTTCTTTGATTTTGCTTCTATTATGGCTTCAGTAATTTTTTCAACATTGTATAAAAAATTGCCAATGTGATAATTAATTTGTGCTAAAACAATTTTCAAAACTCAAAATTATTAGAATATTATTCCTATATTCAATTCAACAAAATTATTAATTGCATCATTATTTATTGAAGGATCTGTTGTATTTTGATCATTTAAAATATCAACAAAACCATTGTCGAAAGTCATACCAACTGAGAGTGTTGTTGATCCACCCAAATTGAAATCAACCCCAATACCAATAATTAACGACTCTCTAATAAGCTTCACTTCATCTTCAATATCTTTTTCGCTATTTACATCATTTTCACCTGATGATTGAAACTCATCTTTTGCATCTGCATTAATTAAAAATGAAGTTCCCAGTCCAATTTTTCCATAAAACCGCATATAACCAAATTCCTTAGACATCATTTTAAACTCTAATGGAACTTTAATATATTTAAGCTTGTAATTTCTATACAAAACACCATCAATCAAACTACTATCTTGCATATTAATGATGGTATGCGGGTATGTAAGCCGAGTATTTAAATAAGTTACATCGAATCCTGTATTTATAAAATAATTATCCATAAGATAAAACTGAGAAATAAATCCCCATGAAAAGCCCATTTTTGTACCATCATTTTCATAACCAACAGCATCAGGATTCATCCATCCAATATTCGGAGCAACATGAAAACCAAAAAGAAAAGGTTTATTCTGAGTAAGACCTTCTTTTGCAAACAAAGCAAAAACGAAGAATAAAAATATTACTATTGTTTTTTTCATTAGTTGTAATATTATTTTGTTATTATTACCAAAACAAAACTATATTAAACATTCTGATAAAACAAGTAGAAATAATAAAATTAATTTGTATTTTTCTCGTTTGTTGTTTAAAACAAACAATTTTTTAAAACAATTATTATTAATTAAGATTGTAGATTAATTTAATATTTGATATATTTGTCTATTATAAATTTTGTTCATTAAAATAATTAACTATGAAAAAAACAGCTCTATTACTTGCCTTTTTTATTGCTGCAAATTTTACTTTTGCACAACTTCATTTTGGTCCAAAAATTGGTTATAACACTTCCAAACTTTCTGTTGACAGATCTGATATAAAAACAGATTTAAAAAACAGTTTTCAATTTGGTGTTTTTGTACGCCTTGGAGATAAAATTTACGTTCAACCTGAAGTCAATTATCTTACTCAGGGAGGTATTTTTAAAACACCTGAAATAACAAGTCTATCACCTTTTGAACAAGAAGTTAATCTAAAAACAATTCAAATACCTGTTCTTGTTGGGTACAAACTTATTGACTTAAAAGTTGCAAATATCAGGGTGATGGGAGGTCCTGTTGCGTCAATTATTACAAATAAAAATATTGAAAATAAAGTAGACAATTATATTGCTCCAATAGAAGATACAGATATAAAAGACATGATATGGAGTATTCAGCTTGGTGCAGGAATCGACGTGCTTATGTTTACTCTTGATGTAAGATATAATATTGGATTAAACAAAATGATTGACGTAGTTAATGTTGGCTCTGAGCCTCTTAGTTTCGAATCAAAAACCAGTGGATTTAATGTAAGTCTTGGATGGAAAATATTCTAATCTTAGTTTGTAGTGAACGTCATGTTTCTTTGTTTTTCTTGTTTTGAAAGCAGTTATTTGCAAAAGTAAAATCCTTGATTTTTAAGATTTCAAAACCTCGAACTTAAACATTCTGGGTCAAACTCTTGAGTATATAAATTTACATTAATTTACAAACTATATTTTTTCTAACTATATGCATTTATGAAAAAGAACATTTTTCTTTTTTCAATTTTAATTATTTTCTTTACATCATGTTTTTTCAACAAAAAAAGATTTCAGGATGTTGATGTATCAGAAATTAATATTGAGAAGGTTAAAATAAAAAGATATGAAAAAGCTTTGTTTGAAATTAATCCTGATAATTTTGAAACAGAGCTTAAAGAAATTTCAAAAGAATATCCATTTTTTCTGGATGCAAATCTTGATAAGCCTAAGAATTTAATTCAAATATACAATTATATTTCTGATCCAAAGCTAATTGACCTTTACAAAGAAACTATTTTAAAATATCCAAATCTTAATAATCTTGAAGAAAAATTAACTTCAGTTTTTAAATATTACAAATTTTATTTCCCTGAAAAATCTATTCCTTATTTTTATAGTTATATTTCCGGTTTACAATACGAATATCCTGTGCAACGTGCCGATTCAGTTTTTATCATTAGTCTTGACATCTATTTAGGCAGCGACTTCCCTCCATATAAACAAATCGGTTTACCCAAATACAAAATCAGTCAAATGCAATCTGAATACATTATTAACGATTGTGTAAAAACTCTTGTGAATACAGAATTTTTCACAAAAAAAAATAACAACTGTACTTTACTTGATGAGATGATACAAAACGGAAAACTATTATATTTTCAGGATGCTCTTCAACCTACAACTGCCGATTCGATTAAAATAAATTATCCTCAAAATAAATTAGAGTGGTGTTTTGAAAACGAAGGAAATATATGGGCATATTTTATTGAAAATAACCTGCTTTATTCTTATGATTTCAATGAGACAAACAAATATCTGCGTGAAGGGCCTTTCACATCAGGATTTTCAAATGCTTCTCCAGCACGACTTGGTATTTGGATAGGATGGCAAATTATCAGATCTTTTATGGAAAATAATCCTGATATTTCTCTAAAAGAAATGTTAAAAATCAAAAATTCTCAAAATATTCTTTTAAAATCAAAATATAAACCGAAAAAATAGATTATTGTTTTTTCACATTTCCCCTTGGAACATTTTTTTGTTTTTGGTATTAAGGTGTAATTATACATTAGTCTTGATTAAAAAATTACGTTTTATCACGAATTAAAGGCGTAAATGATTAAAGGCGTAAATGATAAAATTTATCAATATTGAGAATTATGACAGCAAAAGAAATATTTATTGAAAAATCTGTATTGTTGTGGAGGAAGCTGATGAATCTGAATATTGGTTAAAGACAATTAATGAAGCTAATTTGTCTAATGCCAAAGAAGAATTAAAAAGGCATACAAAAGAATCAAATAAAATAACAAAGATTATGACAAAAGCAAAAAATTCTTCTTATGGAAACAGTAAATAGCATTTGTGTATTTAAACATTTACACATTTTATCATTTAATCATTCATAAATAAAAAAATTATGCTCGTAAAAACCTATGGAAGTGCATTAATTGGTATCAGTGCAATCACAATCACAGTTGAAGTTAATACTGACAAAGGAATCCAGTTTTTTATGGTTGGTTTACCCGATAGTGCTGTAAAAGAAAGCCATCAACGAATTGAAGCCGCATTACGAAATAACGGTTACAAAATACCGGGCAAAAAAATAACAATAAATATGGCACCTGCCGATATCAGGAAAGAAGGTTCGTCATATGATCTTACTATTGCAATGGGAATTCTTGCAGCTGCCGGAAACATAAAAGATGATAATATCGGGAATTATATTATCATGGGAGAACTTTCTCTTGATGGTGGGTTACAGCCAATCAAAGGTGCTTTGCCAATTGCTATTGAAGCACGTGATGAAGGATTCAATGGACTTATTCTACCAAAAGTAAATGCACGGGAAGCAGCGATAGTTAATGATGTTGATGTTTATGGCGCAAATAATATTAAAGAAGTTATTGATTTCTTTAATGGAGAAAAAACTTTGGAGAAAACAATTCTAAACACTCGAGAAGAATTTTATGCAAACCTTAATGATTATGAATTTGATTTCTCAGATGTAAAAGGACAAGAAAATATAAAAAGGGCATTGGAAATTGCAGCAGCCGGAGGACATAATGTAATATTAATTGGTCCTCCGGGAGCAGGAAAAACAATGCTTGCCAAAAGAATGCCTTCTATACTCCCTCCTCTAAACTTACATGAAGCTCTCGAAACAACAAAAATTCATTCGGTTGCAGGAATAACGACAAAAGAATCATCGCTTATTTCTGTACGTCCGTTCAGGTCGCCACACCATACAATTAGTGATGCAGGACTGATTGGTGGTGGAACATTTCCAAGACCCGGTGAAATTTCATTAGCACAAAATGGGGTTCTTTTTCTCGATGAATTACCAGAATTTAAAAGAACAGTCCTGGAAGTTATGCGACAGCCAATGGAAGACAGAGTTGTAACTATTGCACGGGCAAAAATTTCTATTGAATTTCCTGCCAGCTTTATGCTAATTGCTGCCATGAATCCCTGCCCTTGTGGTTATTACAATCACCCGGAGCATGAATGTGTTTGCGGTCCGGGAGTGGTTCAAAAATATTTGAATAAAATTTCAGGACCTTTGTTAGACAGAATTGATATTCATGTTGAAGTTATTCCTGTACCATTTAAAGAACTCACAAAAGAAAGTCAATCTGAAAAAAGTTACGAAATCAGAAAAAGAGTGATTAAGGCAAGAGAATTACAAGAAGAAAGATATACAGACAGTGTTAATATTCACTGTAACGCCCAAATGTCAAGCAAGCAACTACGGGCAATTTGCAAAATAGACGAAGCAGGAATGACATTGTTAAAAAATGCAATGGAAAAATTAAGTCTCTCGGCAAGAGCATTCGATAGGATTTTAAAAGTTTCAAGAACAATTGCAGATCTAGAAAACAGTGAGATCATAAAAAACGAACATCTGGCTGAAGCAATTCATTTTCGAAGTTTGGATAGACAAAATTGGGGTACTTAAGAAATATAAAGAGTGATATTTTTTTTGTTGTCAATCAAATAAATATTTAATATGCAACACTCAATAATGTATTGATGTTTAAATAAGATTAGCACAACAATTCATTGAATTGATTTGAATGCAAAAACAAAAAACCTACAATTCACTATAGCGAACTTCCCTTGATACAAACAATAAAAAAATGTAAAATGTAATGGATTTTCCTAAAAAAATGTAATTTTGTAAAATAAAATATCGGGGTGTGGCGCAGTCTGGTTAGCGTGCTTGACTGGGGGTCAAGAGGTCGGGAGTTCAAATCTCCCCACTCCGACTTAATATACAATCACTTATAATTGCTTAAATTTTAAATAAAATTTTATATGCATACAAATATGCATACAAATTTATTATTTTTTTTATATGCCATTATTTTTATTACAATTTCTCGAATACAAATTTGATTACAGAATTTTTATACAGAAACTGCTGAAATTAGTGTAAGATTTAATTCAAAAGAAACATTAGAATCTATTGAATTAAAAATTAAAAAAATTATTGCTCATCAAAAGAGAAGTAATATCTATCAAATACAATTTGCTTAATTTCAGTAATGTCGACAACAAATCCCCAAAGTATTATAGCGATGGTATCCATAAAAAATTAAAAATTTTTATAATTCATCAATACTATTATATATTTTTTTAAATCCTTGATTTTTATATTAAATAATATATATATTTGTGGACATAAATTTTAAATGCCTATGGTAATTTAATTAATAGCTCGGAGAGCCACTATCATTTGGGAAAATGGTAGAGGCCAATTATGATTGTTCCCGACAATCAGACATTAATTGATTTATTTCATTCACGTAATTTTTTAAATTAAGCACAATACTTTATAGTAATTGTAGTACTAAACGAATTTTTCTAGCAGGTTTATCCTGTTAATTAAATTTAAATTTTGTAGTTGATTGGTAGTTCACTACCTATATGCATTAAGCATATACGGTATTTGTACAATAAATACTTTAAAAGAAATATAGATGAAGAATACTTATTTTGATTTAATCGAGCAGAGCTATTATTTCCCACAAGAAGGCTTTGATTTACAGAATGATTACCTTTCATTTCATGGTATTTCACTAAAATACTTCATTGAAAAGCATGGTACACCATTCCGATTTATTTATTTGCCAA
This sequence comes from uncultured Bacteroidales bacterium, assembly GCA_964404485.1. Classification (GTDB taxonomy): domain Bacteria; phylum Bacteroidota; class Bacteroidia; order Bacteroidales; family JAIORY01; genus JAIORY01. Next base: position 18,762 of record CAYOKJ010000027.1, on the reverse strand, counting down.
AAATTGGGGCACAAATTAAGAAAACGAAAAACCTGTTTAACCGTGCTATTAAAAGCAACGGGTATAAAGGAAAATACGTTTTTTGCTACTGTACAAAATGTAATCACTTCTATCATGTTATTCAGGAAGCACTAAAACATGATGTTAATATAGAAACATCCTCCTCATTTGATATAGATCTAATTTACAATTTGTATGAAAAAAAGAAGATAGATAAAAAGAGGATCATTATTCATAATGGTTATAAAACAGACGATTATCTAATAAAGATAATTAATTTACAAAAAGCTGGATTTATAAACTCAATTATCATTCTTGATAGTATTAATGAGTTCCATAGATTGCTGGAAATTCAAACCAATCATAAATTAAAAATTGGGTTACGCATGGCAATTAATGAGGAGGCACAATCATCCTATTATACTTCAAGACTAGGGATTCCACATGATGAGATAGTTGATTTTTTTACTAAAAATATTAGGGATAATGATAAGGTAGAATTAAAGATGTTACATTTCTTTGTTGACTCTGGAATCAAAGATACACTGTATTACTGGGGTGAATTTCAAAAAGCTCTGAAATTGTATATTGAATTAAAGAAGGAAAGTAAAAATTTGAATTCCTTTAACCTTGGCGGAGGATTTCCAATTCGCAACCACTTGGGATTTGAATACAATTATGAATACATGATAAATGAGATTATTAAAAACATTAAAGAAGCATGTTTAAAGGAAAATATTGATGACCCGGACATCTATACTGAGTTTGGAAGATTTACAGTTGGTGAAGCAGGGGCGATAATTTTTAAAGTATTAGAACAGAAACAGCAGAATGATGCTGAAACTTGGTATATTATTAACAATAGCTTAATGAATACCATTCCTGATGCATGGTCAATCCATGAAAAATTTATTTTGCTCCCAGTAAATAAATGGAAAAATGAATATGGTCGTGTTAACATTGGCGGAATTAGTTGTGACCATTCTGATTATTATAATTCTGAAGATTTAAACCAAGAAGTACTACTTCCCAAATATTCAGATAATGACAAAGAGCCACTTTATTTGGGATTTTTTCATACCGGAGCTTATCAGGACTCTATCAGTGGTTATGGTGGGATTAAACACTGTTTGATTCCATCTCCTAAGCATGTAATCATTGACAGGGATGAAAAGGGAAATATTATTGATCACGTATATCGTGAAGAACAATCAGTTACAGAAATGTTTAACATTTTAGGATATAATAAAATATGAAAACGTTTGCAGGAATAGACAAGAAATATGCTGGTTTTAAAAATGCATCAATTTTATTACAATCCATTCCATATGATGGAACAAGCACATGGGGAAAAGGGGCTGATAAAGGATTTGATGCTTTTTTGAATGCTGCTGAAAATATGGAATTATACGACATTGAAACTAATCAACAGGTTTTCAAACGTGGTATCCATATATTACCAGAGATAAATGAAAAAACCTCACCTGAGGCTGTTTTTAATTCAGTTAGAAATAATTGTCGTGAGCTTTTGAAAACTGATAAATTCATTACCTCTTTTGGCGGTGAACACTCTATCAGTATTGGGATTATAGATGCATTTAGGGAAAAGTATAAGAACCTGACCGTCCTTCAACTTGATGCACATGCAGATTTAAGGGAATCATATTTGGGCTCAGAATATAATCATGCCTGTGCAATGTATCTTGCTAATAAAAACACTAATCTAATTCAGGTTGGAATAAGAAGTATGGATATTTCAGAAAAACAACACCTTAATTCTGATAATTGTTTCTTCGCTCGGGATATATGCGGTAGAACAGAATGGTTTGATAAAGCCATTAACTTAATGACAAATGAAGTCTACCTTAGCATCGATTTGGATGTATTAGACCCATCCATAATGCCAGCAACCGGCACTCCCGAACCGGGAGGATTAACTTGGTTTGAAACTATTAACTTTTTAAGACAGGTTTTTGCCAATAAGAATGTTGTTGGTTTTGATATCGTTGAGTTTGCACCAATAGAAAAACTAATTTCACCAGATTTTTTAGTAGCTAAATTATATTACAAATTACTCTCTTATAAGTATGAAAATGATCAATACAGGAGTCGTAAAAAATTTTATGCTTGAGCATTTCAAGCATTTCAACTCTGCAGCTTTGGTTGATGCCGCCATAGGTTATGAAAATGAGATTGCCCAAGGCAATAAAATGATGATAACTCTTGCCGGAGCAATGAGTAGTGCAGAAATAGGAAAATCTCTTGCAGAAATGATTCGGCAAGATAAAGTTCATATTATTTCCTGTACGGGAGCCAATCTTGAAGAAGATTTGATGAATCTTGTCGCTCACTCTCATTATAAAAGAATTCCTGAATATCGCGACCTGACACCTCAACAAGAATGGGAATTGCTTGAAAAAGGATTGAACAGGGTTACAGATACATGTATTCCAGAAGAAGAGGCATTTAGACGACTGCAGAAGCATATCTATAAAATATGGGAGGAAGCAGATAAGACTGGGAAACGCTATTTCCCACATGAATATATGTATAAATTGCTGCTTTCAGGTGTATTGCATAAATATTATGAAATCGATCCTAAAAATTGCTGGATGTTAGCAGCTGCAGAAAAAAACCTTCCTATTGTTGTTCCTGGATGGGAAGACTCTACCATGGGGAATATTTTTGCTTCCTACTGTATTAAAGGGGATTTGCAAGTATCAACAGTAAAATCAGGAATCGAATATATGACATTCTTAGCTGATTGGTACACAGAAAACACGCAGGAGAATAAGATTGGTTTTTTCCAGATTGGTGGTGGAATTGCAGGTGATTTCCCTATATGTGTCGTCCCAATGCTTTATCAGGACTTAGAAAGGAAAAACACTCCTTTCTGGAATTATTTTTGTCAGATATCTGATTCTACAACAAGTTATGGCTCTTATTCAGGAGCTGTTCCAAATGAAAAAATAACATGGGGAAAGCTAGATGTAAACACACCTAAATTTATTATTGAATCTGATGCAACAATAGTAGTTCCCTTAATATTTGCTTATTTACTTAATTGGTGAATTTTAATAATTATAATTATGGAAAATAATAAATTGAAAGTTATCCTGGATTATAAAAAATTAAGCCAGGAATTAAAAGAGCAAGTAAAACTTACCTGCTCAACTGGATTTAGCAACTATTTAACTTCTTTTAAGAACAAAGAAGGACATAAAGTCACCGCTTTGCGATTTGAGACAGATGAGAAAATATATATGTTAAGAATGTCGGAAGATATGGTGATGAAGCTATTGGAGAATGATTCCCAAAACAGTAATGGATATTATACTAGAGATGCTGATTTATTAGATGAAGGAATTGATTATTGGCCTGATTACTTGCTCTATATTAATAACTATATGGCAAACGAGGATTATACTTGATAAAATGAAGGAGATAGAAAATATAGAATTGAAATATCTAAGCTTTGGTGATTATCAAGAATTAAAAGAGATGATGATCGAAGCATACACAAATATGCCTGATTCATATTGGCAAGAGCATCATATTAAATCTCTAATCGAGCGATTCCCTGATGGGCAAGTCGTTGTGAAAGTAAACAATGAGATAGCCGGATGTGCTTTATCAATTGTAATTAGTGAAGATGATTTTAATGACCGTTATACTTATAAAGAAATTACAGGGAACTATACCTTTGAAACTCACAACTCTGATGGAAATATTTTATATGGGATTGATGTGTTTATAAAACCTGAATACCGTGGATTACGATTAGGGAGAAGGCTTTACGATTATCGCAAAGAGCTATGCGAACGTATGAATTTAAAAGGCATTGCTTTCGGTGGTCGTATTCCAAATTATCACAATTATGTAAAGACTCTGACTCCAAAGGAGTATATAAATAAGGTTAGAACAAAGGAAATTAATGACCCGGTTTTGAATTTCCAGATGTCAAATGATTTTCACCCTGTAAAAATATTGACTGGATATTTGGAAGGAGATAAAGCCTCTAATGAGTATGCAGTTTTATTGGAATGGGATAATATTTCTTACGAAAAACCTAGCAAGAAGCCAATTACAGATAAAAAGGTGGTTAGAATTGGTTTGGTACAATGGCAGATGCGTCCTTACAAAAATCTGGAGGAATTGATGCATCAGGCGGAGTTTTTTATAGATGCAGTTTCAGGATATCGTTGTGATTTCGCACTATTCCCTGAATTCTTCAATGCTCCTTTAATGGCCGAGAATAATCATCTTACAGAGCCTGAGGCCATCAGGGAATTGGCAAAGCACACCTCAACAATAGTATCTAAATTTTCGGAGCTTGCTATTTCTTATAATATAAATATCATTAGCGGGAGTATGCCTGAAGTAGTTAATAATAGCTTGTATAATGCAGGATATTTATGCAGACGGGATGGAACAAACGAAAGATATGAAAAACTACATATAACGCCGGATGAGACCAAGGTATGGGGTATGCAGGGGGGAAATCAGTTAAAAGCCTTTGATACAGATTGTGGGAAAATAGGAGTATTAATTTGCTACGATTCCGAGTTTCCTGAATTGAGCAGATTACTTGCAGATGAGGGGATGGATATATTGTTCGTTCCGTTTCTTACTGACACACAGAATGGATACTCAAGAGTGCGGAATTGTTCTCAGGCCAGAGCTATCGAAAATGAATGTTATGTAGTTATTGCAGGTTGTGTTGGCAATCTGCCGAAAGTACATAATATGGATATACAATATGCGCAATCAATGGTATTTACACCATGTGATTTTTCTTTCCCTGCTAATGGCATAAAAGCTGAAGCAACACCAAATACAGAAATGATATTAATTGCAGATGTTGATATAGGTTTATTACGTGAATTAAATCAATTTGGAAGCGTGAGGAATATGAGGGATAGAAGAAAAGATTTATTTGAACTAAAGAAAAAAATATAGGCAATCGATTATAATAATCGAAAACTGAATAAACATAAATTCATCCATTTTCGTAATTTTAGTAAAAAAATACTATTAATATGTCAAAATACAAGAAGAACAAATTTCCAATTAACCTGAATCTGCATATAAGAGGACTTGAGCCATCTGCAACTCTCGCTATAAATGAAAAGTGTAGGCAAATGATCAGGGAAGACAAGCAGGTATTCAGGCTTGGGTTAGGGCAATCGCCATTTCCGGTTCCGGCTGAAATAGTAGAGGCTTTACGAAGAAATGCACATCAAAAGGATTATCTTCCGGTGAAAGGCTTGATGGAGCTTAGGGAATCAATTGCCAGGTTCAACCTTAAAATGCATAAGATTGATGATAGCCCCGAAGACATTATTATTGGCCCGGGATCTAAAGAATTGATCTTTATACTTCAACTGGTATATTATGGTGATTTAATTATTCCAACCCCCAGTTGGGTATCCTATGCTCCTCAGGCAAAGATAATAGGCCGGAATGTTTATTGGGTACCAACTTCCAAGGAAAATGACCTAAGATTAAGCCCTGAAATGCTGGAAGAGATTTGTATCAAGGATCCTGATAAACCAAGAATTGCCATCTTGAACTATCCTTCTAATCCTACAGGAGTGACCTATCCGATAGAGCGCCTTAAAAGGCTTGCAGAGGTTGCCCGAAAATATAAAGTTATATTGGTATCAGATGAAATATATGGGCTTTTGCACCACAACAATCAACATGTATCTGTAGCACGTTTCTATCCTGAAGGAACCATCATCAGCAATGGACTAAGTAAATGGTGCGGTGCAGGTGGATGGCGGCTTGGTTTCTTTTCTTTCCCATCTGGCCTTAGGTGGTTACGTGATTCTATGGCTGTAGTAGCCAGTGAAACCTATACAGCTACATCTGCCCCTATACAATATGCCGCGGTAACAGCTTTTGAGGGGGGGGCATTCCTTGATGATTATCTTATAAAGATCAGAAAGGTGTTAAAGACAATCCTAAAGTATATAATGCTGCGTTTTAACCAGCTTCAAATTACTTACCCTCATCCTCAAGGAGGTTTTTACCTATTTCCTGATTTTGACCATTACAGGGAAAAACTTATTGATAAGGGGATATATACAAGTAGAGAGTTTTGTAATACACTATTAGAAGAAACCGGAGTAGCAATGTTACCGGGTGTGGATTTCGGGCGACCTATGGAAGAATATTCAGCAAGAATTGCTTATGTTGATTTCGACGGTGCTGATGCCTTGAAAAAAGCTAATATTCTATTTGATGATGAAAAGGGCAATCATGAGAAATTTGTTAAAGACATTTGTCCAAATATAGTACAAGCTATTGACCGATTAGGTAATTGGCTATTAGAACTATAGCAATTATCATTATTACAATAATTAAAATCTGATGAAAACAGAAACTATGAATTACTTAATACTAATTGCAGTAACACTTGTAACCACACTTACAGCTCGTTATGATAGCAAACCTCCTAGTTCACTTAGAAAGTTTGATAATTTGATTAGCTTTCGAATGAATTTAAAATTTTAAATTCATGACATTAAACACGAAATACTATGGCCAGATTTTTTAAAAAACGAATAGAGAATAAAGGTGCTGTTCCAGGCTCTCTCATTTTTATTGGTCAACAAAAAATGGATAAGCCCAGACTCACAGTTATTGATTATGAGAAGGATTCCTTAATTGAGTTTGAACCATCCGATCTTTCTGATTGTTTTAAATACAAAAATACAGATTCTGTAACCTGGATCAATTTGTATGGCATTCATGATACTGAACAAATCAAACTAATTGGTGATCATTTTGAGTTACACTCCTTATTGTTAGAGGATATCCTTTTTACAGGACAACGGCCAAAACTAGAAGAATTCGATACGCACATTTTCGTTGTAATGAAAATGCTGAAATACGATGATCAGGGGAAAAAAATAAGCTCAGAACAAGTAAGTATTATTGTAGGAAAAAAATTCGTGATTACCTTTCAAGAACAACTAGGCGATGTTTTTGAACCCGTCAGAGAAAGAATTCGAAAAAAGAAAGGGAGAATAAGAACCCAAGGATGTGATTATCTGGCTTATGCTATAATGGACACCATTGTCGATAATTATAATTATGCTATTGAAAGAATTGGTGAACAAATTGAAGACCTGGAGGAACATATTATTGAAAACCCAAGTCAGGAAGTTTTACAGGAAATATATACCTATAAAAAAGAAATTAGCTTCTTCTTGAAAGTTACGCGACCTGTTTTAGAAATCATGATTAAATTTAAAAAGGCTGAAACAGATTTAATTCATGAAAAAACAAAACCGTTTATAAAAGATTTAGATGATTTGGTTGTGCATGGTGTGGATACACTATTAACCTACCGGGATATCTTATCTGATTATCTAAATATTTATCATACCAGTGTGAGTAATCGAATGAATGAAGTAATGAAAGTATTGACCATATTCGCAGCCATTTTCATACCTCTCACTTTTATCGCAGGTATTTATGGTACTAATTTTGATTTTCTACCAGAACTTCATTTTAAGTACAGCTATTTTATTATGTGGGGAGTGATGGCTACTGCAGCGATATTTATGCTAGCATATTTTAAAAGGAAAAAATGGTTTTGATATTAGATTATATCTGATAGGTTTTATTGAAAAAATTAAATTATGAACTGGGAAAATTTTAAATATACAGCATTAATAGTAGGAACCTTGGTAGCTGCTGTTGTCTTATCTACCATTTTAAGAAAAGCCTTAAGTTTATTTATAAAGAAATATGCTAGAAAAATCAAAGCCAATCCTACCAATTTTTCGTTCTTAAAAAATTCAGTGAGTTTAATAATATATAGTACAGCCATTATATTTATTTTTATTAAAATTCCGTATTTAAAATCCTTGGGAACAGCTTTGTTTGCTGGAGCAGGAATTTTGGTTGCCATTATTGGACTTGCTTCACAAAAGGCTTTTACGAATATTTTTAGCGGACTATTCATATTAATTTTTAAGCCATTTCGCATTGACGACATTATTGAATTTGGAAACAATCAAATGGGAGTGGTTGAAGAAATTACTTTGCGACATACCGTCATCAGAGATTATGAAAATAGGAGGATTATTATTCCAAACAGTTTGATAAGTGATGAGATTATTGTAAACAGCAGCATTGCTGATGAAAAAATAAGAAAGCATATTGAGTTTGGTATTAGCTATGATTCAAGCATTGATAAAGCCATAGAAATCATCAAAGATGAAGCTGAAAAGCATCCTTATTTTGTGGATACTCGAAGTAAAAAAGAAACAAAAGATGGAGTCCCCGCTGTTATCGTTCGGGTTATTGGACATTTAGATTTTGCCATTAATTTAAAAGCCTATGTTTGGACCAAAAATAATGACAATGCCTTTGTATTAAAATGCGATCTTTTAAAATCAGTCAAAGAAAGATTTGATAAAGAAGGTATTGAAATCCCATTCCCCTATCGAACCATTGTTTATAAAAAGGACATTGAAAAAGAAAATAAAGAAGAGAATTCTTATCTATAATACGACTGGAAAAGTGTTTTTAATAACTTTGAGAATAATGTCGCACTTGCATCTTGAATTTTCGTATTTATTGGATTTGTAAAATGTAATAAAATATTATATATATTTGTGCTCAACTAACTTTTAGCCTATGGTTAATAAATAAACAAACACTTTCCGACCTACAGTTATTCAACTGTCCATCATGTTTTGTTATCGGGATAGCAAACCCTTGATGAAATAGTTTTTTTAGTTATACATTTAAAATTTAAAAAATGAAAAAGATAATGAGATTATCCGTTATGCTTATAGCATGTGTTGTATTTTCTTCTTTTGTTGATGTTCAAAAAGATAAAGTTTTAGTTGCTACATTTCAAGGTGTAGATGATAATGATAGATATGAATTTGAGGACGAAGATGAGAATATTGTATTGTTTGATGAAATAAATGAAGAAGTAGAAATTGATTTAGAAGATGAGGATTATATAGGTGTTACGTTTACTATTACATGGGATGAATATGAATTAGAAAATGAGGAAGTTGAAGAGTCAGAAGGAGAAAATGAAGTAATAGAAACAGAAATTGCAAATATTAAAATTAAGCGAATACTTAAACTAGTAATCAAAAAGTAGTCAATTTTTAAAAGGGTAAAAGTATTTTACCCTTTTAACCCTTTTAAATTGCAATAATTTATAATAAAGACATCGAAAATTCAATTCATATTATTGCAGAATATTGTTGTACATTTTATGATCTATTTATTGGCTCAAAAAATAAAAATCATCAATATAGAAGAGTCAGTATTCAAGTCTCCTTATCATTATTAATCTAGTAATCTATGTCAAAAATTGAATATAATGAGCAGTTTATCAGTACTGTTGTCCCAAAAGGTTTGTTGATCGCAGTTGGTGGTAATGAAGACAAAGAATATGATTTATATGTCTTGCGAAAAGTTGTTGAATTATGTGAGAAAAGCCCTGTTAATATAGAAATCATTACTACGGCGAGCGAAATGCCTGAGGAAATGGAAGAAAATTATAGCATAGCCTTTCATAAAATTGGCAATAATAAATTTCAGTTTATGCACATTCATAAAAGGGAGCAAGCAGAAGAAAAGAAGTATTTAAAAAGAATACATGAAGCAGATATTATTTTTTTTACGGGAGGAGATCAGCTTCGAATCACGAGCATTCTTGGAGGAACATCATTCCTAAATACAATCATTCAAAAATACTACAAAGAAAGATGCATTGTGGCAGGAACAAGTGCAGGCGCAACAGCGATGTCTCAAACAATGATTTATGATGGGGAAGTCTCAGAAGCCTTGTTAAAAGGTAATGTTAATTTAACTGCAGGTATAGGCTTCATCAACAATGTAATCATTGATAGCCATTTTATTAAAAGAGGACGCTTTGGACGTTTAATGGAGGTCATAACTTCCAACCCAAGCTATTTGGGTGTTGGTTTGGGAGAAGACACAGGGATTATTATCAGAAATGGATATATTATTGAAACCATTGGAAATGGTTTGGTCGTCGTTTTTGATGGAACACACATTCATCATTCCAATATTGCTGAAATTGAGCTTGGTGAGGCTATTGTGGTAGAAGGGATGCTTGTTCATACTTTGGTCGAGGGATATGGATTTAATTTGCAAAAAAGACAAATTATTAAGCCAACAGAATGGGGAAAATATACAAAAAATAAGCAAAATGAAAATAATTGAAATACGTGCCCTTAGAGGTGCAAATTACTATTCCAGATATCCTGTTATTTATATGCAAGTGGATCTTGGGGAACTGGAAGAAAAACCTTCAGATACTATTTCTGGGTTTAAAACAATGGTTAAGAAAATACTTCCATCTCTTGAAGAACATAAATGTTCTCTTGGTTATCGTGGTGGATTCTTTGAACGTCTTGAAAGAGGAACTTGGGCAGGGCATATTACAGAGCATGTTGCCATTGAATTACAATGTCTGGCGCAAATGGAGGTTGGTTTTGGAAAAACATATAGCACTGACGATTATGGAATATATAATGTAGTATATAGATATAAGGATGAAGAAGCAGGAATAGAAGCAGGGAAATATGCTTTGAAAATAGTTAACAACTTATTTCGTAATAAGTTAACTGAAATATCTCCTATTGTTAATCGATTAAAGGAAATCCGAGAAAAAAATCTTCTTGGTCCTTCAACTCAATCTATTGTTGAAGAAGCTAAAAATAGATATATCTCCGTAATGAGATTAAATAAGGACAGCTATGTTCAGTTGGGTTATGGTATTTATCAAAGAAGAATACAGGCTTCAATCATTGATAGTACTTCTGCTATTGGAGTTGAAATAGCGGATGATAAACAGTGGACAAAAGAATTATTATCAACTATGGGAATCCCTGTTCCAGAAGGTTATAAAGTCGAAACAATGGAAGAAGCAATTAAAACTGCTGAAAAAATTGGATATCCAGTTACAATAAAACCTATTTCGGCCAATCATGGGAGGGGTATTACCACAAATATTTTAAACGACACTGATTTAGAAACTTCCTTTCAAAATGCCAAAGCATTTAGCGAATTTCTTTTGATTGAAAAATTCCTACCTGGTCCTGATTATAGGGTTCTGGTTATTGATGGGAAATTCACAGCAGCAGCGAGAAGAGATCCTGCTTTTGTTGTGGGTGATGGAACATCCACCATTCAGCAATTGGTAGATGCTGTCAACGCTGACCCCAATAGGGGAGTTGGGCATGAGAAAATACTCACTCGCATTAAAATGGATAATATGACAGAGCGTCTTTTGGATCAAAATAACTTAACACGTTATTCTATTTTATCTAAAGATGAAAAATTTTATCTTAAATCCACAGCAAATTTAAGTGCAGGAGGAATAGCCACTGATGTAACCGATGAAATACATCCAATGACAAAAATGATTTGCGAACGGGTTTCTCAAATAATTGGATTAAATGTAATTGGTATAGATATTATAACTACCGACTATAAAGTTCCACTTTCAGTTGACAACGGAGGAATTATAGAGGTAAATGCTGCTCCTGGTCTTCGTATGCATCATACTCCCTTTAAAGGAAAACCAAGAAATGCAGCAAAAGCAATAGTAAATATGCTTTTCCCTCCAGGAGCTAAGCATGATATACCCATTGTGGCAGTTACTGGCACTAATGGCAAAACAACTACCGCTCGACTTATCTCCCATATTATAGGTCTGAATGGGAAAAATGTGGGTATGACTTCAACGGATGGTATTGTCATTGGCAATAATCTTATTGTTAAAGGGGATTATAGCGGCCCCGAGGGTGCAAAAATAGTATTTATGGATTCTTCTATAGATCATGCAGTATTAGAAGTAGCAAGAGGAGGAATTCTTCGCAGAGGATTGGGATACGAGGAAAGCGATGTTGCTGTGATAACAAATATTTCTGAGGATCATCTCGGTGAAGGAGGAATTAATACCCTCGAAGACCTTGTAAGACTTAAAGGCTCCATTGTTGAAGTAGTGAAACCGAACGGGTTCTCAGTATTAAATGCAGATGATGAATTGGTTCTGACTTTGAGAGAGCAAGCAAGGGGACAGATCATTTTATTTTCACTTAAGGATGATAATCCTGAATTGGTAAAGCACCATGCTAATGGAAATATAATTGTCACTATTAAAGATGGTTCGTTAATTATTCAAAAAGAATCTCTAATTTCAATTGTTGCCCAAGTAATTGAAATACCACTCACATTTGGTGGTATTGCTTTGTTTAATATTTCAAATACTTTGGCTGCAGTTGCGGCAACGTATGCATTGGGATTAAACGAAGAACAAATAAGAGCTGGCGTTATCAGTTTCAGCCCATCCATTGGACAGTCTCCAGGAAGAATGAATATTATAGATATGGGTCCATTTAAGGTAATGGTTGACTACAGCCACAACGTTAGTGCAGTTAAAGCTATTGGACAAATGTTGCCATTTATTTCTACCGGAAAAAAAATTAGAATGGCTGTAGGTACAGGAAATCGTAGAACACAAGATATTGTTAAATTTGGAGAGAGTCTTGCCGAGTTTTATGATTATATTGTCATTACAGACACTGACCCACGAGATAGAGCCCCCGGAGAGACATGTAATTTGGTGCAAAAAGGTCTAATTAAAAAAGCTTATTCAAAAGAAAATATTTCTATTATCCTTGATGGAAGAGAAGCCACACAAAAAGCCTTGAAAATGGCATCTGATGGTGATATTGTAGTTCTGCAGGCAGACGATATCGACCAAGTTATTCAAGATGTGATGGATTATAAAATAATGCTTGCTGAAAAAATGCATCTAACTTTAAACCTTTTAAAATGACCAGGATTTCTATTGCTATACATGGGGGTGCAGGTACAATTTTAAAAAGTAGCTTCACTAATGAACAAGAAGCGGCTTATCGCAAAGCTCTGCAAAAAGCATTGCACGCTGGTTATACAGCCCTCGAAAAAAAGAAAACGGCAGTTGAAGCTGTAGAATTAGCACTTATTGAATTGGAGAACTCTCCATTGTTTAATGCAGGTAAAGGTTCTGTATTTACGAATAAAGGCACTCACGAAATGGATGCTTCCATAATGGAGGGGAAAGATCTTAATGCTGGAACAATCACTTTAGTGCATAACATAAAAAACCCTATTTCATTGGCAAAACTAGTGATGGAAAAGTCTGAACATGTTATGCTTGGGGCGGAAGGAGCTATGGAATTTGCTAAAAGGATGGAATGTGTCTTTGAAGAAGATAACTACTTTTATGATGAATATAGGCATCAACAATGGCTTGAAGCAAAGGAATCAAATGTTGTTCAACTTGATCATACAATTATTAAAAACAATAAGATTGGTACTACAGGCGCAGTAGCATTAGATGTTTTTGGAAATCTTGCTGCTGGTACTTCGACCGGGGGAGTAACCAACAAAAAATTCGGAAGAATAGGTGACAGTCCGATAATTGGTAGTGGAACATACGCTAATAATCATACCTGCGCTATTTCTTGCACTGGTACTGGAGAATTCTTTATCAGAGGAGTGGTAGCCTATGATGTTTCTTGTTTAATGGAGTATAAAGGCTTAAGTTTATTCAATGCCTGCAACGAAGTAATTAACAATCGATTGGTCAAAATAGGTGGAGATGGAGGATTAATAGGTGTTGATACAAATGGAAATATTGCTTTATCATTCAATACGGAGGGCATGTATCGTGCTTACAAACAATCCGATAAATCGGAAGTCATTGCTATTTACAATGAGTAAGCCATTAGCGCTAAACCCACAACTATACTTTTAATCAATAAACTTAAAAGAGTCGACATTTTAAACATTAGGCATTAACGCAGTTAAATAAACAAATATGGGATTGTTCTCCTTCTTAACCAAAGAAATAGCCATTGATTTAGGCACCGCCAACACTATTATTATTTATAACGATCAAGTTGTTGTGGATGAACCATCTATTGTAGCATTGGAACGTAACACAGGAAGAGTGATTGCGGTAGGTAAAAAAGCTATGATGATGCATGGTAAAACGCATGATAACATTAAGACCATTCGACCTTTACGTGATGGAGTAATTGCGGATTTTCAATCTGCGGAATTCATGATTCGTGAATTTATAAAAATGATTGATACAGGGAAATCATTATTCCCACCTGCATTAAAAATGGTGATTTGTATTCCATCCGGTATTACAGAAGTAGAAGAAAGAGCCGTTAAAGATTCGGCAGAACAAGCAGGAGCTAAAGAAGTAAAGCTGATACACGAACCTATGGCTGCTGCTATTGGAATTGGCATTGATGTTCTTGAACCTACCGGAAATATGGTAGTTGATATCGGTGGAGGAACAAGTGAAATTGCTGTAATTGCATTGGGCGGAATTGTAAATAATAAGTCTATTAGAATTGCCGGGGATGAACTTAATGCAGATATTGAAGAATATATGCGTAAACAGCATAACATAAATATTGGAGAACGAACCGCTGAACGTATTAAAATTGAGGTTGGTGCCGCTATGCCCGAAATTGAAAATCCACCAGATGAATATGCTGTACATGGACGTGATATGCTAACCGGAATTCCAAAAGAAGTTAAAGTAAATTATTCGGAAATTGCTCGTTGTTTAGATAAAACAATTTCAAAAATTGAAGCCGCCGTATTGAATGCACTTGAAATGACACCACCAGAATTATCAGCCGATATTTTCCGAACCGGAATTCATTTAGCTGGTGGTGGATCTATGCTTCGCGGATTAGATAAACGACTTCATCAAAAAACAAAATTACCCATTCATGTTGCAGAAGATCCATTAAGAGCAGTTGCACGTGGTACTGGTATTGCACTTAAAAACTTTGATAAATTTACATTCCTTATTAAGTAATCGGGGATGGCTAAACTCATATTGCAATAATCTGAAATGCGCTATTTATTTGCTTTCCTTTGGAGACATAATTTCTTTATATTATTCGTAATACTTGAATTAATTGCCTTCGGATTAATGAGAAACAATAATAATTATCAGGGAACAACAATAACTAATTCAACAATCAGAAAACAAAGTGGCGAGTAGTAATAACATTAATTCTATTATAAATAAAACTAATAATAGTATTAAGAATCCTAATTATGATAGTATATGTTGATAAAGGACTGTGAGAAATGCAAGGGGAAATATGTAAAGGATTTAAAATTAAACCTAAAAAATAAAGGTATTGTAGATTCGACGAAGGTTTTATTGTTTTTATGTACAATAGATGAAAAATGTAAAAGCCATGCGGAGTTTTCTCAATTTAGTAATGCTGTTTTATTTTTATTACTTGAAAAAGAACCAGAGTTAACCATAGAATTACTATCCAAATATAAGTTTCAATTAGATTATATTCTTGAGATGATAAGTCAACCAGTTAATGATGGAATCGATTTGAATAAAGTGGCTAATGAGTTAATGAAAGTAAATAAAAATATAGAGCTAAGAGATTCGATTATTAATGCCATACCTAAGCATTAGTCTTTTTACGTTTTATATTGTATATCGATACTCTTATCCGATACCAAAAAAGTTTTAAAACAAACCTTCCATTTTTCTTTTTATTTCTTCAAAATCAGGGTTAACATCAAAAACAACTGATGGTTTTATATAATGAAGTTTAGTAATATTTTTAAACCTTGCTTCTCCCCCACCAGTAATATTCAGCATAATCAAAGCATTTTTTTTAATTCTGTTTTCTTTCACTTCTTTTATCAAAGTAGCAGTTGCCACAGCCGCAGCGGGATGTATATCTATTCCCTCGGTTTTTTCAAATAATGCGCTTGCTGTTCGGGCTTCTTCATTTGTTGCAGTTAGTACATCACCACCATTATCTTTCAAAGCATCATATAATCCACCAGTAATAGAATATGGTGGTCTTCTGTTTGAAAGCACTTTTGCATCAATTTCATCAACTAATTTTTTGGCAATTTCATCATCAAAAGATAAGTCGCGTGAATCTGCTCTCCATGCATCCTGAAGAGGTTTAAAAGGATGATTTTGAGAAACCATTAATTTCATTTTTCTATTTCCAAAATTCCCGTCTTTTAATAATCTCAGATTGGCTTCCCAAGCAGCAACTGCTCCGGTTCCGCTACCTACAGCCTGAAAATAATATTCAGGAATTTCTCCAATATGTGTTGCAGCTGAAAGAACGGTTGTTCCCATACCTTCTCTTCTGGCAACATTTTTTGCTCCCCCTTCCGGGAAAAAACGATCTAATTTACACACCAAATTCGAAATATGAATTGCATCATAATAATCACTTCCTGTTTTGCTTACAATGAGTTTTACACAATCATTAATTGGTTTATCCAGCCACATTTCGTTATTAACATAATCTTCGGGAACACAAAGTAATAAAGGAATATTATTATCTGAACAAACCTGAGCAAAAGCACGTGCAGTATTTCCTGCAGAAGCTACAACCAAAACTTTATCTGTATGAGAATTTAATCTTCCACATACAGTATAAGCTTCTGTTTCTTTAAAAGAACATGTTTTCATTTCTATTCCTTTTTCCGGCCAATAACCATTAAAAGTTATGTAAAGATTTGAAAGACCTAATTCTTTTGCAAGACCTTCACTTTTATATGTAAGCGGAGCGTAAGAACCTATTAGCATTTTATTTACAGGTAACCAATCGGCAAATTTATAAATACCAAAACTTTCATCTTTTACTTCAAGCTTTTCCTTTTTATAAACCGTTCTTATTAATCCCGGCTTTTCTTCACCCGGTGCTTCAAGTAACCAACCTGTGTCTTCAAATATTTTCCCTGATAATACTGATTTTAACTTGTATTCTGTTTTATTAATTGATTTAATCATAATGTTATTTTATAAATAGAAATGCAAATTTATAAAATTTTTATATGGAATATTCAACAAATTAATAGTAATATCAGAAATTTTGTATTATATTTACTCGCTAATTAAAATGCATCCGTTACAACAAAGCATGAATACAATTATCTTTGATGTATTATTAATAATCTTTCCAAAAACAAATAAACTATGCAAATAAAAAACAAAATCCAACAACTTGAATGGCATTCTGTACGACGTTGGTCCACAAGAGAATTATCAAACATCCGAAAAATCATTTTCCATCAGGAACTTGGAAATAGCACAATCGAACAGGTAAATTCTTATCACATCAAGCCAAATCACATTTCCGCAAATGCCTGTCCACATTTTGCTTATCATTACGGAATTCGAAAAAATGGAGAAGTTATTCAGGCAAATGAACTCTCGAGTATTACCTGGCATTGTAAAGGACAAAATTCTTCGAGTATAGGAATTATGCTTGTCGGAAATTTTCGGGGTAATGGAAACGAAGATTCAAATGACGACCCAAGTGCAGAACAAATTAAGTCGGCTGAGGAACTTTCAAATTATCTAATTGATGTTTTCAAACTTAGCAAGCAAGATGTTTTCGGGCATTATCAATTTGGTAAACCATATTGTCCGGGATATAAAATGCAGGAATGGATTGAAAAATTCAGGAATGACATTACCCTCATCGACAATGTTTCTTCAATTGAAAAATCAGTTAAAGAGATACAAAAAAGACTTATTAGTCTTGGATATGCTGCAGGCCCTGTTGATGGAATGATGGGTGTAAAAACACGCTTTGCAATACGAAGATTTCAAACTGATAATTTACTTGAAGTAGATGGAATAGTTGGTCCTCAAACATGGAAAACCTTATTATTACTAACCAAAAAATCATAAACAATGAATTCTACAGAATATAATGAAAAAACAATAATCGGTGAAAAAGGATTTTGGCAAAAATGGATTTCCAAATTTCTTTTTACCATTATAAGCGTAAAAGTCTGGGGACTAGTTGCCGCAACCTGGGTATCAACTTATCTATTATTAATTCATAACAAATTAGTTATTACTGAAGGACTTGATGATGGCATACTTTCTAGCGGAATATCCGGTGCACAATGGTTAACATTTAATACAACAATTTGGGCATTAATATTTGGTATGAAAGAGATTTTCAGGATAACTGAAAAGAAAAATAAAGATGAACAACTAGCTTTGGAACAGCAATCAAAATCAAAAGAAAAAATTGCTGCTATTGTTGCAGAACCTGAAAATAACTCTGCAACAAAAATAACGAAAGAAGGATTAGAAATTGTTGGTGAAGAACCTGATAATATTTAAAACTTAAAATCATGTCAAAAACTATAAAATACATAATAATCGGAATTATAATATTGGCTATATTATTTGTAATTGGTTACTTTGCTAAAGAAAATAATTCCCCGGGAAGTATAATTGCAGGTCTGGCAGGAGCATGGGCCGCATTCAAATCAAAAATATTTTCAACAAATAGTCTAAAAGAAAATATTAAAGAAGTTGAAGATGAGCACTCATTAAAACGCGAAGAATGGGATAATATAAAAAATGAATACAACAGTAAATTCAATGCTATTAAAGCACGAATGGATTATCTTGATTATACTTCTGCGAAGATTTCTTCTCAAATAAGTGCACTTGACGAGGAAGGATTAAAGAAAATTAAAGAACTTGAAAATATTACTCGCGAAGAAAGATTGAGACTGCTTAATGAGCTTTGATGAAACAATAAATTATTCATCACACAAACCTATAAAAGGAAAATTGCGTGGCTTAGCATAAAACGTTTTAAATCAGTGAGACTTTAATTTTGTGAAGCAAAATTATTTAGTCGAACTGAT
>CAYOKJ010000026.1:0-28817 GCA_964404485.1 uncultured Bacteroidales bacterium | reverse complement strand
GAAAGGATTGATATAAGTGTATGATAAAACAATATTAAAATCTCAAAAAAATAAAGATTTATTTTAGATTTATGAATTTTAACCTGAAACCCAAAACGGATTTACATCGCAATTCCCTGAATAAACTGTTCCACTCCGTTTACATATTTCGAGCTTTTTGTCATGCGGAAAGGGAAATTACCTGAAACGGAATTTGCCATATCATCATCTTTAAAATTATATTTTAACTCAACGATAATGTCTGTTTCGTTTACAGATTTTTTAATAAAGGAATTATTTCTTCTTGAAATATCGTGATAAATTAATTGATTGTCTATCGTAGTTCTGAATTTTTTATCGAAAGAAAGAAAATATTTTCTTGTGTAACAATTTAAAAGATGTGGTTCGAGAGGCAGAATATCTTCTCTAACCCAATCGGGAAGATCTGATGCAGCAAAAGATTCAAGCAAAGTGTTTTGGTCAAAATTTTCGTCAAGAGTAAATGCTTTTAAACGAAACGATAATTTTTCGCCCACAGCACCAACCTTAAGTTTAAATTCCAGAATAGGTTTTTCTATTCTTCCATAAAGGTCTCCATACCATCTTATTCTTACTTTTTTCCTTCGGCTTTTTCCAACTACATTATCCTGAAAAAAGGTGAGATTAGGTGTGTCGAGATAAATGTTATTAACGCTTCTTTGGTGAAATATTTCGGAAAATGCTGATGGATGTGATTTAACAATTTGTATTATTCCCGGTCTTGAAATACCTGAAATTACAAATTTCCTCTCATACCTGCTTCGTTTTTCTTTCACTGCTTGCTCAGACATTTTTACGACACCTTTCGATACTTTATGAAATACTTTAAGTAATCAAATTTGCCACAGATTCACAGATTAGTTTTTTCTGTTTTTCTATCTGCAAATAAAACATTAATGTTTATATTTTAATTCCTACATAAATAAATCTGTGAATCTGTGGCTTTAAAAAATCGGGCAACAAATTCAAATAGAATTATTCATTAATAGTTTTTGTTATCAATAAATGTAACCTTAACAGATTTGTTTAATTTTTGAAGGTCTTCTTTACATGATTGTAGATTTTCGGATTTTACTGTTTCTACCAAAAAGGAAACTTCTATTATGTTTTCATTTTCATCAAAACGTTTAAGCTCGGCAGCTTTAAAATATTTTTTGATAATAACGGAAACATCTTTTAACTGAACAGAATTAGGCGAATCGCTGCTGACAGTAAAAAACAAATTCTGTGCTTCGCTCTTTCCTCCTACAAAATAACGAGTCCAGATTATTGCCATAGCAACCAAAAAAGCAACCAAAACAATTATTGTTTGATTTGCTCCAAGTCCAAGACCAATAGAAATTGCAAAAAACAAATAAACCAATTCTTCGGGTTCTTTAATTGCCGCCCTGAATCTAACAATAGAAAGTGCTCCTACAAGTCCTAATGACAGTGCCAAGGATGATTTTACGATTGAAATTATTAACATTGTTGTAAATGCAAGAAGTAATAAGTTTGCTGCAAACATTTTACGGTTCGACAAACTATTTGCACATTTTGCATAAGTCTTTTCAAGTATTAATATGATTACAATTAATACAACAGAATTAATTAAAAAATCGGTTATTGAAATTTCCTGACTCTCAGTTATAAGAAATTTCTGAAATAATTCCCATTTTGTGTTCATGTGTTTATTGCTTTAATTCAAGATTGCAAAAGTAATTTATTTATTTTAATAAAAAATATCAGCGACATTTTCTTCGCTCCCTTTTATAATAATTGTATTTATTACAGCTTCTGAATTTATTTCTATCAAATGCTGAATTTTGTTTTCATACAGTTTACACTTAGATAAAATGATTTTTGCACGGTCGTATTCAGGTTTTTTCTGAAATGCTACAATTCCATAATTACAATTAAATATTTCAGAATTTTCAACTCTTACAAAAGATCTGTCTTTGGCAGCAATTCCAATATTCGAGCTTTCAACTTTTGTGTTAAATACTGAAATATTTGAAGCTTCACCACCGCTAATACCTTTGTCGGAAATGTTAGAAATATAACAATTTTCGATTAGTATTTTGCTTCCCGAGAAATCTATTGCATCATTACCAACAAAATTAAAAGTTGATTCAAAAACTTTTCCTGTACAAAAATCAGAATCAAAAGCATCGGCGAAAATATTTTCAAACAAACACTCATTAACTTCAAAATCCGAGCGTATTGTATTTAATGCATCTTCACACTTATTTTCAATAAATTGTGATTTACTGATTATTACATCCGACTCATAAAAATTAACTGCTCCTGTTAAAGTCCATCCCTTATAATCAAGTGTGTTGAGTCCTTTAAAAATTGCATTATTTATTATTGATTTTTTTTGCGCTTTTATTACAGTAAATCCATTTGCTGAAGAATCTGATGAAGAAATAATTACCGGATCATTTTTTGTTCCGTTAAAATAAACGGGAGAATATGAAATAAATCCTGCTCCGTTTATCAGGTCAATTACTACCCCTTTTTCAAAATTAACAGTATATCCTTTGGGGATAATAATAAACTTATCAGTAGAATATTTCCCGCTTTTAAAAAGTACTTTTTTCCCTTTAGTGATATCATAAATATTACTTTTCGGGAATGTATTTTTTGCAATCAGTTCAAGACGTGGATTGTTTATTCCCGGCGATTGCCATTGGAAAATTGGCGAAATATACGTCTTGAATTTACCTTTAATCATAAAATAGAGATAGGCAGTATTTGTATCTGAAGTAATAATTGCAGAGTTTGTTGTTCCTTCATTTTTATTAAAGGAGTTTATCACAGGTTCCGGATTAAAGAAGTTTGTGATTCTTTTTTTGTTTTTTCCTGTGCCAAGCAAAATAATATCGAGGGCGTTAAAATTAAAAACTTTCAACACATTTGAATCAGCATATTTTTTTTCCGTAAAAATTTTAACATATTTTGCAGGATACTCATCATGTACCAAGGTGTCGGAAGGAACAAATTTATCCCATTTCGAACGTGTTTTACTTACATAATCCGGATTTTTTTTCACAAAGTCCTTGTATTTTCCCAGATCACCCCTGATTCCTTGTGCATTTGTATATAAAAAAGAATAATCAAATTTGTAACCTTCGAATTCGTCTGCTATCATTTTCTCATATTTTTTGATCTCAGGCAAATATTTTTCCTGAAAAGTATGAATATAATTTTCATTCGAAAATTTCTCCAAATAATAAATATACTTATTTACAAAAGCTGTATCACAATATAAATTATTACGAATTGTAGAAGCTTGATCATAATTCTGAAATTTAGAAAATCCATATATCGGAATATTAATAAATTCGTAAACCCCTTTATGAATATATCCGTCGAAGGCAATTGGCTCAAGCTTGCAACTTACAGGATTAAAATATTGCCTTTGATTATGCCAAATCATTCCATGATAATATTTTGCAACATCAATAATTGCATAATATTTTGCAACTGCATCCAAATCAAATATTTCAGAAGCTGTAAGCAATCGATTTTTGTATCCCCAATAAAGGTTTTGCCCTGACAGAAACTGATTATAAAGAACAGGATTGCTCAAGGTGTTGTTTTCCTTAAATGGTTCAACATTTGAAGCCTCAAAACTTGGTGTTTGGTAATTTACATTATCCTCGATATCGAGTTTTTGTTTGTACCAAAATTCAGCTTCAGATAGTTTTAAAATAGGTCCTTCTCTTCTATTTCTTGATTCTACAAGCTGTTTTACAAAATGTTCTTCAAAAGCATAAACTCCCAAACTTTGGTTATTTAATATTACAGGAACAAATCCATATCGCGGACTTAGTACATCAACATAATCAAATAATTTCTGAGCTAACCATCCTAAAATAAAACCTCTTGAAAGTGGCGTTTGAACAGAAAACTCTTTCATTCCTTTCCATGCAAATTCTTTTTTTAGTTTTATTCTAAACGACCATTTTCTTCCTTCAAGATGATCTAGCCAGTCGCCTTTAAGTCGCAGCTTTGCCCTCATCATTGTATCGCCCCAAAAAACTATTCCTTTAACCCAATCATTTTCCTGCGTTTCGAGAATCCCTTTTTTAAATGCCCCAAGACGTTTCTCAAAAAGTTTCGCCATTTCAGTAGTATCGATAAATATTTTCAGAGCATCTTCATTTTTATATTCAGGATATTTTTTTCTTGAAAACCTTTCAATTTTTATATCATCAAAATATGCAGGAACTGTATCCGGATTCCAGCAATAAAATTTGAATTTCGTGTTGTTAAGATGAGGAGGAATAGAAACTCCAAGTTTAATTTGTTCCCAACCATCTTTATCCACAGCCACAGTTGTCTTACTTACTTTATAATATTTTGTTGCAACATCTGAGGCAGCTACCAAAATTCCATGGTTCCCATCTGATTTTCTCCAAACTGTTATCTGATAATAATCATCAGTTTTAACATGGTCAACAACGTACGAAAATCCATATTGTCTTTTCTTCGATAATTTTATTGAATAATCTCCTGAGCGAGATGTTTCCTTTGTTCGTGTTTTAATATAAGAAAATTTAACGTCAGGATTAGATGAACATATCTTTTTCCCATCTTTAGATATTGTTTCAAGATCACATGTAAGCTCGCCTGAATATTCTATTTTATCGCCATTCATGCAACTTTGAAGAAGCAAAAAAACTATCAATCCAGAAAAATAAATTAGCTTTTTTATTCTTTTCCAGTAAATGGAAAAAGTTATTATCGAAATTTTATTTTTTTGATAGAAAGCCATTGTAAATGCAATATTTTGTGGACAAAAATACGATATTCATTTATAAAAAATAAAACTAATTTTTTTGGTTGAATGAATTTAAAAGGATTGTTCCTTTTTTTTTAAGTCTTGCCAATTATTGATGACCAAAAAATTTAATCTTTACATTTTTCAAGACATTGTGTTCCTTTTTGGAGTTCACTACAATCCTAATTATCTTTTCCTTTTCATCGGTGATGGAATTGAATTTAAAATTGTACAAACCTGTTTGCCATTTATCAAGTTGTTTTTGGGCAAAATGGATTAAATAGGTAGCGTGCCAGTAGTAACTTTGGTTGTTTTCTGAACCTCTGATGCTTACAATTATTTTAGAATTATTTTGTTCCGCAAATTCATTGTCGAATAATATCTGAATGATGCTTACTTTATTAAAATCTGGAATATTACTACTGCTTACCTGATAAATAATATTGGATTTGTTTTTTGCAGAAGTGGTGATATTACCAATAGAAACTTTTTTTACTGTATAATAATTGTTTAAATCATATTTTTTTTTCCAGAGTAATCCCTTATACTTGTTATCTGTTTTTAAAAATACCTTCCAATATTTTTCTTTATCCATATTTATCCAGTGCAGAATATATGTTTTGTATTGATAGCTCTGAATAATATTGACAGGAATAGTTAATAAGGACAAAATAAGAACCATTATTTTTATCCCTTTCGGGATTCCATTGAGCAAGAGAGCAAAAAGGATAAAAAACGTGCCATAATAATCAATGTATATCCTCGATCCGTAACTGCATCCGTAATACCATGAATGCCAAGAAGAAAAAATATAAGTAATGATGGTAAAAAAAGCAAACCACATAAAAAGCAGATAATATTTTCGTTTATAAGCCAGCCAGACAAGACCAAACAGGGAAATGAATAAAATAGGGGTATAAACAAAAAGTCCTTTTTTGTAACTAAACAAAATATTAATGATTTGAGGATTTAAAAAATTAAACCCTTCTCCCTGATATGAATAGAGTAAAAAACTTCCTGTTTGTAAATACCAGAGCAAACTTTGAATAGAAAATACTGCGACGGTAAGCAATATTCCGCCGAACAGTTTTTTAGGATGCTTTATAACATATCTGATTCCAACTTTTAAATCGTTAAGGGAACCCGCCAAAAAAGGAATAAAAAGAAAAATGAGAATGTTTATTTGACGAAGAATTATTATAAGTCCAAAAAATATGCTGGCAATAACAAAATGATTTAGGTTTCTTTTTGTGAAATATGATTTAGTGAAAAAGAGAAACGCATTGATGGCAAAAAGGGAATAAATATGACTAGTTCCCGCACTAAAATTAGCATAGTTAGAAACTATAGTGGCAAAAACCAATAATATCTGCGATAAAACAATAACTGATTTCTTTATGTCGTATAATTCAAGTATTTTTCTCAGGAAGAAAATGCTGAGAAACAAATAAAAAAGAGTAGCATATAAGATTGCCCTTTGAAAAGGTAATTGATACCCATCATTATAGTTTCCATTAAGCGGTGTGGTTAAGTATGTAAAATAAAAAAAAGGCAATTGCAAAACCGCTGTTCCTGCCGGATATTTATTTACTTCAAACCCTTTATAATTTAAATAAACCTGTTTTTTTGCAATGCGGTCATAGCGTAAGGAATCAATTTGCACAGTAACATCTTTTCTTATCAGGTCGTGGTGAATAAAAAGTGACGGTAAATAATCGTAATAACCCACGCCATCGCCCTTAATAACAACATCTACTTTTTCTATTTTCAGATTGATAAGCAGGATGTAAATCAGGATGATAACAACATCAATGATGATGGATTTTCTAAAGAGTGTATTATTTCTCATTTTGTTAAAATTGATAATACTAATTTATTGTGAAGCAGCACTGTGATTTTTCATTTTATTTTAATTATTAATATCCCCTCAAAAACCTGTTATGCTAATGCGGAACAGAAATGCAAAAGTCTTACAGGTATACTCCGAACGCATAACTAATTCTAAAGTAATCAAGTATTTGATTGTAATATTTTACAAACACACCATTTTGCCTACAAAATTACAATTTAACTTCTAAGAAATAAAACTTATTAATAAAAAAAAAGTTGCACATTTGTAATTTCAAATTCTATATAAATTTTAATGACGGTTCAATGAGCATAGAAAAACTTTCGGTACTTATACCTGCATATAACGAAGCATCCACAATTGATAATATACTAAAAAAAGTATGTGATATTGAATTAACGAATAATATCAAAAAAGAAATTATTATTATTAATGATTGTTCGATTGATAATACATCACAAATTGTAAATGAATTTATCAGTAATTACAATAATTTTGATATCCGTCTTATTGAGCAAATGACAAATCAGGGAAAAGGTGCTGCTTTGCATCGTGGAATTAAAGAAGCAAGCGGAGATGCAATAATTATTCAGGATGCCGATCTTGAGTATGATCCCGAAGATTATAATATATTGTTAAAACCGTTGATAAATGATATTGCCGATGTAGTATTCGGATCAAGGTTTATGGGTGGGAAACCACATCGGATTTTGTTTTTCTGGCACTCTTTAGGAAATAAATTTCTAACATATTTATCAAATGTGTTTACAAATTTAAATCTCACCGACATGGAAACATGTTATAAATTATTCAGGGCAGATGTAATTAAGAAGATTGACTTTAAAGAGAAAAAATTTGGTTTTGAACCAGAAGTAACGGCAAAAATCTCACGAATACCCAACATTCGTATATATGAAGTAGGTATTGCATACTATGGACGTACCTATACCGATGGCAAAAAAATATGTTGGAAAGACGGATTACGAGCGATATACAGCATACTAAAATATAATATATTTTCTAAATAATAAATATTCAAAATAACAACCGCTTATTTTATAATAGAATAATATACTTTCGGCTTCTATTACCCTGAAAGAAATTGTTTACTTTTACAAAAGTCATACTAATAAAAAATCAATCTATAAACAAAATTCTAAAAAGCATAATGACACTATCAAAAGAATATTTCAAACACGAAACAGCAATTATTGACAAAGGTTGCACAATAGGAGAAAACAGCAAAATATGGCATTTCTCACATATTATGTCAAATTGTGTTTTGGGTGAAAAATGCAATATCGGTCAAAATGTTGTTGTTTCCCCTGAAGTGATTCTTGGAAAAAATGTTAAAGTTCAAAATAATGTCTCGATTTATACAGGAGTAATTTGCGAAGACAATGTTTTTCTTGGACCATCAATGGTATTTACAAATGTTACAAACCCGCGAAGTGGAGTAAACAGAAGAGGACAATACGAAAAAACTATTGTTAAAAAAGGAGCAACAATCGGAGCAAACTCAACTATTGTCTGTGGTCATAATATTGGTGAATATGCATTTATCGGAGCCGGTGCCGTGGTAACAAAAGAAGTTCTACCTTACGCTCTTGTTGTTGGTAATCCTGCAAAACAAGTCGGTTGGATGAGTGAATATGGTCATCGTTTACATTTCGATGATAATGGAATTGCTGAATGTCCAGAAAGTAAAGAAAAATATAAATTGGAAGATGGAAAAGTTTTTAAGAAATAGTAATAATTTATTTACTCTTTTTTTTCAGATAATAAATTTAACTTTTAGTATATGAAAATATTAGTTACCGGCGGAACAGGCTACATCGGTTCACACACAACTGTTGAATTACAAAATAGTGGTCATGAAGTTATTATTGTTGATAATCTGTCAAACTCAAATATTAATGTTTTGGATTCAATCGAAAAAATTTCGGGAATAAAACCTGAGTTTGAAGAATTTGATTTGATTGATACAACAAAAACAAAAGATTTTTTTAAACGTCATAATGATATTCAGGGAATAATCCATTTTGCAGCATTCAAGGCTGTTGGCGAATCTGTAAACAACCCATTAATGTATTATCGCAACAATCTTTTTTCGCTTGTAAATATTTTACAAGGCATGAAAGATAACAATATCGAAAATTTTGTTTTTTCTTCATCCTGTACAGTTTACGGTCAGCCTACAGAACTTCCTGTTACAGAAAATGCACCTATTCAAAAAGCTGAATCTCCTTACGGAAACACAAAACAAATTTCGGAAGAAATAATTTTTGATACGGTAAAAACATCAGGAATTCATGGAATAGCATTAAGATATTTCAATCCAATCGGTGCTCACAAAAGTGCAATAATTGGAGAGCTTCCACTTGGCGTTCCAAATAATCTGATGCCATTTATTACCCAAACTGCAATTGGAATCAGACAACAATTAAGTGTTTTTGGAGATAATTATCAAACACCCGACGGAACTGCAATTCGTGATTATATTCATGTTGTAGATCTTGCCAAAGCTCATGTCATTGCTGTTGAACGAATGCTTAAAAAACAAATGAAGAAAGATTTTGAGATGTTTAATGTTGGCACAGGAAATGGATATTCGGTTCTTGAAGTAATAAAATCTTTTGAAAAAGTTACAGGCGAAAATCTTAATTATAAAATTGTTGATCGAAGAGAAGGAGATATTACCCAGGTGTGGGCCGATACAAAATATGCAAACAACGAACTTGGATGGAAAGCTGAAAAAGATATTGATGAGATGACACTCTCCGCATGGAATTGGGAATTGGCTTTAAAAGAAATTTAGAATACAAAATGATGAAATTAAAAAACAAATATAAATAACCACACATGAGAAAAATACTTATCACCGGAGGAGCAGGATTTATCGGATCGCATTTAGTTAGAATGTTTGTAAAAAAATATCCTGATTATAAAATCATTAACCTCGACAAATTAACCTACGCAGGAAATCTTGCAAATTTGAAAGACATAGAAAATGAACCTAATTATGAATTTGTAAAAGGTGATATTGTTGATGAAAAATTTATTCACGAATTATTTGTTGATTATAAATTTGATGGGGTAATTCACCTCGCTGCCGAATCGCATGTCGACAGATCAATTTCAAATCCTACCGAATTTATTTATACAAATATTGTTGGAACTGTAAATTTACTAAATGCCGCAAAGTACATTTGGCAAGATAATTTCAAAGACAAGCTTTTCTATCATGTTTCCACAGATGAAGTTTATGGCTCGCTTGGCGATGAAGGATTTTTTGTAGAAACAACTGCTTACGATCCGCACAGCCCATATTCTGCTTCTAAAGCCAGCTCAGACCATCTTGTAAGAGCTTATCACGATACTTTTGGTTTGCCAATTGTAATTTCAAATTGCTCGAATAATTATGGTGGATATCAGTTTCCTGAGAAA
The DNA here is from genome assembly GCA_964404485.1 of uncultured Bacteroidales bacterium. Classification (GTDB taxonomy): domain Bacteria; phylum Bacteroidota; class Bacteroidia; order Bacteroidales; family JAIORY01; genus JAIORY01. Next base: position 18,735 of record CAYOKJ010000026.1, on the reverse strand, counting down.
CTAATTCCATTATTCATCAATAATATTCAAAATAATAAACCACTTCCTGTTTATGGAAAAGGCGAAAACATCCGAGATTGGCTTTATGTAGATGATCATGCAAAGGCAATTGATTTGATTTTTCACAAGGGTAAAATCGGTGAAACATATAACATTGGCGGCAACAACGAATGGAAAAATATTGATTTGATAAAAATTCTTTGCAAAACCGTTGACAAATTAATTGGTAGAGAAGAAGGAACTTCTGAGAAATTAATTACTTATGTAAAAGACCGCGCAGGACATGATCTTAGATATGCCATTGATTCCTCAAAATTACAAAATGAGCTTGGCTGGAAACCTTCACTTCAGTTTGAAGAGGGAATAGAAAAAACAGTTGCCTGGTACCTCAATAATAAAGAATGGCTAAAAAATGTAACTTCCGGAGATTATCTTAAATATTATGAAAAACAGTATGATAAACGGTAGTTATTATCAGGTGTCTTGAATTTTATATTCAAGTAAATGCTATGTTCCAATAAAATCCATATAATTCGATGGTGTTATTAAAAAAGTTTTTGAATCAGGATATGCTTTTATGAATGTTACCGGAAATTTTAAGTGCTTTTTTCCTTCCCACTTAAATTCATAGGCATTGATTACACCATCCCTTTCTTCAATATAATCGATTTCTTGCTGTTGAGTTGTTCTCCAGAAAAAGCATTTTGTATCCATAGTGTTGTTGTAATGTAATCATAAATAATCATAATAATTTCGGATTATAATCTTGTAAATACATGAAAACTGTTATTTCACAATTTTAAAAACTATTTCCGCTCCGGCGGATTTATCTGTAATTTTTAAAAAATAAATTCCTTGACTCAAATCAAGAGTGTTAATTTTTATTGATTGACCACATATTGTAAAATCAGTTTCCTGAGTTTTCCAAGCAGATTTGTTAATGAATATTCAATATTATTGATATTAAATGATGAAGAAAAACTGATATTGCAAATGTCAGAAACAGGATTTGGATAAACTGAAATTTTACTCTTAAACATTTCAAAATCGTAATCAATTCCTGAATTAAACCAAATTTGATTTACAAACTCAGGATGATCGATAAAAGGATTTCTATTATTCTGAATATCATAAACAGCTTCGTTTCTATTAACCTCTTTTTGGCTAACAGGATCGGATTCGTGCCAATCATTTAATAACTCCAAAGCCCAGGGTTTTGGTTGTGCGCCGTTAACCATTGCACTTCCAGGCCAGTTACTATCTTCCTGATAATATCTTGTAGCCATATAAAAATAATTTCTGGCAAAATCGCCTTTATATTCATCAATTGGTTCGAAAACTATCCCCGAATATCCCGGGTAATTGCAACTACCTACTTTTGAACCATTTAATGAGGGCCAGTTAACATTACCAACTTCACCATAAGGATAATTCGACCTTTTATTATTTACATACCCATCTGTTGGAACAAGATGAAATAAATCGGTATACATAGGCGAAACAGTTCCACCAAACCAACTTTTCGGAAAGGAATGCTCACGATTGTAACAATCACCTTCTCCCCCATAATTACCACATTGATCAGAAAAAAAAGTATAATTATAAGGGGGATTTCCTTCGTAAATATCAGAATACATATCCCAAACATATCCATTGGATTTTTTATCAGTTTGTTTAAAATCACTCCACAAATCACTATATGATTCCACATTATGACCATCAATAATATTATGCAAGGCTGACTGAAGTTGTTCTCCACTCAAACCGGTGGCAGTGTTATAATAACCTTGAGGTATTTGCCCAAACGTACATATAACACTTAATAAAATTGATATTGTAAAAACTGTTTTCTTCATTGCTCAGAAATTTATTATTGTGAGTAAAATTAGATAATCCTCATTAATAAATAAGAGACTATTATTTTAGTGATAATTGTTTAATAATTAAATGCATAAATGATTAAATAAAAAGACCTCCCACATTTTAAAACACGGAAGGTCAATATTATAAATATCTCTTTTTGGAATTTTTATGCACTATAAGCATTCAAATTTCTATCAAGTTTTTTAAAAAATCCCTGAAGGACTTTTCCCGGACCAACTTCAACAACTTCATGTATGTCATTGGCAATCATATTTTTCATAATCTGCGTCCAGCGAACAGGAGATGTTAATTGAGAAATAAGATTTGTTTTAATAATTTCAGGGTCTGTAACAGGTTGTCCGGTTACGTTTTGGTAAATAGGACAAATTCCCTTATTGAACTTTGTTGAGTTAATTGCATCAGCAAGTTCAAGTCTAGCCGGTTCCATTAGTGGAGAATGAAAAGCACCACCAACTTTTAAAGGAAGAGCTCTTTTTGCTCCTGCTTCTTTAAGTTTTTCGCAAGCTATTTCAACCCCTTTAAACGAACCTGAAATCACAAGTTGCCCTGGGCAATTATAATTTGCAGGAATAACAATTTCATCAATATTTTCAAGAATTCTTTCAACTATTTCATCTTCTAATCCAATAATTGCAGCCATTGTTGATGGTTCAGCTTCACAAGCTTTTTGCATTGCCATTGCTCTCTTAAACACAAGTTTTAAACCATCTTCGAACGATAAAGTTTTATTTGCAACTAAAGCAGAAAATTCTCCTAAAGAATGACCGGCAACCATGTCAGGTTTAAAATCTTCGCCCAAAGTTTTGGCTAAAATTACAGAATGAAGAAATATTGCAGGCTGAGTAACTTTTGTTTGTTTTAAATCGTCATCAGTTCCATCAAACATAATATCTGTAATTTTGAATTTTAATATCTTGTTTGCTTTGGTGAACAATTCCTTTGCTTTCGTAGAACTGTCAAACAAATCTTTACCCATACCAACAAATTGAGCCCCTTGTCCGGGGAAAACATATGCTTTCATAAAAAATTATTTTTAATAATAAATTTTGTTTGGAGATAAAATTATTTCAATAAAGTTAGTTTTGTGTTAATTACTTTTTTCTGAGTTTTTTCTATTTTCTATTTCCAAGAAATTTTTGCAAAGATAAAAATTAATTTATAAATCAGTGCAATTTTGCACCAATAAGATGAATAAACTCCGCACGAGTTTCTTGATTTCTGAATGCACCAGTAAAATCCGAAGTTGTAGTTACTGAATTTTGTTTTTGAACACCTCTCATCACCATGCATAAATGCTGTGCTTCTATAACTACAGCTACTCCCAAAGGATTTAATGTATCATTAATTGCATTTTTAATTTGTGTTGTAAGTCTTTCTTGAATTTGTAAACGACGAGAATATGCTTCTACAACTCTTGCAATCTTACTTAAACCTGTAATATATTTATTTGGGATATAAGCTACATGAGCTTTGCCAATAAAAGGCACCAAATGATGTTCGCATAAAGAGTAAATTTCTATATCTTTTACGATAACCATTTCCCGATAATCTTCCTGAAATTTTGCTGATTTAAGTATTTCAACCGGGTCAACACTATAACCATGAGTAAAAAACTGCATGGCTTTTGCAACTCTTTCCGGCGTTTCAATCAATCCTTCCCGATTTACATCTTCACCAATTAAGCTAAGAATTTCTTTGTAATGATAAGCAAGCTTATTAACAGTTTCTTTGTCAAAATTTTCTACTTTTTCGTAACCGTTACCATTCATTCCAATAGGTTTAAAATTTGAATTTGCAAAGGTACTATTTTTTTTCTAAATTATCTTTTGTTGAAGAATTTTGTATCTGAAGCAGATTTATCACCTCAAAAACAGAAAAAATAATATATAGTAAAAGAAAAGTTATAACAAATGGAAAGACGTCATTTTTATTAAGGTAAACATATAGAAAAATTACAATTAAATAAAGCAAAAGTTTCATAACAGTTGCAATCATAAAATACGAAATAAATCTGCTGAATTTTTTTTCAGCTGCTTTTATAATGATATAATGAAAAATTAGTGTAACAGATGCTGACAGAAGAATAAGATATGGCATTGCTGGAGACACTAGCTTTTCGGGCATGAAATATGTGGCTGCATAAAAAACTAAAAAGACAGCAACAGTTAATTTTATCAGCTTTTTAAAAAACTTTAAATAAGTAGTATTCATTTTTTATTATTTTTTAGAAGGTCTTTAATCACAGAATAAATTGCAAGTATTACAGCTAATAAGGATAAAACAACAGTGAAAACCGGAAAAGCAAGATTTAACCACTCATCAAGTTTAATTCCACCAAAAACACCAATCAAAATTATTACAAGCATTTGCAGTGCAATGCTGCTATACTTCGCATAATTTTCAAGCGGTTTTTTCTTTTGATTTTGCCTTTTCATCATTTTGTGATGAGGATTTCAAAGATGCATTTTGTCCATTTCCCATGTCGCAAGTTCCCGAAAACTTTGCTCCGGGCTCAATTGAGAGTTTTGCAGTTTTTACATCTCCCGAAATGTCTGAAGAAGCTTTTAATAATAATAACTCTGTAACATCTACCTGAGCGTTAACTTTTCCTGAAATATCAGCATTACGACAACTAATATTACCTTCTACTAAACCTGTTACACCAACTACAATTTTCCCTTTAGATTTTATTGAACCTTTTAAAATTCCATCAATACGAAAGTCACCATTAGATTCAATATCTCCATTAATTTTTGTTCCGTTTTCTAATAAATTCACTTTTTTATTTTCAGTACCATAATTCTTTGCCATGATTTTTTCCCTTGATTAATATCAAATAAACATTTTCGCAAATATATTCAGATTTTTATTAAATAAAAAATTCATTAAAGAAAAATCACTATTTAAGATAATCAATTTTAAAGAATTCTTTATAAACAGCCACGTCTTTTTCTCTATAAAATATTGGATAATTTGATGTTGAAATAACAAAACAATCATGTGATTCTCGCGGCAAACTTGCATTTACATATTCGTTTGATGAAATATGATTTAAATAAGATAATGCAGCTTCATCATTACTAAAATTACCAACAGTAATTATCTGATGTTTATCATCAAGAAGAACGCTGTTGATATTTAGTTTTCTCAATTTGTAATTTTCATTATTAAAATCAGAAATCCTAACTTTGAGAGCATGAACAGGAATATTAACCTCTTTTGTGTTTACCACAAAAACATAAAAATGTGAATCTTTTTTCTTATGATGTTTATACGGAGACTTGCGAAGCTCTTTTTCTATATTTTTATTATCCTCCTTTTCTGCATTATCATTTGTTAAATGACTTAAAATATTGTCAGCCAATGGTTTTACGCTACTTGTCGGGTATCGAATAATGATTTTTCTGAGTGCGGAAACAAGCGAATCTTCAACCTCAACTTTTCCAATTGATAGTGCTCGTAAATAATCAAACTTAGGAACAAGAGCAGTATCTTCATAATTAATAATTGCATAATCAGCATAACTCATAACCATATAGTATTCTTTATTAAGATATGCATGATATGCTTTTTTATAAAGACCTGCAGCTTCATTTTTCTGAGCATTTATTTCCTTATAAAAATCAGGATTTAAAATAACTTTTGCATAATCACTTTTCGGATAATTGGCAACTATTAAGTTTTTATAAAAATCGCATTGTATTAAATCATTTTCTTCTTCAAATATCTTATACAAATTATAGTACGATTTTAGCTGAAATTTATTTTCAGGATATCTTGATATTAACTCTTTAAATGTTTCTGCAGATTTTTCATTATTTTTCAGTCCTTCTTTATACAATTTCCCCAGAATAAAATATGACCTAACTATTAAACTATCCGATATAGCAATATGTTCAGGAGTGAAAGGGATATTTTGCAGATAATAATCTCTTTCTTTCGGATCATTTGAAACCGTGCTTGTACTATCAGATCGAGTACTATCAGCAGCTAATAACTCACCATTATCGATACCGAAAGATGTACTCTTTTTGTTCTTCAACATCCAAAGGTCTTCCAGTTTTCGTTTTCCCCATTTCTTTACAAATTCTGTATATCCGAAGCTCAGTGTCTGAGGATTATAAAAATACCATTTCCCTCCCCTGTCAGGCATAATATTATTTGAAGGCTTATTTAGCTGAGCATTTTGCTGTTGCATTTCTATTACTTCACGATTTTGTTCTTCTTTTTTAATATAATCTTCAATTATTTTATCAATTATTTTAAGTCTTTCACTTTCGTTCATTGAAGCAAGATGCTGCAAGCTATCCTGCATTTGAATTATTGAAAGATTATCAACCATTAAAGAAAGAGTTTCCGCTTTTGCCTTTTCCTGTTCATAATTTGGAAATTCTTTAGGCAAAAATTGCATAGCTGTATCATAGTAAGCTTGCGAATTTTTATAGTCAGGAATATTAAAATACAAATCAGCTACTTTTAAAGAGGAAACCGATTTTTGATAATCATTTTCTGTACTTAGTGCAACAGAAAGTCTTAAATAATGTATTGCCAAAGTGTCGTTTTTATCCTTCAAAGCAACTTCTGCAAGAGCATAATGTATTTGATCACGATATTCTTTATTTTTAGAATCTCTGAGCATTTTATTAAGTATTTTAACAATATGCTCGCTATTACCGGATTCAGCATCAAAGGATTTTGCCATATTAATTTTAGCCTGAAACGCCATTTCATAAGGTGGATTTCTTTTAATTACTTGAGAATATAATTCGGATGCTCTACTTAAATTTTCCTCCTTTTGAAATATTTGTGCCTGAATAAATTTTAATCTGGTAACTAATTGTTTTTTAGTATTAATATTAACAGCTTGTGAGAGATATTTTTTTGCTTTAGGATATTGCTCCTGTAAAATATAATAATTAGCAAAAACCAATGGAAATATTTTTCTTGAACTAAGAGGAATATTCTCCTCAGTCATTATTTTTGCAAAGGAGGTTAGTACCGGTTCTACTTTTTCATATTCTTCCAACTGATTATATGTTCTGGCAAGCCAAAGCATTGCTTCATATTTAATATCATTTTCTGAATATTCATTAATCACATACCTAAAACTTCTACGAGCACTTATGTATTCCCTTTTGTAAAAATATGCCTTCCCAATAAGAAGATAACAGTCATCAATCCATTTCACATATTCAACATTACTAAACTTCATCGAATGCCTCTGTATCATTATAGAAGCTTTTTCAATTGCTCTATCCATATTTTGATTAAGAACTTGAACATCATTTTTGTCGCCGTAATTAAATACAGGTAAAACTTTTGTATAATCTTCAACTACTTTATCCTTCAGAGCCTGTATGCCATCTTTATATGCATAGTCTCCATTCCAGTATCCATTATAATGACAAGTAAGATTATGGTATGCTCTTCGTGTAAAACTATTTTTTTTAGTAGAACAGGAAAAAAGTAACAGCAATGGGATTATCACAAATACGATCCGCAATATTTTGTAATTGATGTTTTTATTCAAGATGATGATGTTTTATGCTTTATAACTCTAATTTTGCAAAAATATTTTATTTTTTCCAATTAACTAAATATTTGGTTAGCTGAATTTAAAAATATTTTACAATTATTATTTTTGTCAACAAAATGAAATGATTGCTTTTTGATAGTTTTCTTATCTTTGCCACCAAAGAAAATATAACATGCCTTCGGGAAATAAAAAAAATAAACAGAAAAAAAAATGGAGTGAAAAGCTTCGTAGCAAGTACCGTCTCGTTATTTTGAATGACGAAACTTTTGAGGAGAAAGTGTCTTTTCGACTTACTCGTTTAAATGTATTTGTGTTACTTGGTACTTTGTCAATATTGTTAATATTCTTAACTGCAATAATAATTTCATTCACTTCATTGCGCGAATATATTCCGGGATACACAAATCCTGAATTACCTAAACAAGTTTATCGACTTCAGCAACTTACCGATTCACTTGAAAAAGATTTTTACAGAAAAAATCTATATATTCAAAATATAAAAAATATTATTGACGGGAAAGAAATTTCAGATTCAATTATTCCAAATAACGAACAATCTGCAAATTATGACACTATAACAAGTCTCAGTAAATCAATTGAAGATTCGCTTCTAAGGATAGATTACGAAAATCAAAGAAGCTATAGTCTTTTCCTGTCCGAAAACGAAAATCTTTATGCTGGAAATAAGAGTTCGATAAGTTCTTATAATTTTTTTACACCTCTAAAGGGAATAATCTCTAGAAACTTTAATCTTGCCGAAAAACATTATGGTATTGATATTGTTGCTACAAATAACGAGGCTATTAAAGCAACTTTAGACGGAACTGTAATTTTTTCTGACTGGACCGTGCAAACAGGGTATGTTATTGGCATTCAACACAATCATAATATTTTATCAGTTTATAAACATAATTCAGCTTTACTAAAAAAAACAGGAACTTTTGTTAAAGCAGGTGAACCAATCGCAATTGTTGGTGAATCGGGTGAACTTTCAACAGGACCTCATCTCCATTTCGAATTATGGTTTAACGGAACACCTGTAAATCCTAAAAATTATATGGGGTTTTGAGTTTTGCATTTTGGGGAAATAGAGTGGTTGTGATTTATTTAAAATGGAATTAATAAAGTAATAAATCAGAAAAGTCAAACTCCTTGCTCTTTTGGGTGAAGGTTGTGAAGGGATGATGAAGTAGTTGGTAAAAAATCAAATTAATGATAAAAAAACGAATAGCAGTATTAGGATCAACCGGTTCGATTGGAACACAAGCAATAGAAGTAATAGAAAAAAACAAAGACCATTTTGTGCTTGAGGTTATCACGGCACAATCTAATGCTGATTTGCTGATAAAACAAGCTATTAAGTACAAACCAAATTCTGTTGTTATTGGTAATGATAAACTTTATTTAAAAGTTTCAGATGCATTACAAAATTTCGATATAAAAGTTTTCAGCGGAAGCAAATCAATTTCCCAGGTTGTGGAAATGGAAACTGTAGATATTGTGTTAATTGCTATTGTTGGATTTGCAGGATTAGAACCAACAATAAATGCTATAAAAGCAAAAAAACAGATTGCTCTTGCTAACAAAGAAACTCTTGTTGTTGCAGGCGATTTAATAAGTAAACTATCAATAGAAAATAAAATAAATATTATTCCTGTGGATTCCGAGCATTCGGCAATTTTCCAGTGTCTTACCGGAGAAGGAATAAACCCAATTGAAAAAATATATCTAACTGCCTCTGGAGGACCTTTTAGAGGTAAAGAAAAAGATTTTCTAAAAACAGTTACAAAAGCCCAAGCATTAAAACATCCCAACTGGGAAATGGGTGCTAAAATTACAATTGATTCTGCATCAATGATGAATAAAGGGCTTGAGATGATTGAAGCAAAATGGCTATTTGATCTTAATGAAAATCAAATTGATGTAATTGTACATCCTCAATCAATTATTCATTCTTTTGTTCAGTTTTGCGATGGCTCAATGAAAGCTCAAATGGGTTTACCAGATATGAAATTGCCAATACAATATGCTTTTTCTTTTCCGCAAAGATTACAAACAGATTTCCCGCGTTTTGATTTTTTAAATTATCCTCAATTAACTTTTGAAGCTCCGGATATGAAAAATTTTCGTAATCTTGCACTCGCTTTTGAAGCAATCAGATCCGGGGGAAATATTCCTTGCGTTTTGAACGCTGCTAACGAGATAGTTGTAAATGCATTTTTGAATGACAAAATAGCATTTCTGGAAATGCCGGAAGTAATTGAAAAATGTATGCAAACAATTCAATTTATTAAAAATCCATCATACGAAGATTTAATAAGCACTAACAATGAAAGCAGAAAATTAGCTTTACAATTCATCAAATAAATATTAAAACACTAAAATGGACATTTTTATAAAAATATCACAACTTTTATTAAGTCTCTCAATACTTGTAATTTTTCATGAATCAGGACACTTTCTTGCTGCAAAATTTTTTAAAACAAAAGTCGAGAAGTTTTATCTTTTTTTTAATCCATGGTTTTCGCTTTTTAAATTTAAAAAAGGAGAAACAGAATACGGAATAGGATGGTTGCCTTTGGGTGGTTATGTAAAAATTTCGGGGATGATTGATGAATCTATGGATAAAGAGCAAATGAAATTACCACCTCAGCCCTGGGAATTTAGATCAAAACCTGCATGGCAACGTTTAATAATAATGCTTGGAGGGGTAACGGTAAATGTTTTATTAGCAATGGCAATTTATGTTGTGATGTTGTCAACTTGGGGAGAAAAATATCTTCCAACTTCCGAAGCTAATAAATATGGTGTGGTTTGCGATTCATTAGCTATGGAAATGGGTCTCCAAAACGGAGATAAAATTATTTCGATAGATAATGAAGAAGTTGAAGATTTTTTAAAAATCCCTGTTAAGTTAATACTTGATGAAGCTAAAAGCATACAAATTATTAGAGATAATCAGAATAAAAACATTAAAATCCCAAAAGGAATAATAGGAAAGCTGATAAAGAAAAGAACTCCGGATTTTCTTTTTGTACAATTTCCATTTGAAGTTAAAAAATTCACTGATAATTCTCCTGCAAAAGCAGCCGGTTTACAAATCAATGATAAAATTTTAGCCCTTAACGGAGAATCAAAACAATATTTTGATGAGTTTTATAACGAAATTCAAAAGCACAAAAACGAGGAAGTAACAGTTACTGCACTTCGAAATACTGATACTGTTTATATAAATGTAACAGTTCCTGAACAAGGTTTACTTGGGGTATATCATAAAGACCTCAGCAATTACTTTACTTATAAAGAAAAGAATTATTCTTTTGTTGAAGCAATTCCTGCAGGTATTTCAAAAGCATACACCGGTATCGGTAATTATCTAAAACAATTAAAACTTCTTTTTTCACCTGAAGTTCAAGCTTACAAATCCGTTGGAGGGTTTATTACTATTGGTAACATTTTTCCTGCAACATGGGATTGGGAAAGTTTTTGGAGGTTAACAGCATTTTTATCAATAATGCTTGCAATATTAAATGTATTACCAATTCCGGCTCTTGATGGCGGTCATGTTATGTTTTTATTGTATGAAATAATAGCTCGTCGTAAACCAAGTGATAAATTTCTTGAGTATTCTCAAATTTTGGGAATGATAATTTTATTTAGTTTGCTTATTCTTGCAAATGGGAATGATATTATTCGATTATTCAATAAATAAAAAATAATTCTGTTTACAAAAAATCCTCTTTGCAAAATTTTTGCAAAGAGGATTTTTTTTTGTATTAATCTGTATTATATTTTTAAAATAAAAAGTTCAAAAATTATTAAGCTATTTACTCATCAACTTTTTCTTTCAATGATTTAAATCCTTTACCTAAAATTTCGTTCGCATTTATCACGATAAGGAAAGCATTTGGATCGATTTTATTAATAAAGTCTTGTAATATTGCTACCTCTCGCCTGTTTACAACAGTAAAAATTAATGTCTTTTCATCGCGTTTATACATTCCACTTCCCGCAAGAAAAGTACCACCACGATTAAGGTCATTAATAACTTTATCTCTTATTTCCTCATATTTATCAGAAACAATAAATATTGTTTTATCATAACTAATTCCCTGTAGTACTACGTCGATAACCTTACCGGAAATAAAAATCACAATAAGAGAATACAATGGGATTTTCCAATCCTTAAACACAATTAAACCAACCAAAACAATTGCAGAATCAACTAAAATCATTAATTGACCTAATGGAAGTTTGGTATATTTTGCAATAATCATTGCAACAATATCAGAGCCACCTGAAGTAGCTTTTGCTTTAAATATCAGCCCAAGACCAAAACCAACAAAAACTCCCCCGAAAATAGAAGATAATAATGCATCACCTACAACCAATGGAGCCTCTCCATATACATACGTTAATGCATCAACAAAAAAAGCTGTAAACACAAAGCCTACAACAGTCTTAACACCAAATCGAGGTCCTAAAATTTTTATCCCCAATATTGTTAATGGAATATCAAAGCAAAGTGCAACCAAACCAACAGGTGTTCCTAACATGTAATGAAGCACAATAGAAATACCGTAAACTCCACCCGGAACAATTTTATATGGAGTAATAAACAAAACAAAACCGGCAGCAAGAATAAAAGATCCAATTACAATCATACTGTAATTCATGATCCACTTGCCTGAAAACATCTTTTCTTTCTGAATAAAAGCCATTTGCGTAATTTTTTTTATGATTTTTAATTAATCGGCGGCAAAAGTAATATGTTTCTTTTAAATAATTCAAATTTATTTATTATTTTTTTCTTTAGATAACACACAATAAATCAAAATATTCGATGTTTATTATGATGTAAATGACATCAAAAGGAATAATGCTTCTATTTGTTTGTTTATCAGCCATATGGCAAGCAATGATAAAAACAGTCGATTTTAGTTTGCTAAATAATAAAAAAAATATTTACCTTAGCTAAGCTATAAAAAAATATTGTAAATATTGATATTTAATGATTTATAAAAAATATATTTGTGTTATTCTGTTTTTATTTTTGATTGGAATGGGTTATTCTCAACAATCACCACAGGTAACACATCATATGTTTTCAATCATGTCATACAATCCGGGTTTTGCCGGAAACAAAAATGCGATTTGCGCAAATGGAATTATCAGGCAACAATGGGGCGGTTTAATAGATAATGAGGAGAATAATGTAGCTCCGGAAACCTTTCTATTTTCTATCAATTCTCCTGTAAAAATATTAAAAGGTGGAGTTAGTGCAAATATTATACAAGATAAATTAGGATTTTGGAAAGATATTGGGTTAAATATTGGATATGCTTACCATTTAGACATAGGTGGTGGAAATTTAGGTATTGGTGCACAAATTTGTTTTTTGAACAGAACCATTGACTTCAGTAAATTTATTTCTGTTGAAACAGATCCGTTATTAAGTTCTCTTTCGGGGGAAGAAAGTGATATGATGATAGATTTTTCATTAGGCGTTTTTTATCATCTTCCTGAACAATATTATTTAGGCTTATCAATAACTAATCTTATTCAATCACCTGGAAAAACTTTGACTGAAGCCGGGACACCTCTCAGGATGAAACTTGCCAGAACATTTTATCTGACAGGTGGTTATATATTATCTTTACCAAATCATCCATCATTTACCATTACACCTTCATTTTTAATTAAATCTGATGGTGCAACAATGCAATATGATATTAGTAGCATCCTCACATACAATAATAAGTTTTGGGGAGGCGTTAGTTATAGAGTTTTAGGAGACATTTCCATTTTACTTGGTGTTTATTATAAAGATTTCAAAATTGGATATTCTTATGATATTGATACATCAGTGTTTGGCACAAATGGAAGTCACGAAATAATGCTTGGATATTGTTTTAAATTAAAAGCAGAACGAGCAAGCAAAAGTTATAAAAACACAAGATTTTTATAATTTTTTTGGTGAAAAATTTTCTTTATCACATATTTTTTTACTTTTGGTGAAAAATTTGAATTTATTATTATTTATTTAGGATATAAATTTCTAACAGACATGAAAAAATTGTTTTATTATCTTATAGCTTTAGTCTTTTTGGCAAGTTGCAGTAATTCAGGAAACGGAGAATTAGTTGGTGTTAACCGTAAAGCCAAAGCCTTTTATCAGCCAGATCCTTATGGAATGGCTTTTATTCCACAGGGTAGTTATACAATGGGTGTAAGTAGTGAAGATATCACAAAATCGCAGTTACATGAACCAAAAACTGTTTCAATTTCAGCATTTTTTATGGATGAAACAGAAATTACAAACAATGAGTACAGGCAATTTGTATATTGGGTAAAAGATTCTATCGCCAGAACTCTTCTTGGCGAACTTAGACCAGAACAATTCTTAATTGAGGAAAATGAAAAAACCGGTGAATTGTACGACCCTCCTTATTTAAATTGGAAAGAAGATATCGAATGGAATAGTGAAGACCAAGATGTAAGAGATGTTTTGGAAGAAATGTTTCTACCTGAACACGAAAGGTATTTTAGAAGAAAAGAAATAGATTCACGAAAATTAAATTACGAATATTACTGGGTTGATCTTCATGCAGCAGCAGTAAAAGATTTTTCTGAAGATGCAAATTATCAAAATGCAAGTTTAGCAAATCGTCCACAGGGACTAAGAGACAGATCTGTTTATGTTAGAAAAGAAGTAATAAATGTTTATCCCGATACATTATCATGGATTCATGATTATGCATATTCATTTAATGATCCATTAACTGAAAGATATTTTTGGCATCCTGCTTATGATCATTATCCTGTTGTTGGTGTAAACTGGACACAAGCACGTGCATTCTGTGTTTGGAGAACAGAACTGGTAAATAACAGTGCAAATTCAAAATCATCTGCTGGTGACCAAGCAAAATTCCGTCTTCCTACAGAAGCAGAGTGGGAGTGGGCTGCTAGAGGTGGATACGGTTTAAGTCCTTTCCCATGGGGTGGACCATACACGCGTAACGAAAAAGGTTGCTTCCTTGCAAACTTTAAACCATTACGAGGAAACTATATTGATGATGGCGGCCTCAGAACTGTTATTGTTGCTCATTATCCTGCAAACGACTGGGGATTATACGATATGGCAGGTAATGTTGCCGAATGGACAAATAGCGCATTCGACCCTCTATCATACAACTTTACCTGGGACATGAATCCTAATTATACTTATAATGCTAAAGAAAGTGATCCTCCTGCTATGAAACGTAAAGTTATCAGAGGTGGTTCTTGGAAAGATATTGCACATTATTTACAAGTTACAACACGTGCTTACGAATATCAGGATACAGCAAAATGCTATATTGGATTTAGATGTGTTCAATCATATCTCGGAAGAAATAAAGACGATAATCCAGCAAGGGCATCAAAAATATACAATTAAGAAACCAACATTTAAAAAAAAAATAACAAATTAAAATTATAATATTATGGGCATAAACAATATTGTACGTAAAAGAGGTTTTAGAAATTTTATGGCTAAACTTTATGGATGGGGAGCATCTGTTGTGATTCTTGGAGCTCTTTTTAAAATAAATCACTATACAGGAGCAGATTATATGTTAATTGCCGGTTTGGGAACTGAAGCAATAATCTTTTTCTTCTCAGCTTTTGAACCACCATTTGTTGAACCTGACTGGAGTGTGGTTTATCCTGAATTAGCAGGACTCTATCATGATACAGATGAAATATCCGCTGATAAAGGTAGTGCAGTTGAACAACTTGACACAATGCTTAAAGATGCTAAAATCGGACCTGATTTGATAGAAAGATTAGGAAAAGGCTTAACTAATCTAAGTGAAAATACCTCTAAGCTTTCTGACATTTCAGATGCAGCAGTAGCAACCAACAGTTATGTAGAAAACATTAATAGCGCCTCTCAATCAGCAAACGAATTAACAGAATCATATAAACTAACTTCTGAATCATTAAACCGTGATGCCGGTGCAAGTGCAGAATATGTTAATAACATTAAAGGTGCTTCCAATAGTGCTTCTGGATTATCACAAGCTTATAATGAAGCTTCTGATTTAATCAGAAAAGACCTTTCTGCTACCGAAGAATTTGCCGGAAGTATAAAAGAAGCTTCTGAATCAGCTAAAACATTAGCTCAAAATTACACAAAATCTGCTGAAATATTAGGCAAATCTATTGAAGCTCTCGACTTTTCTGCTGTTGATGGAAATGCATATAATGAGCAAATTGGCAAAATTTCAGATAATCTATCAGCTTTAAACTCAGTTTATGAATTACAGTTGCAAAGCAATAATCAACAAGTTGAATCATCTGCAAAATTACAGGAAACAATGAATGAATTCCTGGCAAATCTTAATGAGTCTGCAAGTAAAACTGCAAACTTCCAAGGACAGATGGATGCTTTAACAAATAATGTTGTTGCACTAAATAAAGTATATGGAAATATGCTCTCTGCAATGAATGTAAACATTAAGTAATAACATTTTTTTAGACAAATAAATCAAAAATAATATCATAAAAATAACTTATGGCTGGATATAAAGAAACACCTCGGCAAAAAATGATTGCAATGATGTATCTTGTGCTTACAGCTCTTTTGGCACTTAACGTCTCAAAATCTATGCTTGATGCATTTGTTGTTGTTAACGAGAGTGTAGAAACAACAAAAGAGAATTTTACCAGTAAAATTAACAATACATACACCCAATTTTTAAAACAATATCAAATTAATCCAAATAAAGTTGAAGAGTATTGGAATAAAGCACAAGAGGTAAAAGTTTTATCACAGGAAATGATAAGCTATATTGACAGTTTAAAATATGCAGTAATTATTACTACTGATGCAAAAATTGAAACTGTTGAACAGGCAAAAACAACACTTTTGCGTGAAGTATTAGCAAAAGATAGATATACTGAACCTACTAGATTCTTTTTCGGAAGATCGGAAGACGGAACAACAGGAAGAGCTGGTGACTTAAAAAGAAAAATTGATAACTTTAAAATTAAAATGCTACAGATTATTAATGAGCCTGAAGATAGCTACAGATTAGGTCTTAATACAAAAGGGGATTACTATGATTCTGATGGTAAAAGTCAAACTTGGGAACAACATAATTTCTATTATACAATCTTAGCAGCAGATGTTACCATCTTAAATAAACTTATCACTGAAGTTTGTAATGCAGAATTTGATGTTGTAAATCATTTATACTCATCTGTTACAGCTGAGGACTTTAAATTTGACGTAATTAATGCAAAAGTTATTTCAAAAAATGCTTATATTCTTCATGGTGAAAAATATGAAGCTGAAGTTTTTGTTGCAGCATATGACTCTAAGCAAGTTCCTTCAGTTAAAATTTTAAGTGGAGTAGATTCAATAACTGATAGAAATATTGGCAGGGCAAAACCTATTGAAGGAGAAAATGGAATTGTAAAATTCTCATTTCCCGGAAATACCGTTGGACCAAAAAAATATGCAGGTATTATTCAAGTACTAGATCCTGAGGGAGATGTTCTTACTCGTCACTTTAAGGGCGATTATATTGTAGCTCCACCTTCATTAACTGTAGCTGCCACTAAAATGAACGTATTTTATATTGGCGTTGATAATCCTGTTTCTATTTCTGTACCTGGATTAGCCGATGAAAAAATACAAGCACACATTACTAAAGGTTGTAAATTAATTCATACCCCTGATGGAGAAGGCTATAACTACATTGTACAAGCCGAAAAAGGAATTAGAGAGGCAACAGTAAGTGCTTCTGCAAAATATGAAGGAAATACTATGAACATGGGTTCTCGCGAATTTCGTGTAAAGCGAATTCCTGACCCTGTTGCTGAAATTGCAGGTCAAAAAGAAGGTACTATTGAAAAAAATACTCTTCTAGCAGCTAATGCAATTATTCCTGTACAAAAAGATTTTGAGTTCGAAGCATTCTTTATAGTAGAATCTTTTACTATGGCAACTATCATTAACGGAGACTGGATTCCTAAAACAACAAGAGGTACTACATTCTCTGAAGAAATGGTAAACATAATTAGAAGTGCCAGAAGTAAACAGAAATTCTTTTTTGAGAATATTCAAGCTATTGGACCGGACGGTACAAAACGTACCTTAGGAACAATTAACTTAACAATTAAATAATAAAATAATTATATTCATTACCGGAGGTTATATGAAAAATTTAACAATCATTTTAATTATTGCAGGATTCATTTTAGGGATTAACATGCCTGCTCAATCACAAATTCTTGACAACCCACCTAACGACGGATTGTTTCCAGATGCAGGAATGATAGATAAGGAACCTGTTCCTTATCCACCTATCAGAAAATCTGATGTAATGTGGTCGAAAAGAATATGGAGAACTATTGACTTTCGTCAGAAAATGAATCAATCATTCTATTATCCAATTGAAGCTCATAACAATTGGCGTAGTTTTATGCAAGTTATTGTTGATGCATTAAAAGAAGGTTCAATATCAGCATATGATATTTCTGCAACAGATGAATTTTTAGTGCCTTTGACATATCAGGAAGTAATAACAAGGCAAACTGTCTCAGAAAATAAAGTATTGACTCGTCCTTATCCTCCTTACGAGGAATATGATACCGTAATAGTTTCTGAATTCAATCCATCAAAAGTTATGAGAATAAGGGTTAAAGAAGACTGGTTTTTCGATAAGCAACGCTCTCAAATGATGGTTAGAATTATTGGACTTTGCCCTGTATTGATGAAAGATCGAGATGGTGAAGAAATTCCCGAACCACTGTTCTGGGTAAATTATTCGGAAGCAAGACCTGTTCTTGCAAAAGCTCAAATATATAATAGAAGTAACAATGCTGAAAGGCGTACCTATGACGAAGTATTTATTAAACGTTCTTTTAATAGCTATATTTATAAAGAAGAAAACGTTTACGACAGACGAATTACTCAATATGCAACAGGTATAGATGCTTTACTCGAGTCAAGAAGGGTAAAAAATCAACTGTTTGATTTTGAACATGACCTCTGGGAATTCTAAAATACAACATACTTTATTAAAAACCCCGTCAATTTTTTTCGGGGTTTTTTTATGCTAAATAATTTTTGCAATAAATATTTTCTGCTAATCTGAATTTTAAAAGTTTAAATTTTGTAAGTAATGTGCATTAAAATATTAGTTTTTCTTTATTTATGATAGTTAGTAACAAGCTTTTAGATTAATTCACGATTTTGTTGTTTCTTTTTATAAATTAATCGAGCTAAGACATTTTTATCATTTTTGCATTTTTTTATTAAATTT
>CAYOKJ010000025.1:0-28846 GCA_964404485.1 uncultured Bacteroidales bacterium | reverse complement strand
AAATTTACGAAAGTTTTTAACTAAACTTAACGTCAACCTATATCATGAACTGACATTATTTTTTTTATTATTATGATTTTTGTATGTTCTTCTAATGTTTGTATGTATAAATTATTAAATCATTCACTCATTTATGCATTTAACCATTCATTCATTTATGCATTTAACCATTCACTCATTTATGCATTTAACCATTCATTCATTTATGCATTTAACCATTCACTCATTTATGCATTTAACCATTCACTCATTTATGCATTCACTCATTCATTCATTTATGCATTTAATCATTCACTCATTTATGCATTTAATCATTTACTCATTTATGCATTTAACCATTCACTCATTTATGCATTTAATCATTCACTCATTTATGCATTTAATCATTCACTCATTTACGCATTTAATCATTGTCTACAGGATTATTCTTCTTTTTCAAACTCCCTTTATAGATTTCAAATTTAACATATTTACATTCAAGTTTTGCATTATATAATGGAATTTTTCTTGAAGTTCGTAAGCCCACGCGTTTAAGTGCGCTATTGTTAGAACTTAATATCCATACATCAAAACCTGTGAATTGGTTTTTTAATGAATCACCAATAACACTGTAAAGTTTAATGATGTTATCAATTTTCAGACGTTCGCCATAAGGAGGATTTGTAACAATTATTCCACCACCTTCAGGAGGGAAATTATCTTCAATAGCAACATGATTTAATTCAATATCTTTATGAAGTTTTGCATTTCTGATGTTTTCTTTAGCTATTTTTAAAGCCATTGCTGATTTGTCGGAACCAATTATTCTGTGTTCAAATTCCGTAATATTATTTGCTGCTTCGTTTTTTATCTTTTCAAAAAGCTCTTTATCAAAATCCTTCCAGTTTTCGAAACCGTATTTTTTTCTATAATATCCGCAAGGAATATTATTGGCAATAAGCGCAGCTTCGATAAGAATTGTACCTGAACCGCACATCGGATCAACAAAGTTGCAGTCTTTTTTCCATCCACTTAGAAGTATCATTCCTGCAGCGAGAAGCTCGTTTATGGGAGCCATGTCAGTTGATTTTCTGTAACCTCGCTTATGCAAGGATTCTCCACTGCTATCAAGGGAAACCGAACAATTATTTCTGTAAATATGAACATTAACTCTTAAAGTAGGATTTTCAATATTTACTGATGGACGTTCATCATATTTGTCTCTGAATTTATCAACAATAGCATCCTTGGTTTTTAGCGAAGCATATTTCGAATGAGTTAAATAAGAATCGCTTAAAGTACAATCTACAGCGAGTGTATCAGTAACATCCATAAAATCCCACCAGTCAATCTTTTTAATTTCTTTGTACAGATCGTCCTCGTTCCTGATAAGAAAACTTGCAAAAGGTTTTAGAATTTTTATTGCTGTGCGGCACAAATAATTTGCCTTATACATTATTTCTTTGTCGCCATTAAAGCTCACAGCCCTGGTTAACACCTGAATATCTTCAGCACCAATTTCTTTTAATTCCCCGACAAGGATATCTTCAAGCCCGGCGAGGGTTTTGGCAATTAGGTTAAATTTCTGAGTTTCTTTTTGCACTGTTTAGATTTTTTTTGCAAAGGTAAGATTAATTATAGATTCAGAATTTGAAATTTTTTCCGGTTTGGAGTTTTACTTGTATGATTATTATTTGCATTTTTAGGGATGTTTTATTATTATCTGATATTTTTAAAAACAGAAAAAATGCAGTTTTGTAAACACTAAAAAAATGCTCACTACTTGAAAACGAAGTTATACTTTGTATTAATAGTAATTATGTGAAAGTTTGTAAAAAATCGTTTTTCTTTCACATAGCTGCTGTTCTGATGTAGTGATTGAAAATTAAATGTAATTTTGTTATTCAAAATTGTGAAATAAAATGCAAAATCATGACAATAAAAGAAGCACAAAAAAAAGTTGATGAATGGATAAATTCTACAGGAGTTAGATACTTCAGTGAACTTACAAATATGGCGATACTTACGGAAGAAGTAGGGGAGGTAGCAAGAATAATTTCCAGAAAATATGGTGAACAATCTTTTAAAGATTCTGATAAAGATAATGATTTAGGTGATGAATTCGCTGATGTGCTCTTTGTGTTAATCTGTCTTGCAAATCAAACCGGAGTTGATCTTACCGAAGCTCTTGAAAAAAATATTCTAAAAAAGAGTAAAAGAGATAATAAACGGCATTTAAATAATCCAAAATTGAGGTAGTGGGATGAGGGAATACTGGGAATCGTTTCATCTAAAAAAGCCGCTAAGCGGGTCATTTAATAAGATGTAGAGAAATTCCAATTTGTGTTTTGGGTTAATAGAAACCCGCTAAGCGGCTGTTGATAATAGAAGGCATTTTAATAATCCTAAGTTGAGATAAAGGGAAAAGGGGAATAAAGGAAATAAAGGAAATATGGGAAATAATGGAAATAGTCGGCAGAATTTCAATTACAATAAATTACCATCAATTACAGTAAAATACATCTAGCCACCATCAATTACAGAAAATCACAACAAATCAACATAAATTACGACAAATTACATCTAGTTCTTTTCACCAAGATCCCAAACTAAACAAATCAAAAGCAATCTAGCTTACTGTCCACCAGCGAACAATCATGATCGAAAACATACAATATTTTACAGTCAAATAATTTTATATATTTGTAAAGTTCTGAAAAACAAAAATAAATATTTTCTTGCATAGTTTTTGTTAAGTAAGTGTGAATTAAAACAAAAAGCATGATAAAATGGTTTATTAGTCATCAGTGGAAAGATGCTAAGCGTTCGTCTATGTGGCAAAAGAATTTAGTCCTTAACGTCGTTTTGGGATTCTTTGTATTTTTAATTATTCTCGAAGCACTTGTCGGAGGGATAGTTCTCGGGAAAAACTGGCATGAGATATTTCCAAACGACAATCCCGTAGAAAAGTTTAATAGTTACCTGATTTACTATTTCGCCTTTGATTTGATAATACGCTTTTTTATGCAACATGTACCCGTATTAAAAGTCACTCCTTATCTTCATCTACCGATAAAGCGAAGTAAAATAATCAATCATGTTTTGTCGAAAACACTTTTTAGCTTTTTTAATTTTCTGCCGTTGTTTATTGTAATTCCAATTGCAGTTTTTCAGGTAAGTTATTATCACTCAATAGCAGCTACCTGGGTGTGGTTTTTGTCAGTATTATTTATGATTTTGTCGAATAATTTTTTGTTGGTTTATTTGAAAAAACAATTCGCCTCTAACCCAAAAGTTGTTGGAATATTTGGATTAATACTTGCCGGATTAATCCTTCTTGATTATTTTGGGATTTATTCTTTTTCAGGAGTTTCATCAATAGTTTTTACTTCTTTTATAAATAATTTTACTTTCATTATTATTCCGATTGCGGTTTTGAGTTTTGTATATATTATTAATTACAGATACTTAAACTCAGGATTATACCCCGAAGAAATTCGAATTCATAAAGAAAAAAAGATTGATAGAATATCAGATAACAAATATATTAAAACACTTGGAAAAACCGGTGATATGATTGCTGTTGAATTAAAACTTTTATTGCGCCATAAACGGACTAAGACAATTCTTTATATGACTCCTTTGTTTCTTTTATACGGATTGTTTTTTTATCCGCAAGAGATATACCGTGATGGTTACGGATTTTTAATTTTTATTGGTGTTTTTATCAGCGGAGGCCTGATGATAAATTATGCAAATTATTCGTTTAGTTATGAGAGCAGTTATTTCGATGCCATCCTGACAAATAATTATGATCTTAGAAAATATCTGAAAGTAAAATTTATGATAGCCATTTCTATGAGTACAATAAGTTTCTTTCTTACTATTCCGTATTTTTTATTTGGAATAGATATTTTGCTGATAAATTTTGTTTGCTTTTTATATAATATTGGATGCCTTAGTATCTTGCTTTTATATTTGGCAACATACAATAAAAAGCGAATGGATCTGGGCAAGGGTGCTGCCTTCAACTATCAGGGTATGGGCGCTTCAAACTGGCTTGTGATGTTTCCTGCCTTTTTATTACCAATATTTGTTTATTTACCTTTTGGCCTAACAGGAAATCCTTATGGAGGAATTTTAGTGATTGGCATTATTGGTATGATAGGTTTAATATTCCATAAAACCTTTTTAAATTTGGTTCTCAAAAACTTAATTAAAAGAAAATATATAATGGCCGAAGGTTTCAGAGAAAAGTAGGGGCTTGAATAAAAATTTAAATGATTAAATCATTTTCAAATTAACAAATTTTCAAATTATTAAAACCATGATAAAAGTAAAAGATCTTACAAAAGCATATAATAGCAATGTTGTTTTAAATATTCCAAAACTGCAAATTAAAAAGGGTGAAAGTTTCGGATTAGTTGGTAATAACGGAGCCGGAAAAACTACTTTCTTTCGTTTGATATTAGACCTGATTAGGGCAAATACGGGCATGGTATTGTCAAAAGATATTAATGTTGTAGGAAACGAGAACTGGAAATTTTATACAGGATCATATCTTGATGAAGGTTTCCTAATTGATTTTCTCACACCTGAAGAATATTTTAAATTTATCTCCGGCATCAACGGACTTTCAAAAGGTGATCTGGATGAATTTCTGAAAAATTTTGAAGTCTTCTTTAATGGCGAAGTTATAGGAAAGAAGAAATATATTCGTGAGCTTTCAAGCGGAAACCAAAAAAAGGTTGGTATTGCAGCAGCATTAATGACAAATCCTGAAATTCTAGTTCTTGACGAACCATTTAACAGCCTCGATCCTACAACACAAATACGTCTGAAAAAATTATTGAAAGAAATGCAGCATGAAAAAAATGTAACGATGTTGATTTCCAGTCACGATCTTAATCAGGTTACCGAAGTATGCGACAGAATAGTTGTTTTACACGAAGGAAATATTGTTCACGATATTCAAACAAATAAGGATACTCTTAAAGAACTTGAAGAATATTTTGCAGTTTAATAAAATTCTGAATTAAAGCATTTTTGTAAAATTATTGATAATTCAGTATATTTGTAAAAAATACATTTATGAACATTCAAAATGCAAGTAATATTATTTTGTCTCATTTAAAGGATTATAATCCAATTCGAATTGGATTGTTTGGGTCTTATGCCAGAAATGAAGAAACTGCCGATAGTGACTTTGATATAATGGTGAAGTTTAAAGAAACTTTGTCATTATTACAACTAATTAAAATTGAAAATGAACTTTCAGAAAAACTAGGTGTAAAAGTTGATTTAGTTACTGAAGGTGCCATCCAAGATGAAAGAATTAGAAATTATATTGAAAAAGACTTAAAAATTATTTTGTGATGATAAAGGATGATTCCATTTATTTAGAACATATTCAAAAGTGTATTAGAAAAATAAATAAGTATTCAAAAACTATAAGCAAAGAAGATTTTATTAAAAATGAAATGATTCAGGATGCAATATTCAGAAACATTGAGATTATTGGAGAAGCTGCAAAAAAAATATCAAAAAATCTTAAAGAATCCTATTTTGAAATACCTTGGAAAGAAATTGCAGGAATGAGAGATAAGCTTATCCACGATTATATGGGAGTTGATGTTGAAGTTGTTTGGAAAACAATAAAAAACGACATCCCACAATTAGAAATATTAATTAAAAGGATTGAAATATAAGTAGTTTCAATTCTTTAGAATAAACTTTTATTTAATAACTTTTAAAAATGATTCGAAAGCATTTATTATTTTTTATTTATTTATTTTTTTCTCTGCCATTATTTTCTCAGCAAAATATTATTTCAGGAAAAGTTATTGATAACGACACAAAAGAACCACTTGCTTTTGTTAATATTATTATTAATAATGGGAAATATGGTGGCACATCTGATATTGATGGGAAATTTAAGCTGTCTTCTTCTCAGCATATAAAAACATTAAATTTTAGTTATGTTGGTTATCAATCTAAGATATTTAATGTTGTAGATTTTGAGAAAAAAAATATAATTAAACTGAAAAGAATTGAAATAGCTCTTCCCGAATTTGTTGTTTTTCCAATAGAAAATCCGGCTCATCGAATTATTAATAATGCTGTTGCGAATAAGAAAACCAACAATCCCGAAAATTTAAAATCCTTTTCTTATACAGCTTACGATAAAATGATTTTTACTGCTGATCTGGATTCTTTGATGTTTAAAGATACTGCATTACTTGATACTTCAGAAATGCAGGTGAGAAAATTTTTCACTGAAAAGAATATTTTTATTCTTGAAACTATTACCAAAAGGAAATTTCTTGCACCCGATCATAATTCCGAAAAGGTAATTGCAACCAAAATGTCGGGATTCCATGATCCTGTTTTTGTGTTTATGATTTCTCAGATGCAATCCACTTCTTTTTATGATGATGTTATTAAAATTATGGATAAAAATTATATCAATCCCATTAGTAAAGGAAGTACGAAAAAATACTTTTTTCTTATTGAGGATACTACTTATACTGTGAAGGATGATACGGTTTTTATAATTTCATACCGTCCCAGGAAGAATACCAATTTTGATGCGCTGAAAGGAGTGTTGTCGATAAATTCAAATGCTTGGGCAATACAAAATGTAATTGCAGGACCGGCAATTGAAGAAAGTGGGATAAGTGCAAAAATTCAACAGAGATACGAGCAAATGGAAAATAGTCAATGGTTTCCTGTTCAGTTAAATACAAATTTGATTTTAAATAATGCCAAAGTTTCTAGTGGAAAAAAGGCGTATAGATTGCTTGGAATTGGAAAAAGTTACCTGGAAGATATTGTTTTGAATCCTAATCTGGTGAAAAAAGAATTCAAAAGGTCTGAAATTGAAGTTAAGGCAAATGCTCACAAACAATCAAATGTATTTTGGGAGAATTATCGTCCCAACGAACTTTCTGAAAAAGATAAACAAACCTATGAATTTATTGATAGTCTGGGAAAAGCCAAGAACTTTGATTTAATGGCAAAATCTTTTGAATCTATTATGTTGGGAAATATTCCGTGGGGTTTTATTGATTTTAATATTGATAAATTTATGCATTACAACAGTTTTGAAGGCTATTATCTTGGACTGGGTTTACAATCAAATAAACGTCTTTCAAAATATTTTAAACTTGGCGGATATTGGGGATACGGTTTTATGGATAAGTCTGCAAAATATGGATTCAACAGTAATTTATTAATTGACCGGCATTCGGAACTAGAAGTTGATTTTAGCTATTGCAATGATTTGCTAAGCTCCGGAAATGTAAACTTTTTTGATGTGAATGCGTCTATTATTAATCCTGAAAATTTTAGAGAATTTTTGATAAAACGTATGAATAACACCGAAAGCTGGAATGCAAATCTGAAGTTGCGTTTGTTTAAATATATGAAGTTTTATACCGGCATTACGCATAATATTGTTGATGCATACGGCGATTATAAATATAAAATTGCTGATAAAGATGGTGCTTTTCATTATAAAAACACTTTTAATTTTACTGAATTGAAGCTTGGAATCAGATATGCATATAAGGAATCTTTCCTTGAAACAAAAAATTCGAAAGTTTCGCTCGGAACAAATTATCCAATAGTTAAATTTTTATATACCAGGGGATTAAACGGTTTCCTTAACGGTGAATATTCTTTTAATCGTTATGATTTAAAAATTGAAGATTCATTTTATATGAAGTATTTTGGTGAGTTTTCCTTTAATCTGACAGCCGGATATATTGATGGTGATCTGCCATATTGTAATTTATACAATGGAAACGGAAGTTACAGAACATTTACTATTTATGCTCCAAATAGTTTTGCAACAATGAGAATGAACGAATTTCTCTCTAATAAATATGTAGCTCTTTATTTTAAACATGATTTCGGGAAATTACTATTCAGAACAAAATATTTTAAACCTGAAATTGCTTTAGCTACAAATATTGCATTTGGGTCGTTAAATAATCCTGAGAAACATATTAACTCAGATATTAAAACTTTAGAAAAAGGATATTATGAATCCGGAATTTTGATTAATAATATTTTAAATCTTGGTGTTTATTCTGTTGGTGTGGCAGGTTTTTACAGATATGGACCTTATTCATTAGATAAAACTTCTGATAATTTTGCATGGAAATTCACACTTACTTTTCCTTTTTAGTAAAATAATCATAAAGTATTTTTTATTGAAAAGTCCAAATCTCTCACCCGAGAATAAAAATCAAAACTGGAATAAAAATCAACCCCAACAATATAGAATACGACACCATTGAAGCAGCAAATTCTTTGTCGAGTTTCTCCATTGAGGCATAAGTAAGAGTGTTAAATCCAATTGGTGCTGCAGAAGCAATAAGTACAATCGATTTTGTTAATCCCTCAAATCCAAAAATAAGTACAGAAAAATATCCTAATAATAATCCTATTCCTGACCTAATTAAAATTGCTGTTAGCATTGGAAATATTTTTACAGCTTTTGGAGTGAAATAAATTCCAATGGAAAGCATTAATAAGGGAATTGTAAGATTTCCTAATTGTTCCAGAAGATTATAAGCTATATCCGGGATTTTAAAATCAGAAAGATTGATGATAATTCCGAATGTTAATCCCCAAAAAGGTGTTGCAAAAATGAATTTCTTTAGTAAGTGTTTTTTATTGTATCCATTCATTCCATATTTGCAGGCAATAAAATATACAAATGTATAAGCAAGAAATCCGTTACTGAAATCAAATATCAATATTCTTGCCAAACCTTCATCACCATAAACGGCAATAATATAGGGCAATAAAAAACCAGTATTTAATATCATTGTTCCTACAAGGAAAGTCCCAAAACTTTGTCTGGGAAGTTTAAATAATTTTCCTGCCAAAGAAGAAATCAAATATATTGTAAGTATTATTATTGCTGAGCTTACAGGTAGTAGAGCATATTTTGTATGAAGCTGAACATTGGAAAAAGATATTAAAATTAGTGCCGGAATTGCAATGTAGAAAACCAGTTTTAAAAATATGTCAGCATGATCTTTTGTAAAAATTTTAAATACTTTTAGTAAATAGCCTATAATTGAAATCAATAGTATTGGAAGTATCTTAAATAATATTTCAATCATGGTGCTTTTTTTTTCAAAGATAATGTTTCTGTTAAACTGTTGAAGCAACATTAAGCAAAATGGAAAAAAATTTATAGATTTGCATAAGACTTTTTAATTTTAGTGGATAATTAAATATTAGAAAATATGTTTAAGAAATATCATTTGTTTTTTGCAATTGTGGGAGTAATATTGACTGTTTTTATGGTCTGGTATTTTTCTAATATTGTTGCTTATGTTTTGATTTCAGCAGTTTTATCAATTATTGGACAGCCATTGGTAAGGAGACTTCATAAAATAAGGATTCGCAAATTTTCATTACCAAAATCAGTTTGCGCATTGATAACTCTGATTACTATTATTTTATTATTTGTTGGTTTTGTCTGGTTTTTTGTTCCGCTAATAAGCTCACAAGCCAATGTGATTTCAAACATTAATGTGAATAATGTTTTGGCACATTTTGAAGGAACAATTGCATCAATACAATCTTTATTAGTAGAATATGACATTTTTGAGCAGGGACAAACAATAGATGTTTTTCTTGCTGCTCAGATGGAGTCACTTGTAAATATTGCTACTTTTCAAGTACTTTTTACAAATGTTTTAAGTACAACTGGTAGCTTTCTGATGGCAGTATTTTCAATATTATTTATTACATTTTTCTTTTTGAAGGATGAGCATATGCTTAGTACTTTCATTATTCTATTGGTTCCCGAAAAACATGAGGAGCAAACAAAAAATGTTTTGTCTCAAACAAAGTTTCTTCTTACAAGATATTTTATTGGATTGATTGGTGAAATAGTTTCTATGATGACTTTACTGACTATTGGATTAACAATCTTGGGTGTAAAAAATGCACTTATAATTGGTTTTCTAGGTGGATTGATGAATGTAATTCCTTATCTGGGTCCATTAATTGGGACTACAATGGGAGTTGTTTTTGGAGTTACTTCGAACCTTGGACTTGGAATGTATGATCAAATAGGTATTGTAACTCTTGGAATTATTGGAACATTTGCAGTAGCAAACTTGTTTGACAATATTATACTTCAACCATTTATTTATTCGAATTCTGTTAAAGCTCGTCCTATCGAAATATTTATTGTAATTATTATGGCTGGTACAATTGCCGGTATTCCGGGAATGATACTTGCTATACCTGCATATACTGTGATAAGAATTCTTGCAAAGGAATTTTTAAATCAATTACGATTAGTAAAAAAACTTACAGAGAAGATGTAAAAGAAAAATGACCAGAACAGTTTTAATACTGTTCCGGTCATTCTTTTATTTTGATTTTTGGATATTAAATATTTTATTTTGATTAAATCGTCATAATATCATTTTCTTTCTTTTCAGAAAGTTCATCAACTTTTTTGATATAATCATTAGTTAATTCCTGGATGTCTTCTAGAAGTTTTTTTACTTCATCTTCCGGTGTACCATCTTTTTCAAGGTCTTTGGCAAAATCATTAGCGCTTCGTCGTGAATTACGTATGCTGATTTTAGAATTTTCTGCTTCGTTTTTGGATTGTTTTACCATTACTATTCTTCTCTCTTCTGTAAGTGCAGGAACAATAATTCTTAATACTTCACCTTCGTTTTTCGGATTAAATCCGAGATTTGCTGCGAGAATTGCCTTTTCGAGTTCAATGATAATACTTTTGTCCCATGGCTGAACAATAATTTGTCTTGGATCGGGAGTATTTATATTTGCAGCTTGATCAATTGGAGTTTTTGTTCCGTAATAATCAATCATCACTCCGTCGAGCATTGAAGGACTGGCTTTTCCTGTCCTGATTTTTTGAAATGTTTTTTCTAAATGTGTGAAAGCACTTTCCATGTTTTCTTTTGCTTCGTCAAGACACATTTGAGCTTCTTCAGTCATTATCTTTTATATTAATAAATAGTTAACAAAAATAGTATTTTTTTGATATTAACAAATTCCTGCAAGATATTATATAGTTACAATAGTTCCTATATTTTTTCCTTCAAGGACTTTTATTAAATTTCTTTTTACATTCATGTCAAAAACAATTATTGGAATTTTGTTTTCTTTACAAAGCGTAAAGGCTGTTAAATCCATTATTTTTAAGTTTTTAGAATATGCTTCGTCAAAAGTAAGTTTGTCATATTTTGTAGCATTTTTGTCTTTTTCGGGATCAGCAGTATAAACACCATCAACACGTGTGCCTTTTAAAACAACGTCAGCATTTATTTCAACAGCTCTAAGTGCTGAAGCCGTATCTGTAGTAAAAAACGGATTTCCTGTTCCTCCCGAAATAATAACAACTTTACCTTCTTCAAGCTGTTGTATTGCTTTTCGTCCACTCATTGATTCGGCTATAGGATCGACGGTTATGCCGGAAAAAAGTTTTGTATTAATTCCCTTTTTCTCAATTGCAGATTGAAGAGCCATACTATTAATAACTGTTGCTAGCATTCCCATATAATCACCTTGTACTCTATCCATTCCTTCGCTGGCACCTTGTAATCCTCTGAAAATATTTCCACCTCCAATTACAATTGCAATTTGAATATTTTTATCAGCAGCTAATTTAATTTCCTGGGCATAATTTTCAAGCTGCACAGGATCAATTCCGTATTGTTTGTTTCCCATTAGCGCTTCACCGCTAAGTTTTAATAGAATTCTTTTATATTGCATAATAATTTTGTTTATGTATTCATTAATCATTATTTTCAAATTTCAAACTTCATGCTTCGATTGCTAAGTTTGATAGTATATTCTGGTCATATTGTGTCACCTACATCGGTACATTGTGCCACATAAAACTGATGTAATTTCTATGCCAAATTTACACATTAATTTGTTTTTAAAATTCACATTAATTTGTTTCAGTATTTACTTTTGTTTGAGTTTGTTTTTTCTGTTGGGTTATAATTACAAAATTGATGAAATAAAACATAATAAACATAAAAATATTTAGCAAAAAGTCTTACAATTTAGGAGTAAAAAATTCATAATTAAATGGCGCTTTTTCAAATTGAACGAAGAAATTTCTTGATTCGGGATAGCTGTTGTTATTAGCATAAAAATCATAAAATGCTTCTCCTTCAAAACCAACATAAATACTATCGTAAACAATTATAGAATTAGTAGAGTCTTCATTAATCTGTCGTGATGCCCAAAATTGAGCACTAAATGCATTTATCTTTTGAATTTTCCAAACACTACTTGTATCAAAAATTACTCTTGCCCTGTAATCAAGATATGTATTTAAATAATAAACAATTTTGAAAGTGTCAGGTGGGTAAACAATATCATTAATACTAGAATATATAGGAATATCAGTTTCTATTGGATCTTTGAAGCACGATTCAAAAATCAATAAAAACCCGAATAAAATAACAAGAATTGTAATAAATTGTGATCTCATTCAAACTTTTTTAGTTTATATAATAAGTAAAAATTATTTTACGACATAAAAATATAAAAATAATTGTAAAAACCATGTTAAAAATAAATTATTTAACCAAATGGCATAAACCTTTATTTATTTCATGTTCAATGAGCTTATATTTTTTTTCGACCTCCCGTCCGTCTTTATATCTCACTTTAACTTTTTCGTTTCTACCGATTTTCTTTAAAACTTTTACCGGTTGTGGCTTCTTATCACCCTGAGTGTCACTGTATGATTGAGATAGAAGATCGGTTCTTTCTTCTTTCATCTTGCTTCTGTCAAGACTGCGAGGTTTTTTTGCTTCTTGAACATTATCAGCATCCTGAAATGGAATATCTGCTTTTATCAGAAAAGAACTAACACTATTGTTAATTTCGTGAAGCATTGTTTTAAATAACTCAAATGACTCGAATTTGTATATAAGCAAAGGGTCTTTTTGTTCGTATGAAGCATTTTGAACAGATTGTTTTAGCTCATCCATCTCTCGAAGATGATCTTTCCACGAGTTATCAATAGTTCCTAGAGAAATTCCTTTTTCAATTGAAAGAATTACTTCTTTCCCCTTATCATCATAAGCTCTTTGCAGGTTGGCAATTGCCTGCATTGTTTTTGAACCATCAGCAATTGGTATAGCAATGTTTTCATAGGGCGAATTTCTTTCAAAAACATCTTTAATTACAGGATAAGTTTTTTTAGCAATCATCTCCGATTTATTCTGATAATTTTGATAAACTGTAGAAAAAAGCTTTTCAATCATCTCATCGGAGTTTGTTTCAAAGAAATCTTTTTCGTTGTATGGAGATTCTATTGCCAGAGTTTGAAGCAGTTCCATTTTAAAACCTTCAAAATCTCTCTGTTCCTGATATTCAACAACTATTTTCTCACAAACATCGTACATCATATTTGAAATGTCAACTGCAAGTCTTTCTCCATGAAGCGCATGTCTTCTTTTCTTGTAAATCACCTCTCTTTGAGCGTTCATCACATCATCATATTCTAGTAATCGCTTACGAATCCCAAAGTTATTTTCTTCAACTTTTCTTTGTGCTCTTTCAATAGATTTAGTAATCATTGAATGTTGTATAACTTCTCCTTCTTTAAGTCCCAGTCTATCCATTATCCCTGCAATTCTTGATGAGCCGAACATACGCATCAAATCATCTTCAAGAGAAACGAAAAATTGCGAGCTACCCGGATCACCTTGTCGTCCCGAACGACCTCTTAGCTGTCGGTCAACACGTCGGGATTCATGTCTTTCGGTTCCTATGATTGCAAGTCCGCCTGCTTCAACTACTTCCGGAGTTAATTTAATATCGGTTCCTCTACCTGCCATATTTGTTGCAATAGTTACAGTTCCCGCCATACCGGCTTCAGCAACAATATCTGCTTCTCTTTGATGAAGCTTTGCATTTAACACATTATGTTTTATTCGTTGACGGTTCAACATACGACTTAATAATTCGGAAGTTTCAACAGAAGTTGTTCCAACAAGTACAGGTCGTTTATTTTTAACCAGATCAGCAATTTCGTTAATTACCGCATTAAATTTTTCGCGCTTTGTTTTAAAAATAAAGTCTTCTCTGTCGTCGCGAACAATTGGTCTGTTTGTAGGAATTACAACAACATCGAGTTTGTAGATGTCCCAAAGCTCGCCTGCTTCTGTTTCAGCAGTTCCGGTCATACCGGCAAGTTTGTTGTACATCCTGAAATAATTTTGCAAAGTAACAGTTGCATAAGTTTGTGTTGCAGCTTCTACTTTCACATTTTCTTTTGCTTCAATTGCTTGATGAAGTCCATCAGAATATCTTCTTCCTTCAAGAATACGTCCTGTTTGTTCATCAACAATTTTAATTTTATTATCCATTATTACATATTCAACATCTATTTCGAATAATGAATATGCTTTAAGTAATTGATTTACTGTATGAACCCTTTCTGATTTTATTGAATAATTTTGAATTATTTCATTTTTCTTTTTTAGTTTTTTTGATTCGGAAATATCTAATTTATTGAGTTCGTTTAAGTC
Organism: uncultured Bacteroidales bacterium; assembly: GCA_964404485.1. Lineage (GTDB taxonomy): Bacteria > Bacteroidota > Bacteroidia > Bacteroidales > JAIORY01 > JAIORY01. Next base: position 14,303 of record CAYOKJ010000025.1, on the reverse strand, counting down.
GTTCGCAATATCAGGGAGTAAGTAAAAATCAGGGGTTTCATACGATTTTGTCATTAAATCAATACCTTTTTCAGTAAGATCAATTGAGTTATTTCTTTCATCAATTACAAAATACAACTCATCATCAATTTTATGCATGTGTTTACTTTGCTCCTGCATATAAAAACTTTCAGTTTTATGCATTAGGATTTTCATTCCAGGTTCACTAAGGAATTTAATCAGTGGTTTTAGTTTTGGTAATCCTCTAAAAGCTCTAAGTATTAGTTCGCCGCCTTTTTTAACTTTTTCATTGTCTTCCTCATTTTTAAGATAGTTTTTTGCTTCTGCAAGAATAGAGGTTACAAGTTTTCTTTGAGCACTATAAAGTGATTCGATTGCGGGTTTAAGTTCATGAAATTCTTGTTTATCACCTTTTGGGGTTGGTCCTGAAATAATTAAAGGTGTTCGCGCATCATCAATTAAAACCGAATCTACCTCATCTACAATAACAAAATTATGAGGGCGTTGAACAAGTTCATCAGGATTGCCGGTCATATTGTCTCGCAAATAATCAAACCCAAATTCATTGTTTGTACCATAAGTAACATCTGCAAGGTATGCTTTTCTTCTCTCTTCGGAATTTGGTTGATGGTTGTCAATACAATCGACTTTTAATCCATGAAATTCGTACATTACACTCATCCATTCAGAGTCACGTTTTGCAAGATAATCATTTACTGTTACAAGATGAACTCCTTTTCCCGGCAAGGCATTTAAATAAACAGGTAAAGTAGCAACAAGTGTTTTTCCTTCTCCGGTAGCCATTTCGGCAATTTTCCCCTGATGAAGAACAGCTCCGCCAATAAGCTGAACATCATAATGTATCATATTCCAATTGATGATATTTCCACCTGCAACCCACGAATTATTATAAATGGCTTTATCACCTTTTATATTTATATGATCTTTTTCGCTTGCAAGTTCCCTGTCAAATTCTGTTGCAGTAACTTCAATTGTTTTATTTTCTGTGAATCTTTTAGCGGTTTCTTTTATTACTGAAAATGCTTCAGGAAGTAACTGGTCCAAAATCTCTTGGCTTTTATTGTAGCTTTCTTTTTTGAGTTTATCAATTTCTTCCCAGAGTTTCTCTCTATTTTCAATACTTTTTTCTTCCTTAATATTTACTTTTATCTCTACAATTCTATTTTCTTCAGCGGAAATATATTCTTTTATTCTATTTTTAAATTCTTCGGTTTTTGCTCTAAGCTCATCATTACTTAAGATTGTAATGTCTTTATATGCTTCAGCAACATGATCAGCAATAGGATTTAAAATTTTTAAATCTCTCTTTGCTTTTGTACCAACGAATTTTTTGAAAACACTTAACATATTATTATCAATTTTATTATTGAGTCATTAGTATCAATAATCATTCCTTTATACATTATGACAATCCGTCATAAACTGTAACAAAAGTACTTTAATTATTTTTGATGAAGTACTTATAATCAAACTTCCTTATTTAGTACTAAAATAAATTTAGTGGAACATTGACAAATGCGAAAATGATTAAATGCTAAAATAAAAATAATTTGCAAATGAAAAAACCTAATATTCTAATAATCAAGTTATTTATTATCAACGATTTAATTTTCATGAAATATTTAAGCATTTAAGCATTTTATCATTACAAATAAAATATATTTAGTAGAACCATAATAATTATGGAAGTCTTACTTTGGATAATTCCCAGCCCGGTGCCACAGCAGGGCAGCTTATAATGTTTGATTCCGAATCAATAATTACATTAACCGGAAGCATTTTTACATTATAGTTTTCAAGTAGCTCAATGTTATTATTGAAATTCAGAAAAAACCAATCATAGTTTTTTTCTGCAATAATTTTTTGTGCTTTTTCGGGATGACGGTCAGTAGAAATACTTATAAATTCAATTTTGTTTTTGTATTGATTTTTTATTTTCTGAATAGAATCCATTTCCAAAATACACTGTACGCAATTAGAATTCCAGAAATTAATGTATACGTTTTTTCCTTTGAAATCGCTCAAAGAAATTTGGTTTTTTTTATGATCGGGAAGAGAAAAGCCGGGTGCTTTTGTGCCGGGTTTTAATTTGTTTATTGATGAAATAATGTTTTCTGCAATTTCTTTGTTTTGAACATTCTTAGCATTTTTTGAAATCTCAGAAATGATTTTCAGAATATTTTCTCTGTTATATTTTGGAGTATAATATAATTCGGTAAGACTTTTAAGTAAAACAAGTTCAAGAATTTGATAGTCTCGTGATAGAATTTTGTCATTCTTAAATATGTCAATAATTTTCTGTGCCGAAGCATTTTTATTATTAATAATATCTCTGATAATATTTAGTGAAATACCCTGATTTGAGTTTATATAACCTTCGAAAGAAGTATTAAAAAAACTCATGTATTCTACATTATTGTAAAGCACTTTTTGACTGATAAAATATTCTTCTATTATGGTTTTTTTATTTTTTATTCCTGCCATTTGTTCGATTGAGGCGATTTTGTATTTCACAAAATTTTGAAAATATTCATTATTCGAAGCATATAATAATTTACTGCTTCTGTTTTTTAAAGTGTCTAATAAAAATTTCTGTTTTTGCTTATAAAGCTTATTAAAGTTGTTGATAACAAAATTGTTATAAAGAAAATTAAAATTTCTGATCAGGTTATTGAGCTCCGACTTTTTTGAATTATTAATTTTAATATCAAGTATTTTAGGATCAGTAAAAGAGTATGGTTTATCATCATTTTCACAAATTACTTCCAAATTATATGTTTTTCTTGCTTCGATGTAAAATTCAGCTTTTTGAAAACCAACTGCTAAAAATGAATAAATAGTTTCCGGCAAATCTAACTCTAAATAAAAGTTTCCATTATTGTCAATTTCAGCTGAAGCTATTGTTTTTTCGAGGTATGAAACCTGATCGGCATAAGTTATTATTCGAATTTTATGAAAATCGGAATTTTCTACTGTCCCCTTGATAATGGTGGTTTGAGCGAAAGCTAAAATTATTAGAAACAAAAATGTAATTGTCAGCGAAATCTTTTTGCACATAAGATAATTCTTTTATCAGTAACGAAAGTATATATAAAATATTGAATCGTTTTTACAAATCCACTTCATCGGGGATAAACTCCGATGGATCGCCATTATGCCTTAGAATATCCCGAACAATGGAAGAATTTATGGGTGTGTGTTCCGGTGTTGTTAAAAGAAAAATTGTTTCAATTTCGGGATATAATTTTTTGTTGATCTGCCCGATACTTCTTTCAAATTCAAAGTCGGCAGAAGTCCGTAAGCCTCTGAGAATATATTTTGCATTTACCTTTTTACAATAGTCTGTTGTCAATCCCTTATATTTTGTAACAGAAATACCCGGATAATTTGAAAAAATCTTTTCTATCCATTCTATTCGTTTTTCAATTGGGAAGTATGCATCCTTTTCGGCATTTTCGCCAATTCCAATAATTATTTCATCAAAAAGAGGGATAGCTCGTTTTATTATTGATTCGTGTCCTTTGGTTATCGGATCAAAAGATCCCGGAAAAACTGCGATTCGTTTCATAATTATTTTTTCGATTAAAATCAAAAGTAATAAATTTCCTTAAAAACTTGTAACCTTCATGATTTTTATGTATTTTTGATTTTTTATTATTTAATATTATTGAAATATTAATATTTAAGAATTACTAAAACATTACTACTACTACTACTCTATTTTCTTATATATTTTGTTTTCAATGTTTTTTTAATGATTGATCAGTCTGTTTATATCTAAGAGAGACAAAATTGTTTAAAATGGCAAATACCCCCCATATTGATATTAACCACATTAACAAGCGTTTACGATTATTCCCTTGTTTTGCTTTTTCTTCCAATAGTCTTTTCTCAAATAGTATATCTGAATATTAGTAAACTTGTTATACAGAAAAATGTTAAAAATCAGTATTTTTACAGTAATTACAAACTAATATTTTACTTATGCAAGAATAAATTCGTTTGAAGTGATTAATAATTATTGGAATAAACAATTTTTATTTACTAATTAACCAATCAACATGAAGGTTAGCAATAATTTTCAAAGAATTTAATACATTCAATTATTAATCACAAGAACTATATATTATGAAAAAACTTAAAACCATATTATTTATAATACTATTAATTGGAATTACTAACAATTCAAATGCCCAGGAATTGTATGGAAAATGGGTACTGCCAACAAAGTTTAATTATAATATCCCTTCAGAAGATTCAATTCTTCTACTGGAATTTTATGAAAATGGCATACAATATTCTACTTTAAATACTTCTTTGATGGAAAATTCAAATTATTGCGAAATTGCAGCAGGTGGATATAATGCCAGCTATAATTTGGACTTTTATGTTTTTGACCATTTTTTGTGTACAAGTACATCGTATTCAAATTGGATGAATACAAGTTATACTTTTCAGCCGGAATATCAGATTATTAACAGACCGGGAACTAATAATGAATACTATTCATTTTTTGTAAAAAATGTTCATCATGAAGCAAAAGATTTTCTTTATAATGTGATAACATATAATTCTAATAATAATACTGTTTCAATTTCTGAAGAATTGACTATATATTCAGATTTTTCTCATGGATACTCTGCTTTTGCAATTACAGATTTGCAAAATAATGAAAGGTATTTATTTCAATCAGCAAGAAATAGGGAAAGCATGACTGATGCAGGTCTGCGCAGGTGGACGATTAATTCAGCCGGTATTTCAAACGAAATTGTAATAATTGATAGTGATCATTTAGGAATTACTGAAGAAGATTTTGATGCTTACAACCTTGAACAAAAAATTGATGACGATGGTCATGATATTATTGCATGGACACATGGTGAAGTGAAAGTTGACCAAATTGTAGTTATAAATAACGGCACACCCAAAATTATTGATCTTAATTTCGGACGTATAGGTGGCATTGAGTTTTCAAGCATAAATGACAGTGTTTTATATGCATCTTGTACTGATACAGGAATTATTTCATTAAATTACGTTACGGAAAATGTTATAGGTTCAATAACTTCAAACGGAGAATATGGAAGGACATTTTTACAAACAGCACCTGACGGAAATATCTATGCAGTATCAAACGATGGATACCATTTAGGTAGAATAAATATGCAAACAGAAATTTTTGAACCTGAGGTGTTTGACATTTCAGCAACTTCAGAAGGCTATATTGTATCCACTTATCGTGAATTTGATAATCTTAAATATTTCATCCTTCCCGAAAACAGCAGAACACATTGTCCCTTATCTGCCACAGTTGAATTAAAACATGTTTGCCCAGACCATTGTGATGGAGAAGCATGGATAATTGAGGATGACATTACTTGCGGACAAAGTCCTTACCAATATACATGGTATAATGCAGTTCAACAAATAATAGCTACTAATACTAACCACATTTATAATTTATGTAAAGGAAATTATATTGTAGAAATACAAGATGCACATGGGCAGATATTCACTGAAGATTTTGAAATTGATGAAGATATATTCGACATCAATGTCTTCGAGATAATTACAATAGCTAACTATGAACCTTCAGAATGGAATGAAATAAGAAGCAGAACTTATCAAAAAGGCTTTAAAATTTCTGCCGGTGTTGATGTAACAATAACAAACTCAAACTTGTATTTTGGAAAATATGCACGTATTGTAATTGAACCCGGTGCTTCTTTAACTGTTAATGGTTCAACATTAGATTATTTTGAACCCTGTCTTGAAAAATGGCGTGGAGTAGAAGTAGCGGGTGTTTCAAACCAACCACAAAGAGACCAATATGGAAATTATTTGCAGGGAAGGATTGTACTTGAAAATAATAGTGTAATATCTAACGCTGAAAATGCTGTTTCACTTTATACTTGTAATTATCCTAATAGAGATAGAAGAGTAATACTCTGGACTTCATCCGGTGGTGTTGTTCAGGTAAATGGATCTGATCTTGAAAACGGTATTTCATTTATTAACAACACCAAGTCTGTTCATTTTATTCCCTACCAAAATACTCATCCGATAACCGGTGACCCGATGTTAAACGCAAGTTATTTCAATAATTGTTCTTTTGATATTAATAGCAATTACATTGATCATTCAACATTTTACAAACATGTTGACCTTAACAGAGTTAATGGAATTGAATTTAGGACTTGTATATTTACAAGTATCGCTACTGATGGAGTATCAAATTATAACTCTGCAATTGCAGCGTATGGTGCCGGATTTTCTGTAGAATCTACTTGCAGTATGCCTCCTCCTCAATCTTATCCTTGTGATCCAAATTTTATCGAACCCAGTTCTTTTGATGGATTTTACCGGGCTATATCATCAACAGATTATGCATATAATTTTATTGTGTGTGATGCTGAATTTACAAATAATGTAACAGGAATTTATACAAATGTTAACTATGCCACTATTATTAACTCTGATTTTGAAGTAGGACATATACAAGGTAGTGGTGGTGATTGCGATTTTACTTATGGATATGGAATTGATATTCATAATGCTTTTGGTTTTGCTATTGAAGACAATGAATTTACAAAAAAAACCGGAGTAGTTAAAGGTGAATATGTAGGGATTAGAGTTTTTAACTGTCCTTCTGTACATGATATAATTTACCGTAATTCATTTGACGGTTTAAGTTTTGGTAATTATGCCGAAGGAAAAAACCGTTATTCAGATAATGATCAAGAAGGTGTAGAATATCAATGTAACAAAAATACTAACAATGCTGTGGATTTCATTGTAACAGATGAAGATCCATATAATGCAATGATTAGAACGGATCATGGTACCGACCAAATTTCATCAGGAAATACTTTTTCGTCATCAGCAGTATGGCATTTCAGTAATAAAGGTTGGAATATGATTAACTGGTTTTACTGTGAAAATTGCCCCAATGAAGAACCCGAATACATTTATACGTTGGATCCAATTTTTTTTCATGCAAATTATCAGAATGTTAATCCCAATAACTGCCCCGATCACTATGGTGGTGGCGGTCAAATTGAATTAACTACTGACGAACGCCTACAAAAGGAAATAGATTATGCAGAAAACCTAAGTGATTTTAATTCTGTTGTAGCCTTATATGAATCTCTTGAAGATGGTGGAGATACTGAGGTTGAACTAATAGACATACAAACAGCACAACCTAATGATATGTGGGCACTTAGGACACAGCTTCTTGGTCATTCACCACATCTTTCACAAGAAGTGTTAAGAGAAACTTCGGACCGTACTGATGTATTTCCTGATGATATTTTACTTGAAATCTTATCTGCTAACCCTGATGAATTAGGGCAGGATACATTGTTAAGTTATTTGGAAAACAAGGAAAATCCATTGCCTGATTATATGATTAATATACTTAGACAGGTAGCACAAGGTATTTCCTATAAAACTATCCTGAAACGAAATATTGCTGAATTTCATGCAGGCAAATCACAATCAGCTCAGGATATTATCCGTAGTATTTTATGCGATACGGTAGTTGATTTAATACAATATCGTAATTGGCTTGATAATTTAGGTGGTATGAGTGCAGATAAACAAATCATAGCATCCTATTTATCTGAAGGAGATACAACAAATGCAATGTCATTACTTTATATGCTACCATCCTTATATGAATTACAAGGTGATGAACTTGTCGAATACAATGACTATAAAAATATAGTTCTATTGAAGCATGGATGGAAACAAGCAGGAATAAATATTACCGGGCTTGACAGTTCGAATATTGCCATACTAAATGATTATGCTGTCAATAGTACGGGAAGTGCTCAAAATATAGCAAAAAATATTTTAAGTTATGCCTATAATTATCATTTTTGCGATTGTATGCCTACAAATGATAGTATCTTTTTTAAGAATAGTAATACTTCATTTGGAAATTCTATTAATAAAGCTTTCGGGCCAAAAGTGTCTGTTTCACCCAATCTGGCAAGAACATGGGTGGCATTTACTTATGAATTGCCAAATAATGAAACCGAAGGTTTAATAAGAATTACTGATATTTCAGGCAATGTTATAAAAAAGTTTATTCTTACAGAAGAACAAGGTCAACAAGTTTGGGATACACGTCTAGTTAAAAGCGGTGTATATATTTATACTGTACTATCAAATGGTTTATCAAAAACCGGTAAGATTGTTATAAATTAAGTGTTATTAAATTAAGTGTTGCGGAATTTAACCGCAACACTTTAATTAAAAATTAATTAAAATGAAAATAAAAGTTATTTGTTTATTAATAAATCTTCTATTCAGTTCTGTTGTGGCGTTTTCTCAAATCAATCATATTTCGTGGCAACAGTGTTTTGGTACTGAAGAAGGTGATGATGCTTATAGCATAATACACAATGGGGAAAATGGTTATTATATTGGTATTCAAATTAGTTCAGGGGGTCAAAATATTACTAATTATCATAATAAAACTGATGCATGGATAATTAAAACAGATAGCATTGGAAATGTAATATGGGAAAGATGTTATGGAGGAAGCGAAGGAGATGGAGTCCATAAAATAATACCAATTGATAATAATACATTATATCTTTTTAATCATACATTTTCAGAAGATGGAGATGTACAAAACAGCAGACCAAGGAATTTTTGGATTGTAAAAATTACTGAAACAGGTAACATAATTTGGGAAAACTGTTATGGAAATCTTTCGTGCTACGCAAGAGATGCTCTGTTAACACTTGATGGTGGATTGATAATGATGGGTAGAATAATGTATGCCGGTGGTGACGTAAGTACTTATTTTGGGGCAAATGATATATGGCTATGCAAGATAGACTCTTTAGGTACTATAGAATGGGAAAAAACTCTCGGCAATCAAGGTCAGGATAATGCAATTAAGATAAAATTAACTTCGGATACCACAGTTTTAATGATTGGAGGTCATTATGAATCAGGCGGGATGATTGAATGCCCTGATCTCGGAACTTATGGAGCAGATGTGTGGATAGTAGAGATAGATATGGAAGGTAACATACTGAAACAGTTTTGTTATGGGGGAAGTTATAATGATTTGGGGTTTGATATTATTGAGGTTAATGATGGGTATGTTTTTGCTGCTTTAACCAATTCCAATGATCAGGATGTTAGTGGTTTTCATGGAATCCCCGGTGATGAACATACTAATGATATTTGGGTAGTAAAAATAGATAAATATAGAAATATAATTTGGCAAAAATGTATCGGTGGTACACGTTTAGAACATCCAACATATATAACACAAACTAAGGATAATGGCTATATAGTAATTGGTTACACAGGTTCGAATGATGGAAATGTATCAGGTAATCATTCTATTGATCCTGGTTATACCGATATTTGGATAGTTAAATTAAATAGTAATGGTGAAGTGGAATGGCAGCATTGCTATGGAGGTGAACGAACTGAAAGGCTTTGGGGTAATCATACTGTTTTAAAGAAAAGCGATTATAATTTCGTGCTTGCAGCTCAATCAGCTCGTGCAACTTTTGATGTTGAATGTGATCTTTATGGATATTCGGATATAGATGCATGGATATTAGAAATAAAAGACTGCACCCAATACCAACCCCAAACCCCAAACCAAGCCTCCGGCCCGGATACACTTTGTTATACCACAGATTCAACAAGTATGTATGAAATAAATACTGCAGAAGGTGCATGGGGATACCAATGGAAAATAGAACCTGAAGAAGCAGGAACAATATTGCAGGATTCGCTTTTGGCTCATATAACTTGGAATCAACAATACGAAGGAGAAGTAGCTGTTTCTGCACAAAGTTATAACGACTGCGGTGAGTCAGAGTGGTCAGTAGAAAAACTAACATGGGTTTATAATTGCGTTGGAATAAACGAAATAAAAAACGGAAGTGCTCTTCTTAGAGTTTATCCCAACCCAGCCAAATCATCATTCGAAATTCGGTGTTCGATATTCAATATTCAAAAAGGAATTATTGAAATATTTGATACTTTTGGAATAAAAGTTAAGGAGATTAAACTTCCTAAGGGGCAAACAAAAGCAGAGGTCAATACCGAAGTTTGGACGAAAGGGATGTACTTTGTAAGAGTACGTTCCGAAAATGGAATTTCGGGTAGTGTGAAAGTAGTTGTTAATTAATAAATTTAAAAATTAAAAAACAAAAACTATGAAACGAATAATAGCATTAATAATAATCTTATTGATTCCATTATTATCAATAAAGGCTCAACCAACAGGATTTACAAAACTGCTTGATGAAAATATGAAGTACGTAGTAGATATGATACAAACATCTTCAGGCAATTTTATTATTGTTGGTACTTACATAACAATTGAGAGTGGTATTTATGTTGTATCATTAAATGAGGAAGGAGAAATAATATTTAAAAAATATCTTGATGCCAAAATACGTTGGTATGCCGGTATAACACAAATATCAAATGGTAATATTTTAATTCCTAACAACCATTATTTACTTGAAATAAATCAATCCGGAGACTCAGTTGGATGCCTCGCTGTTTCTCCATCCCCCGAATCATTCTTTGGGTCAGTAATTGAAATGCCAGATTCCAGTATAATTGCTACAGAAATTATTATAAATGACGACCCGTTTTTCCCCGGAGTTATTGATAGTTACATTCAAAAATTTAGCCCTGAAGGAAATTTTATAGGAAAATTTCCTTCGCAATTCTTGGATATTAAAGATATAACACCTTGCTCTGACAGTACCTTTCTTGCATTAGTTGAAACGTATAGTTCAATTAACTCACATATTGTAAAGTACAATTTGGAAGGAGAGATAATTTCAACTTCATCATGTACAGGAATGGATCCTTATTTGCATAAAATAAAAAGGATAAATAATAATTGTTTTGGAGCAGTAGGCTATAAAATGAACAAAAAAAACATGCAAGCTGTTTTTACAAAAATTGATAATACCGGACAGATAATGTTTTGCGATGAATATTCAAACAGATATTTTCCGTCATTTACAAAAGAAGAATCTTCAGAAAAGTTATTTATACTTGGTAATTCATCTGATCAGTGTTATATTAACACATTAGATTATTCGGGTAATATCATTTCAGAATATTTAGTAGATAACTCTCTTGATGGAAACAATATCATTTATTCAAAGGACTATTTATATATCGCAGGAGTTTATAATTATTCAGAGGATCCTCGTTCATGCTTTATTAAAATTCATAAAGATTCTATACTTTCAGTAAATGAAAATCAATTTTATTCAAAAATGGAAGTATATCCAAATCCTGCAACTTCAAAATTCAAAATTCGGTGTTCGGCATTCGATATTCATAATTGTAAAATTGAGATATTTGATATTTTTGGAATAAAAGTTAAAGAGATTAAACTTCCTAAAGGGCAAACAAAAGCCGAAGTTAATGTTGAAAACTGGAGAAAAGGATTATATCTGATAAAGGCAGGTAATGGAAAGAATGATTACGGGGTCAGGAAAGTTATAATTCAAAGTTCTCTGTAAAATAGTTCCTTTATTGATAAATAAGTATTTCGAAGTGCATTTTTCACTTCATTTTCTGGGATCCATTCAGCTTTTGTAATATCTTCCTCAATTTGCGGTTGTGGAGTTTGCTCGGATTTTGTAAACATTTCAAACCAAAAAGTTTTTTTTATTACTCTTTTGTCATGTAAAATATATGAGTGAAAAGTGTAGGGCAGTTGCCTGATTATTTTTAAATCCGGAATTGATGTTTCTTCTTCAACCTCTCGTTTGGCAGCTATCTTAGGGGTCTCACCTTTTTCAATATGTCCTTTTGGAAGGTCCCATTTATCAAATCTGTAAATAAATAAAAGTTTATTTTCCGGATTTCTTACTATTCCTCCTGCAGCTTCTATTATCGGAAAATTAGAAAGGAATTCTTCAAAAATTTTATTAACATCTTTTTTATTAAAAACAAATAATTTGTTAATTTTAGGATTTGAAATAAAAACCTCAAAATCAGAAAGTAAGTTTGATATTGATTCAAACTTAGTTATTTGTTCATTTTCATCGGAAGTTTTTGTGTTTACATCTTCTGTAAAAATGACTGTCTTATCGTAAATAAAAACTTTATACATTTGCATCATGAAAAATAATGAAGAAACTGCAATAAAAGTAGCAGAATTATTACTGCAAATTAAAGCAATTAAATTGAATAATAACGATCCTTTTATTTGGGCATCAGGATTAAAATCTCCAATCTATTGCGATAACAGGATTACATTATCTTATCCAAAGATAAGAAACTATATTCGTCAGAAATATGTGGAGGTTATCAACGAAGAATTTGGCGATGCAGATGTAATTGCAGGGGTTGCTACAGGAGGAATTGCTCAGGGTGCGCTTGTAGCTCAGGAACTTGGTTTACCTTTTGTTTATATTCGTTCGTCGAAAAAAGGACATGGTATGTCTAATCAAATCGAAGGAGTTGTTGAATCAGGACAGTCAGTTATTGTTATAGAAGATCTTATTTCTACCGGAAAAAGTAGCCTGAATGCAGTTGACGCTTTACGCGATGCCGGTTGCCGTGTGATGGGAATGATTGCAATATTTTCATATAATCTGGAAATTGCAAAACAGAATTTCGAAAAATATGAAGTGCCTCTATTTACTTTATCTGATTACGAAACTCTTATCAAAAAAGCCGTAGAAGATGAATATGTGAGCGATGCAGATGTTCATTCATTAATAAAATGGCGTGATAACCCTAAAAAATGGGGAGAGAAATGATTAATTGATTGGGGGATTGAGCGATTGGAAATAAGGAAATATTGATATTAATTACTCCAATACCCAAATCAAAATAAATCTATAACCAATTAGCAGAACAATCTTAGAGTTTCTATAAATAGAAAAGTGTATGGTAAATATAAAAAGCGAAAAAAAGGAAATTCATTCTCCTGCCGGATTATTATTTTCTTTTCTAAGTGATTTTAATAATTTTCAGGATTTAATGCCTGAGCAGATCGTTAATTGGAAATCTGAAAATGATAGTTGTTCTTTTACAATTAAAGGAATGTCAGATATCAATATGAAAATAAAAGAGAAAATATTTCCTGAAAAGATCAAGATTATTTCTCATGGAAAAAATCTTTTTACTTTTGAACTCTTATGTTTTGTTGATTATAAAAATGAAAACAGTTCTATGGTTTGTTTGCATTTTAACGCCGAATTAAACCCAATGTTAGCAATGATGACAAAAAAGCCATTGCAGAATCTTGTTAACATTATGATTGAAAAACTACAGGAAAAATTCAAAATTTAGAATGATGTATTAAAAATTTATAATAAAGTTAGCAAAAACCGATAACTGATACCCGATAACATTCAATATTCAACACTCAACAACCAATATCCAGTATCAAGAAGCATTTCGCCGTACAATCATAGCTTAGAAAAGAATCCTCAATCCTTAAATAACAAATTCTATTTCCTTAAAATCACAAGAGTATGTTTCGTTTTCTTTTGTTTGAAGAATTAGTCTTCCATATTCTGAAATCCCAGTAATTTTTGCTTTCACTGATTTTCCTCTTATAATATATTTGCAATATTTATTGTATTGAAAAAGTGCTTCGATATAAGCTGTATTAATTATATTGGTTTTTTCGTTTTTCAAATTATTATACCATTCCTGGGTTATTGAGCATAATGTATTCAAACATTCATTTATGTTGTATTCTTTCCCACTAATTTGTTTTATTGAAATAGGATTTGGAGCATTACTGATAAATTTTTCCTGATTAATATTTATTCCCAATCCTGCAACACAGTAATCATATAAATTGCCTTGTATAGTATTATTTATAAGAATTCCTGCAACTTTTTTGTTTCCAATGTAAATATCGTTAGGCCATTTTATCGAAGTGTTTTTTATTCCAAAAGAGTTAATAAAGCTAAAAACAGATAAAGCAATAATTTTATTTAACATGAATTGTTTTTCAATTTTCATGAAGATTGGTTGAAGAATAATACTCAAAGTAAGATTTTTTCCGGCTTCACTTTCCCATTGATTTTTATCCTGTCCCTTTCCTGCATACTGAAAATCAGCAGCAATTACAGTACCTTCATCAAATCTTTTATTTTCGTCAAGTAGTCTTAAAACATACTTATTTGTTGAATCAATTTTTTCGAGTTCAATTATAGGATTGCCAATATTCATTTTGATAAAATTTTATTCAAAATTAATAAAAATCAACTTTAGTAAAATAAAACTTTGTAGTAAAAAAAAGT
>CAYOKJ010000024.1:4206-28847 GCA_964404485.1 uncultured Bacteroidales bacterium | reverse complement strand
TGCCAAAATAGAGTGAATAAGATTACCTCTCTCACTCTTTCCAACCGGATCATCAACATCCCAAATTTCAGGAGCACCGGTACTTATCAGCACTCTATCACGCCAGGGATTCGAAATAAATGAATTTAATTTATAAATATTATCTGTGTTCTTTTTTTCTTTTTTAATATAATTTTCGGTTTTCCCAAAAGAGTATTCTTCTGTATTTGCTTCCCAAAGGGATTTCTCGCTAAGGAAATTATGAAAAATATCCTGAACACATTTTATTTCCTTGGGTGGCTTTTTTATTGCAGGGGATAGAATATACAAACGCTCGATAGGTCTTGTCATCACCACATATAAAAGATTGATAATATCAAGAAATGATTTTGCCATTTCTTCATTATATTGCGAAATGTAAGCTGTATTTTTCAAACTTTTTGTATCAAGCAAAGCAGCTTTTAGCTCGGGTATATCCTGATCATCAAAGTCAACCCAAATTTCATTTTTAGTTACTTGTAATCTCTGATCGGCAAACGGAAAAATTACAACCGGAAACTCCAGCCCTTTTGCTTTATGAATGGTCATTATGTTTACAGCATTGATTCCTGATGGAACACTTATCGAAAGTTTGTTTTTTTCATCTTCCCAACTGGCAAGAAAATCATTAACATTTGAAGCTTTTTCGTTATTGAATTTAAAAACATAATCTAAGAAAAATTGAATGTATGGGTTAACATTTTTGTTTAGTTCAAAAATTCTTATAAGCTCCTCGCAAAGATCGTACAAAGGTAAATTATTTAGTTTTGAAGATTTAAGATCAAAACCATTTTCCCTTAACAATTCTGTAAAAGACAATATTCTCCCTTGGTTAAAAAGATCAATTTTTACAGTCTTATTATCTAATTCCGATAAGAACTCGTTAATTTCCGTACCTTTTATCAGTCCTTTACCGTATAGGTAAATAAGTATCTCTGCTTTATAAAGTTTTTCGTTAGGGCTGTTCAGAAAATTTAGAATAGAAATTATCAGATTTAACTCCGGCGAACTACTCAAAAGCAAGGATTCAAAAGAAATCACATCAATATTTTGTTCAAGTAGATATCGGGCGATTTTGCTTGCCCGTTTGTTATCGCGACTTAAAATAGCAATATCACCTTTTGAAAAGCCCTGGTCTTCCAGCTCCAAAATCGTTTCTTTTATTTTAATAAAATTTTGTTCATTATATTTTTCTTTGTCCTTGTCATCAATAAAAAAAATATTAATGTATCCGCCAGTTTTTTCTTTATCAAACTCCTGCTTTACATCTTTGTAAATTGATTGATATTTCTCTGTAAGCAGTCCGGCAGAAATCTCAAAGAACTGATTATTAAAATCAATAATTCCGGGTTTAGAACGAAAATTTCTTTTCAGCTTCTCAGGTCTGTAATTATTAATTAGATTATTCTCTCTTTCATCAGCTAAAGGCAATAATGATTTATCGAAAATTTCCGGTAATTTATCAAACTGCTCAACTTCTCCATTTCGCCAACGATAAATTGCTTGTTTACCATCACCAACAATCATATTAAAATTACCCTCAGAAAGCGAATTATCAATTAATGGCAATAAATTATTCCATTGTAAAATCGAGGTATCCTGAAATTCATCAATAAAAAAATACTTGTACTTCTCCCCCATTCTCTCGTAGATAAAAGGGATTGGTTCGTTCAGTACAATCTCAGCAATTCTTTTGTTAAATTCAGAAATGTGAACCTGATTGTTTTCAACACGAATTGCATCAAAGATTTTTTCGATTTCAATTAAAACAGCAATTGGATATATCTTCTTGTTTATCAGTTTATAAACACTGTATTTTTTATAATCATCAGAAATAATTTTTTCAATTTTATGAAATATTTCTGTTAATTGAAATTTAATATTGTTGATGGCTGTACTCTGGATTTCATCTGTTTTGCCTGCACACCATTTGTCGTTGTCAATAGTTGACCGGACATAAATATTAGGTTCGAGTTTACTAAAATTCGAATTTGCAATTTTCAATAAATAATTACCAATCCCACTATTCCCATGATAAAAACTACTTATCTGTATGCCATTATCCTCAAATAAATCAACAGCTTCTTTTCCGCATCCCGACAAAGCATTTTCGAATTTTCTAATAAAAACAGAAATTTTGTTTCTAATATTTTTAAAATCATCGAAAGATAATTCCCTCAATTTTGAAATATAGATCTGACCATCTTCATTTAATAGGGATTTTGCAAAATTGCCAAGGTCTTTTTCAATATGCCAAGTGGTTTCTGACTTGGTTTTAAACTCAATGAATTTCAGTAATATCTCAGTAAGTTTCTCATCATTTCCAACATTACTGATTAAAATATCAACTGCTTTAGTGATAAGTTTTTCTGTGTCGAGCTCTACATCAAAATTCACCGAAAGGTGTAGATCGTAAGCAAAAGTCCTGATGATTTTATGAATAAAACTGTCGATTGTGCTGATAGAAAAATCAGAATAATTGTGGAGCAAAATTCCAAGAACATTCTCAGCCCTCTCGGCAAGGGCATTTTCATCAAGTCCGGTAAACTCAATAATTTCGGGCATCAAAGCCTCAATAGCTTTTGAGTTTTCCTTTTTATCAACAATAGAGAGTTCTTTCAAATATTCAAGAATCCTCTCCTTCATTTCATTAGCTGCTTTATTTGTGAAAGTAATTGCAAGAATATTTCTAAAAGAATAAGGATTGTTAAGAATAATTTTAAGATACTCTTTAACAAGTGTGAAAGTTTTGCCAGAACCGGCAGAGGATTTATAAACAGTAAAACTCATTTTGAATTTTAAGAATTATCAATATACAAATTTAAAATAAATATTTCTCATTGAACTTAATTCCTTGCTTTAATAATAATTAATCAGTCTTTCTTTTTATCTTTTTTCTTTTCTACGGAAAAGGTCACCAAAAGAATCAAATTCCTTTCTGTAAAAAACGCCTACGCCTTGTGTATAAGACGATCTGTCATCAAAAGCATTAATATCATAAATTGAATTAATATTAGATCGATTAAAAGCTTTTACACGAAATCTGCCATCTTCAGTTAGCTTTACTTCAACATTCACATCACCTACAATATTACTTGTACTTGATGTTTTCTCATTTCCAACCACTCCAAAATTTCCATCAATCAAAACTCTGTCGTTAAATAACTGTGTTGATAATGCTACTTCAAGTTCTTCTTCTGATACCTGATCACCCATTCGATAATGTATTCCGATATCGAAATCCTGACTTATTTGTGATAACCAATTACTTAACTGATTCGAAATAAGATTAACGGAAGAAGCACCTATAGATGCTGTAGTAGAAGTATTATAACTAAAACTTCCAAGAAGTAAGAGGGAAATCATTTGCTGATTCATCTGAACTTCGTTTGTTGTGTCAAGTATGGAATAAACAGCTTGTTGCGTTTCTTCATCAGTATTTGGCAATTGAATACTAAAATGTATATCCGGATCGAATAATTGATTTCTTAGTTCAAGAATACAATCAACATTAATTCTCTTTCCTGATCCTGAAGTAGAATCTAATACAAGACCGAGTCCATCAATTGTAGTCTTTACTTTATAAAGAGCTCTAAGGTTAATATTTGCATCGTAAGGGCTACCTGTCCATGAAATTTCACTACCCTCCATAATTTCAAAATTCCTGTTTATCAGATTTTGCATAGTAAAGAAAAATGTTCCTTCACGAATAGAATAATCACCATTCATAAGAAAATCACCTTGTGGAGTAATTGATAATTTTAAATCTCCATCACCAGCTCCCTGTATTCTTCCCAATTGAAATGGCAAGTATAATTCGATCTCAGCATCAGGGGTAGCAGTAATTTCAAGATTAAGTTCAAAACCTCCCATATCAACATCATAGGTAGGAGCTTCCTCGGTAGTATCAGAAGAATTTACAAAAATTATATAATCATTTTCTGCAACATCCACATCATAACTAATTGGAATATAAACCTTTGTTCCTTTATCTGTTGCAGCCGCAATATCCAATACAATATTATTAAATGGTCCAGAAATAAAAACATTTCCACTTGCACTAGCACTACCATAAAAGAGATTATTATGATATGAAGTGGTATTTAAACATGATAATTTTTGGGGTGAAATTTCGATATTCACAAAGAAGTCATTTAGATTTTTATGAGTTATTTTCCCATTTGCAACCGCCTGATTACCCAACGAATCATAAAGAATCACATTTTCAAAAACAATTTCGTTTTCAACAAAATCAATCTGATGAGCAAAAGAATAAGAAACATTAATAAAATCAATTTTAGCCTCAGAACGCATTAATTGCACGTTACCAGTTATATTTGGTTTGCCTTTGATGCTGTTTAGTTTTAAATTACCCGAAGCAATTCCTTTAAGTTTTGATATAAATCCTGATACAAAAGGTGTTAATGCTTTAATATGAAAATTGCTTAAGGAAATATCATAATCAAAATTAGTTGAATCACTATTAGGATAATAATTCCCTTCAAGAACAAGAATCTTACTACTTTCAACATTTCCAACATTAACAATTTCGGCATTCGAATAAATAGACTTGTTTTGGCTATCCCAATTTGATTCTAAAACTGCATCTCCAAGCTTTTCTTCATTAAAATACAAATCCTTTACATTTAAATTCAAAAAGAAATATGGCGATCCATAAACATCAAATAGGTTTATTCCTCCATTAAAAATTCCATCAAAATCAAGTTTTGAATTTTTAATTAATGGATCAAAATTCGAAAATTCCCAATCTTTCAGTTCAATTGTAATTGAATCTGAGGGATATTCAGATATTTTTCCTTGTAATTTAAAATACTGTTTGTCACTAAATATTTCAAAATCATTTATTTGTATTGAAGTAGTATCAATACAAAATAAGTTGTTTTTATTTATATTCCAATCCAGTTTATTGATTTTTATTTCAGCCTCAGTAATTTTCGAATCAAATTTTTGAGAGTTTTCCAGAGCAAGATAGCCATCAATGTTACCAATATTCCGACTATCAGTAAATTTATCATTCCAATTAAAATTAAAAATCAAACTATCATTTTTAATATTTGAAGTAAGAACAAGATTTTTGATCCCAAGACCTAGAGTATCTTTTTCGCTTGGTTCTCTAAGGGTAATACTTTCGCTACTTGTAGTTAACAGGATTTTCTCCTTATTATTAGTCCCATTTAATGTCCACTCATTAAATTTAATTCCGTTAAATACTATTAAAGGAGAATATCCATTTAACTCAATAAGATTTCTTTCTGAAGCAAAATTTCCTGAAAAAACAGTATTGGGTGAAACCCATAAATTAGGAAAAAATATTTTACTTAACTGAATAGTGTTCTTCAGATTTACATCAAAATTGATCTTTTGATTAGAAATAGAATCCATTTCATCATATGAGGAAAGCTCAATTACACTCATATATTTTGATATAAATTGACAAAAAGATTGATATAATGAGGTAAACATAAATTCGCCATAAATTTTGGAATCAATAAAATCTGAATTCAACTCAATTGATTTTGATAAAGCGGAATCTTTAACAGTAGTAACACTTAAGTTTTTCATGAAATAATTAATTCCTGCTTCCGAATATTTTGTACTATCTAAGGAAACAGAACCTTCAAGTTCATCAAGATGAGCTCCTTTGAAATTAATATTCATATTTGTTGATAGAAGCATTTCAGGATTTCTATCAAAAAGCCGCAAATTATATAGGTTGGCATCCTTTATTTCCGAATAGAAGTCGAATACCGGAACATCCTGATTAAAATCAATAGTTCCATCAAAAGTTAAACCAATATTATCATCTTCAACTTCAAGTAATCCGCTAAACTTTTCGTTTTCTAATAATCCCTTAATATCAATTTTATTGTAATTATTTCCTCTAAAATCAAGAGAATCAACAGTTCCATTCAATTCTACAATAGCAGATTCGGCTGTAAGTCCTGAGCCGTTAAACTGAGAATTGAAATTCATTTTACCAAGATATTCAGGAACATTTAAAAATTTTCCGATATTAAACTTTCCGGCAACTGTTCCCTGATAAGTACTTGTATTAAGATTTGTGCTTAAAGCAAGATCAGTTGAAACAAGGCCAATACTTGTATTAATTTCAACCTTTGTTTGAAAGTTTTTAACATATCCATTGAAAGTTCCGTTAATATTTACATCGCCCAAAACCGAAAACATTTTCGGAAGTTTTAAAAATTTATCTTCGCCGGGAAGTGCAAATCTACTGAGTTCTAAAATATTTGTATAAAAATCTTTTATCTTGAAATTGATAAGAGTTTTATCAAAA
The DNA here is from genome assembly GCA_964404485.1 of uncultured Bacteroidales bacterium. Taxonomy (GTDB): domain Bacteria; phylum Bacteroidota; class Bacteroidia; order Bacteroidales; family JAIORY01; genus JAIORY01. The sequence continues at coordinate 22,513 of CAYOKJ010000024.1, read as the reverse complement.
TATGGCAAGCCTTTCATTGAAATATCACCAACAAAATTTGTAGATTCTCCAAAAGAAAACTTAAAATTTCTTGCAACAAAATCATTTACCGTTCCATCAACTTTTCCCGAAAGGCTTAGTTTATTTGGCATTTCAAATAAAATAGGAGCAAAATACCCAATATCATAAAGATCAAGTTTTGAATATCCTATTGTTGATTCAATTCTCACCTTTCTAATAAAATCATTAAAATCTAAAAAATCGTAGAATAGAAATTTTAAATTCATAGAAATTTCTGAGTTTGGCGTCATAAAATGCAAATGATCTATAGCAATATTATCTTTAGATATTCTGAAATTTCCTTTAAATTTTTCAACAACAAAACCACTTGATTCTTTAAATGATATATTATTAATCCTACAATAAAGAGTTCCTTCATAATAATTGATTTCATTCAAATCCATATTTATAGAAGAAATATCAATATGACTAAAATCAACACCTTTTTCCTTCTTTATCTTATTAAAATCAAAATATTTAAACTGTGTATTGCTTAGTTTAATTGCTGTGCAATTTATTGCCCAATGCCGTTTTCCGTCATTAATTGAATCGTTATTTTGATTTTTTGATGATTTAAAATAATCTGTCAAGAATTGAATATTAAATACCGAATCATTTTCGTATTTTATCAAATTAAAATTCGATTTTTGAAATTCGACTTCTTTAATCATTAAAAATTTATTTTTAATATCAATTTTATCGATATTCAATAAAATTTTATCTGCTTTAAGTATAATATCTCCCTCATGATTTTTAACAGAAATATCATCGATAATAAAATAAAGGAAGAAATTAATATTAAAACCACCAATTGTAATATCTGCTTTTAATTCTTCAGAGAGATACGTAGCAGCTTTTCTTGCAAAATAAGTTTGAACAAGAGGGCTTCTAAAAATACTATACAAAATTGCAGTCACAGTAATTACGACAACAATAAAATAAATCAATATTTTAATAATCTTTTTTTTGATAACTTTGCCTTTACAAAAATTTCTTATTCATTTAGCATGAGCACTTATATTTTGGGCATTGAATCTTCTTGTGACGACACATCAGCAGCCGTAATCAAAGATACAAATATTCTTTCTAACATTATTGCAAACCAGGATGTTCACAAAAACTTTGGAGGAGTTGTACCCGAATTGGCCTCGAGAGCTCATCAGCAAAACATTATTCCCGTTATAGAAACCGCACTTAAAAAAGCAAAGATAAATAAAAAACAGCTTAATGCGATAGCATATACAAGAGGTCCTGGACTTTTAGGTTCGCTTTTGGTTGGTACTTCTTTTGCTAAGTCATTTGCTCTTGGATTAAATATTCCTTTGATAGATGTAGATCATCTTCAAGCTCATATTTTATCACATTTTATTACTACCGGAACTAATGATATTCCTGGATTTCCGTTTTTATGTTTAACAGTTTCGGGTGGGCACAGTCAAATAGTTTTAGTTAAAGATTTTTTTGATATGGAGATAATCGGAAAAACTATTGATGATGCCGCAGGTGAAGCTTTTGATAAATCAGCAAAAATTATGGGTCTTCCCTACCCCGGTGGTCCGGAAATTGATAAATTCGCTAAATTAGGTAATCCAAATGCTTATAGTTTTCCTGAGCCAAAAGTCCAAGGACTCAACTATAGTTTCAGTGGGCTAAAAACTTCTTTCCTTTATTTTATTCGCGATAATTTAAAGCAAAACAAAAATTTTATTGAAGAAAACAAAAACGACCTTTGTGCTTCAATCGAAGAAGCAATTGTTAATGTTTTATTGAAAAAATTGCAACGAGCTTCAAGAGAACAAAATATTAAACAAATTGCGATTGCAGGAGGAGTTTCTGCTAACTCAGTACTACGGAAGAAACTCAAAGAAAATCAGGAAAAACTTAACTGGAAAGTATTTATTCCAAAATTTGAATACACTACTGATAATGCTGCCATGGTAGCAATTACCGGATATTTGAAATTTAAAAGAAATATATTATCTGATCAGAAATCTACTCCTTATGCAAGACAAAGGTGAGAGAATAAAATTTTAAATTACTATTCCCATAAAAATACACCGGTATCTTTATCCGGTTTTCTTACAAAATCATCACCATCAAAAACATGAATTATTAATTCGCAAGCAAAGACAATGTTTCCTTCGAGAAGATGACCACCGAATGCTTTTCCGTTTTCATCAGCAAGAGTAATATGAGCATGAATAAAAGGCTCACCATCTTTTATTGAAATATTTCCGGTAAGATTTATAATCTCAAATGCTTTATCAAACTCATTGGAGCAATACTTTTTCTTACTTTGATCAAAAAACCCGATATTTGCTTTTTTTAATGCTCCAATAGCTTCGATTTTTCCTAGACGAATATTATTCTTTTTAGAAAAAGAAGTAATTTCTTTTAACAAATCTGAATTATACGGCAAGTTGCCAAATAATACTTTTTTATATTTTACTTCTCTGATATTTGCCATTTACTAAAATTTTGTAAAAATTACTAATAATAATGCACCTACTCCAATAATAACATACAATCCAATAAAAACAATTAAAAGCACTCCAATAATTTGGTAATGTGTTCGGAGGTTTTTTATAGCAAGATGTAAATCACCTGATTCTAAGGAGTGGAAAGCTCTTTTTGCAAAAACAGAAAACTTGTACAAAAAATAAACAGGGAAAAAATAAACAACCGCAATAACAAGATAAATAAAAGCAATTAGAACTGTTGGAAGTCCTTGAGACAAGCCATGTCCTGATAAAAATGGAGTTAAAGAGCCAAAAAGCAACCCTATTAAAACTATAAAACCTATTCCAATAAAACCTATTATTGAAATGAAAAGAGTCCACTTTCGGGTTTCATTAATAACTTTCATTGTTTCAAAAGGCACTTCTACTTTTTTGTCGTAAATGTCTGTTTCCATAATTTTTTTTATTGAAATTTGTTTGAAATTATTTAATCATTTAAGCATTTTATCATTTAAGCATTTATTCAATAATAGTAAATTTACTTTTTTCAACAGTATAAAGTTTATTTTTTATTCTATCGAAATGAAAATACATTGGTGGCGTTGATTGAACATTATATTGTTTTTCAATCTCTTTATTCATCAAATAATCAAAAAGATATTGTGCGTATAAACGACCTAAATAAGAGCTATGCTCATAAATATCCATTACACTTAGCGAATCAATAATATATTCATATTTTACCTCTGAGGATAAAAATGATTCACGAAAATAGCCACTTAGTTCATCAGAAACTTCATAATCAGCAAATAAAACTTCTTTTCTGTCTTCAGAGGAATTTACTTTTGAAAGTTCAAGCCATGAGTAAATGCCAACAGTGTTAACATTCTTATTGATATGGTATGAAAAACCATTAAAATAATCTTCATCGGTTATATCTTGTATATATTCTTCGAGTTCGAGTTGCGAAATATTTAAAATATAAGAAGGCGTTTGTAATGAAAGAAAAACATCAAAGTATTCTTCAGTATATGTTTCAAATCCCAAATTTTGAAATTCTTTCAACATATTATTAATATAATTTTCAACAAAAACAGAATCAGAGATATATTGTAAATACTTACTATTATAGTATAGCAATGAATCCAGAACATATTGATCCAGATTTTCAGCATTATCAATTTCGTCAATTTTAAGATTACTCATGTAAAGAATTTTCGGCGACAAAACAAGAATTGAGCCGTAATCTTTCTTTTTCAGAAATTCTTTAGCAATTTTTTTTTCAGGAAAACAGGAAAACAAAAGCTGAGAAACTAATATAATTATTATAAAAAAAAATGTTTTTTGATATTTCATAAATGCAAAAAGTAATTATGCAATTTTAAGTTATTGCAGAAATAATAAGCAAAATCCATTCCAAATAAATCAAAAAAGAGACATTTGAGAATCATCTTCATCCGGTTCCTTTTCGACTTTAGTTGGTTTTTCTGATATTTCTTCTTTTATTTCTTTGGATACTTTTTCTTTTTTAGTTTTTTTACCCTGAGAAATTTCTTCAACAATAATTTCTTCATTTTTCTCTTTACTCACATCTGCTTCATCAATTTTTTCTTCCTCTTTGTAAGGTAGGGGATCAATAAGTTTTATTTTTTTAATTTCATTCATAGAAACACGCTTACCTTTTGCTTTAAATCCTTTAACAGCAATGAATTCATTTACATTAATTATTTCATTTTCCAGAGGTTTTTTTCTTTCCGAATTATCAAACTCCACTTTAATTTGCGGCAAATGATCAAAACTAAATGCAATCAATTTATTAGAGGATTGCTCTCCAATAAAATCATATAATTTATTTCCATTATGTTCTTGTTCAACAGAAAACCTTTTCAGATAGTATTTTTTCAGTTTCCCGTCAAGATAAACACTCGAGATAATTGTTTTAGGATTATATTTTTCAATACGAATCATATCTTCCTCGAAATGAGTTGCAAGATCAAAGCCAGAAAGTTTAAAAGTACCTGATCCCATTATAGTCAGTATCTTCTCATTACTTTTAAAAGCTCCTATATATTTACCACGTTCATCAGTATTTAATCTTTTCACAATGTCATCATACCAAATATCTATTGCGCCAAGTGTGGAAACTCCTTCTTCTTTCTTAACAATATTTTTAACCGAATGACGGGTAATAATATTTCCTTTCGAATTACGCCCTTTAATGGCAAGATCAGTAAAATCAAATTCAAAATTTAACTTTTTTAATCTGGGTTTTGGCCTCAAATACACTTTTATAACTTCCGCTTCTCCATTCGGATTCGTAGTAAAATAAATAACTTTTGTACCATCCGATCCAATCGTAAGGTTATATTCTTTATCACGAGTAATAGAAGTAACCGAACAACGTTTTACATAAGTATTCCCTCTTCTACCATCGCGATAAATCATATTATAAATTGTACGATCGTTATTTTTATTAAAGATATCAATGTGAATTACATTTTCGCCAATAAAAGTTTTTGGTGAAACTTTTGTAACTATATATGTACCATCTTGTCGAAATACAATTATATCATCAATATCAGAGCAATCGCAGACAAACTTATCTTTTTTGAGTGAAGTGCCGGCAAATCCTTCTTCAATATTTACATAAAGTTTCTGAGAAGCAGCTGCAACCATAGAAGCCTGAATAGTATCAAAACTTCTGATTTCGGTCTTTCTTTCACGACCTTTTCCATATTTTTTCTTTATTTGTCTGAAATAGGTAATTGCATAATCAATCAAATGTTCAAGATGATTTTTCACTTCTTCCATTTCACCCTCAATTCCTTTAATAATTTCGTCGGCTTTAAAGGAGTTATGTTTCGAAATTCTTTTAATTTTTATTTCCGTCAAGCGGATAATATCGTCCCTGGTAATTTCTCTTAACAGCTTCTTTTTGAACGGATCGAGTCCTTTATCAATTGTCCTAATTATTGATTCGAAAGTTGTACATTTTTCAATATCGCGGTAAATTCTTTCTTCAATAAATATTTTCTCTAAAGAAGAAAAATGCCATTGTTCTTGTAATTCTGTAAGTCGAATTTCTAATTCTTTTTTTAGTAAAGAAACTGTGTTATCAGTAGAAATTTTTAAAATATTATCAACCTCAAGAAATTTCGGAGTACCTTCCTGAATAATACAAGAATTTGGCGAAATCGGGATTTCACAATTTGTAAACGCATAAAGCGCATCAATTGTTTGATCAGGAGAAACACCAGGTGAAAGATGGATTAATATTTCGACATTTGCCGCTGTATTATCATCAATTTTTCTAATCTTTATTTTGCCTTTATCATTTGCCGAAATAATGGAATCTATCAAACTTAAAGTTGTTGTTCCAAAAGGTATTTCATTAATAACAAGAGTCTTTTTATCTTGTTGTAATATTTTTGCTCTAAGCCTTACTTTTCCACCACGCAGACCTTTATTATATTTCGAAAAATCTGCAAACCCACCATTCTGAAAATCAGGATAAATTTCAAATTCTTTTCCCTGCAATATTTTTATTGAAGCATCAATAAGTTCATTAAAATTATGTGGTAATATTTTCGAAGCCAGTCCAACTGCAATACCTTCAACACCTTGAGTAAGTAACAATGGGAATTTTACCGGCAAAGCAATTGGTTCTTTGTTTCTTCCATCGTAAGATGATTTCCACTCTGTAGTTTTTGGATTAAAAAGAACTTGATTAGCAAATTTAGATAAACGTGCCTCAATATATCTTGGAGCAGCAGCTCTGTCTCCGGTTGCAACATTACCCCAGTTTCCCTGAGTCTCGACAAGCAAGTCTTTTTGACCAAGCTGAACAAGGGCATCTCCAATTGATGCATCACCATGTGGATGATATTTCATTGTATGACCAATAATATTAGCAACTTTACTAAATCTGCCGTCATCGAGGTCTTTCATTGCATGAAGTATCCTTCGATGAACAGGTTTAAGCCCGTCATCAACATCTGGTACAGCTCTTTCAAGAATTACATAGGATGCATAATCCAAAAACCAGTTTTCATACATTCCTGAGATATATATGGTTTTAAAATCTTCAGAAGTTTTTTCCTGCTCCTGATTTGCTAATTCATCATCTTTCCTTGGTAATTTCTCGTCCATTAATCTATTTATATTCTTGCCGTTAATATATCTAAAATTATTTGTATTTTAAAATTTGAAACTTGAAATTAGAAATTTGGAAAAAGACCAAATTTCTAATTTCTAATTTCATTATAATCATTCATTTGTACATCAAAATTTCGCTATCCCGTTTATTTCAAGTATTAATATTCACAAATTCTACTTACTTCCAAAATCTCAAAATTATAACTTCTCCTGCTAATAAAATCAGCGCTAAAATAATAAAATACTTCCAAAGTTGCACTCCTCTTTCAATTTCATTTAGCACTTGCTCAAGATTTTTATCACCCAACTCAATCAAAATAAAACTGTTAAGACCATTCGTTTTTAACAATTTTTTTACCTTAGCGGGAAGGAAATTTTCGAGTATTGATTCTCGTCTGTCATAATTAAAGGAAACACCACTGATTTTATTGCCGTTATTTACAACTATATAATTTCCTGCTTCATTAATTAGCTGGGATAAATCTAAAATTACATTTGAATTAACATTTCTTTGTCCGGGAATTATTTCAAAATCCGAATCTGTTTTTTTAATTCTATAAACATTTTCTCCGCTCAACTTTGCTTTCTTAAGAAAAATATTTTCTGCATCACCAATAGTAAAATACAATTTATTTTCGCTTTTACTTAGCAAAGCAATTTTGTATAAAACAGGAACAAAAAGTGCATGTTTTTGAAAATTACTAAAGGCAGGATTTAATGGAACTGACAACAAATATATTTTACCTTTTTCAAATCTCCCGGCTTCAAAAAATGTATTTCCATTCTGAGTGCTCATTACTGATTCGGAAATTGTTTTGCTTAGTTTGCTGATTTTAAATTGTTGCTGCAAAACAGGAAGATCAATGTTTTCAGGAATTTCTTCAAATACATTATTAAAAATTTCATGATCAGTATTCAACATATCAACTTTAATATTTAATATTTCTTTTTCAATAAAATAGTTAGATCTTATTGAAGTCAGAAAATTTTTATATGAAATAAAATCGGGCTCAAAAGAAGGAATAATCAATATTGAACCACCTTTTGAAATAAATTGTTTTAACTCACGACTAAGTCCCGAAGATATTTCATCCAATTCATTTAAAATAATTAACTTATAATTTCTTAATAAAGAGTAATCGAGATTTTTAACACCAACATTTTCAAATACAAAAGCAGAATCATTTTTAAATAAAGAATTTAAATAAATATTTTCTTTATTCGAATTGATGCATAAAACAGGTACAAAAACCATTACGTCGAATGAGAAATAAAATTTATCATCATAAATAACAGGATAATCAGTTATTTCTAAAACTGCATTTTTAATTCCAGCTTCATAATTTGTAAAAGACAAACTAATATTTGATTCTGAATTTGCTAAAATATCGATGCTGGCAAGTGCTTTTTGATTATCATTAATTTTTAATTTTAATGGAATTTTTTCATAATCAACATTCGAAACATTTTTTATTCTCACCATCAATTCAGATGTTTGATTTAACTGAATAATTGGAGAGTTAAACCAACAACTATCAATAAAAACATTTCCTTGATTATTCGAAAGAACAGGGATAATGTAATTTACAATATTTGTATTCTCAACTATTTGATTGAAGTTTGAAGTAGATTTTTGTAAATCTGAAATAATGTAAGATATTTTATTCCCCGATTCATTTTCTGATAAAAGATCATTTTGAAATTTAATAATACTTGAAATATCTTTTACAGAAGGAGACAAATCAACTTCTTTCAGTAATCCCAAAAATTCATCTCGATTAACAAAACGCTGATGTTTTGCTTCCAAATCATTTGTAAGTAATTGAAAAACATCAGATGAGCGATAAGTATTAGCAATAACAGAAGCTTTATTTTTTGCATCATCAATAAGATAACCCTCTCCTGACCTGGCTTCCATGCTAAACGAATTATCAATATAAATACTTACAGCATTTGCTTTATCCTGTTTAACAATTGAATTTGAAAGAGGAATAAAAGGACGGGCAAATGCAAAAACAAGAGCAATAATTGCAAGTATTCTCAATAAAAGAACAATAAGATGCTTTAACTGTGACCGCTTTTTAGTCTCCTGTTTTATTTCTTTTATAAACCTGACATTTGTAAAATACACCTTCTTGTACTTCCTAAAATTAAACAGATGAATAATTACAGGAATACTAACTGCAAACAAAGCAAACAAAACCGAAGGACTAACAAATTCCATTTAATGATTAAAATTAAAATTAAAGCAAAAGTAGAAAAATGATGGCAGTTTAAGAAATAGAATTTGTATAAATATTGTCTTCCTACCTATTTAATTATTTTCATCCAGATTAATATCTTAAAAATCAATTTAAAGTTAATTAACAAAATTCAATATCTTTGTAAAATGGAAGAAACAATATTAATTTTAGATTTTGGCTCTCAATATACACAGCTTATTGCACGCAGAGTAAGAGAACTAAATGTTTATTGCGAAATACATCCGTATAATAAAATACCTAAAATTACTGAAGATATTAAAGGCATAATTTTATCAGGTAGTCCGTTTTCGGTAAGTGATGAAAATGCACCTCAAATTGATCTTTCAAATTTTAGAAAAAATTACCCTCTTCTTGGAGTATGTTATGGTGCCCAATATATCGTTCAACAAAATGGCGGAGAAGTGCTTCCATCAAAAATTCGTGAATATGGCAGGGCAAATCTTTCAAAAATAAATTCGAAAAACGAATTAACTAAGGGATTAAGTGAAGGCACTCAGGTTTGGATGTCGCATGGCGATACAATTTTAAGCGCACCTGAAGAATATGAAGTTATTGCTGGAACTTCTGATGTTAAATTTGCAGCTTTTCACATCAAAAATGAGAAAACTTACGGTATTCAGTTCCATCCTGAAGTTTATCACACTTCTGAAGGTAAAATTTTGCTTAGGAATTTTGTTTATGATATTTGCGGATGCAAAGGAGAATGGACTCCTTCATCTTTCATAGAAACTACAATTTCCGAGCTTAAAAAAAAGCTTAAAAACGATAAAGTAATTCTTGGACTTTCGGGTGGTGTTGATTCTTCTGTTGCAGCAGTTCTTTTGCACAAAGCAATTGGTGAAAATCTGCATTGCATTTTTGTTGATAACGGATTGTTACGAAAATATGAATTTGAATCAGTTCTCGACCAATATCAACACATGGGATTAAATATTAAAGGTGTTGATGCAAAAGACCTTTTTATCAATAATTTAAAAGGTGCTTCTGATCCTGAGAAAAAACGCAAAATAATTGGGAATGCTTTTATAGAAGTTTTTGATGATGAAGCTAATAAAATTAAAGATGTTGTGTGGCTTGCGCAGGGTACAATTTATCCCGATGTTATCGAATCTATTTCTGTAAAAGGTCCCTCAGCGATGATAAAATCTCATCATAATGTTGGCGGTTTACCCGATTACATGAAACTTAAGATTGTGGAGCCATTAAATACACTTTTTAAAGATGAGGTTAGGAAAATTGGTCATGCTCTTGGAATGTCACCTGATATTTTAAACAGGCATCCGTTTCCCGGACCAGGATTGGGTATTAGAATACTCGGAGAAGTAACAAATGAAAAAATCAGGATATTGCAAGAAGTTGATAATATTTATATTGAAGGATTAAAAAAGCATGACCTTTATCATAAAATATGGCAGGCTGCTGCAATTCTTTTGCCAGTTAATTCAGTGGGTGTAATGGGTGACGAAAGAACTTATGAAAGTGTTGTTGCATTACGTGCTGTTGGATCAACCGATGGCATGACAGCAGATTGGTCGCAATTGCCATATAAATTTCTTGCAAAAATCTCAAGCGATATTATTAATAAGGTAAAAGGAGTTAACAGAGTTGTTTATGATATCAGCTCAAAACCTCCCGCAACAATTGAATGGGAATAGATTTCTTGGTGGAATTGATGGTAATTAATTGTAATTTTTTATTGATTGTTGTAATAATAGAAACCGGGAATATATATTGATAAATTTGTTGAGTTAGTAAAGTAATTTTAATGGAATAATTTCGTTTCCATAACAGAAATTTTGTTATTTTTGATTTTGATTTTTTTTCTTTCATCATAGAAACAATTATGTGCATTTCTTTAATCAAAAGAGTTTTAGGTGTTTTTGCAATAATTATTTGCTCAAACACAATTTTGTTTGCACAAGTACAAAATAATAATCCCCTTATAAAATCAGAAATTGTAAAATTTATCAATGGCAAGTCATATTATATGCATGAAGTGAAAAAAGGAAATACTCTTTATTCACTTTCAAAAGCTTATGAAATACCTATTGAAGATATTATTTTCGAAAACCCTGGTTCAAAAAATGGAATTGGTTTGGGTCAAATACTCAAAATTCCTGTAAATAGTCGAGAAGTTCAAATATCAAGATCAATTACTAACAAAAATTTCGATTACTTTTTTCATGTTGCTACAAGAGATGAAACATTTCAGGATATATCGAAAATTTATTTAATTTCTGTTGGCGATATTGAATATGCTAATCAAGGAATTCATGTTCCATTAAGGGAAGGAGAATATATTAAAATACCGGTTAGTATGCAAAATGATGAAATAATTATAAAACCAAAAACTTCGTCAGATATTTTTAAACCAAAAACTACTAAGCCAAGTGTAAAGCCAAACATTCCAAAATCGGATAAAACAACAGTTCTGCAAAAGCAAAATAATTTACCAAAACAAACAGGGCAAAAGTTTTTTAATCATTCAGTAAAAGCAAAAGAGACACTTTTTAGTATTTCCAGAAAATATGCGATTTCTATTATTGAATTAAAGAATGCAAATCCTTTTTTAGAAACAAATATTAGTATTGGTCAGATTATCAAAATACCCAAAGGAGCTTCAACTTTAAAAGTTGCTGAAATTGAAAATGCAAACATTAGTCAGGATAAGGAAAAAAAATATACAATCCACACAGTTGGAAGGTACGAAACTCTTTATGGAATTGCGCTTAAATACAAAGTTAGTATAGAAGACTTGAAAAAATTAAACCCTAAATTAAATCATAGAATTTCTCAAGGTCAGAAAATAAAAATTCCTCAAAAAAAAAATAGAAAAAACTACATCTTCCACAAAGTAGAGAAAAGAAGAATAAGTTTACGCAGTTTAGCACGAAAATATAAGCTTGAAGCTGATGAAATTGAAAATATCAACCCTGGAGTTTATCGATATGCGCGTTCTGGCGACAAAATTCGTATTCCTGTTAGTCCTTACACTGAAATAACCTATACACCTGACACAATCCAAACTCAGGATATTTCTATTCTCGAAAGAATTATTAATTATGATAGCTTAAATTATTTATCAGATTCAACAAATCTCGATAAAACATATAATGTTGCTCTGATGCTTCCACTCTACCTCGAAAAAATTGACAGTCTGGATGTTAATGATTATGATGATTTGAAACAACTTCAAAATATTCCTTCATTTCATTTTATTCAGATTTATGAGGGAGTGATGATTGCCATTGACTCATTAAAAAAAGCAGGATTAAAACTAAATCTTCACGTTTATGATGTAGATCAAAATATTACCAAAACCATTAAGGTTTTACAAGATTCTGTACTTCCAAATATGGATTTGATAATTGGCCCATTATACAGCGAAAGTTTTACTCTCGCTGCCAATTTTGCTCGTCTTTTTAAAATAAAAATTGTAAATCCTTTAGCTCAACGAAAGGAAATCATTAACAACAATCCATATGTTTTTAAAATTCAACCTTCGTTACAAAAACAAAATGAACAAATAAAAGCTTATATTTCAGAATCTTATACTGATTCAAAAATATTTTTATTAAAACAAAACTTGTATGAAAATTCAAAAATGTTTGAAGAATTTTCTGACACTTTAAATAAAGTTATTGATGACAGTATTAAAGTTTCAATATCTTACTTGAATAAACTTTTGGTCGAATGTTCAATCAGGGATACAAGTCTTGCTGAAGGAGAAATAATGGACAGCATTGCATTTGAAGGTAATTTGTATTATTATGATTCGCTAAGATTATTAACGGATACAATCTCTTTCAAAAATTCTATTACTGAAATAATTTATTCTCGCGACAGTATTTATAAGATAAATAAGAATGCATCAGTAAAACGAAAAAACATTATTATTATCTTTTCTAGTGATAAATCATTTGTAACTGATGTTATGTCAAGATTAAATATTCTTCGCGACACTTTTGACATTCAACTAATTGGGTTACCTCAATGGGATAAGCTAAGAGATTTAGATACAGAAATGTTGATGAATCTTGATTTGCATACTTTTTCTTCTGTTTTTGTTGATTATGAAAATGAGAATGTAAATAAATTTATAAAAAAATTCAGAGATAAATATAAAACCGAACCAAATAGTTTTGCCTATAATGGTTTTGATGTAAGTTGGTATTTTTTAAATGCACTAATGAAATTTGGAAATAATTTTGAAAATTGTCTTCAATTTTTTCAACCGCAGCTTCTTCAATCAAATTATTATTTTGATAAGAATAACATTATGAACGGTTTCGAAAATTCCTATTGGTATATAAAAAGATACAGGAATTATAAAGTTAGTAAAGTTAATAATGTTGTTTTTAATTAGTAGATTTATAATGAGATTAATAGCTTTTGCAAATCAAAAAGTATTATTATTTATTTTTATAGTTTTTTTATTGACTTCTTGCAATAATACTGAGATAACTTATTGGAAAAATGGAAATAAAAAGTCTGAAATTAGTTATCGAAGTGAGAAATTTCATGGAGCTGCAAGTTGGTGGTATAAAAGCGGAACATTAAAAATGCAGTCAAATTATGTTAATAATCTTTTGGATGGACAATCGATTAGATGGTTTGAAAACGGGATAATTCATTCTAAAGAAAACTATATCAATAATTTACTTAACGGCGTTTCTATCACAAATAACATAATTGGCAAAAAAATTTGTGAAGAAAATTATGTTAATGATACACTTCATGGCTCTATAAAACAATGGTATTCAAATGGACAAATGCAAATAGAAGGAAAATATTTTCATGGTAACATTGACGAAAGATGGATGTATTATGATAAAAATGGTACTGTTGTTGGAAAAGGAGATTATGTAAAAGGTACAGGAACAATGAAAGCATGGTATCCAAATGGTAAATTAAAAAGAGAAATAAATTATATGAATTCTGTAAAGCATGGAAAGGAAATTTTACTGGATAGCAAAGGTAAAATTGCTGAAATATATATTTATGATTCCGGAGAATTAATGTCCTCTGAAACAGCAGAATATTAACATAGAAAAATGTTTTATATTTTAAAATAAATTGATATTAAATTTGTTAAAAATATATATGGAAATATTAGGAAATATCATTTTATTAAATGTAATTTTGCACTGTGAATAAATTAACATTGTTATTTTTGTAACAATGAAAACTAATAATAAATTTTATAAATATTTAAATATTTGAGTTATGGATCTTGAAAAAATAATGAGCAAGCTCGAAAAAAAACATCCTGGAGAACAAGAATATCTACAGGCTGTTAGAGAAGTTTTAGAATCAATTGAAGATGTTGTTGCCGACAATCCTCAATTTGAATCTGCAGGAATAATTGAAAGAATTATTGAACCTGACAGAATTCTTACTTTCAAAGTATCATGGGTTGACGATAGCGGAAAAGTTAATGTTAATCTTGGTTACAGAGTACAGTTTAATGGTGCTATTGGACCATATAAAGGTGGACTTCGTTTTCACCCAAGTGTAAATTTAAGTATTCTCAAATTTTTAGGATTTGAACAAATATTTAAAAACAGCCTTACTACACTACCAATGGGTGGTGGAAAAGGAGGATCAGACTTTGATGCTAAAGGAAAATCAGATGCTGAAATAATGCGTTTCTGTCAAGCATTTATGTTAGAATTATGGAGACTTATTGGACCAAATACTGATGTACCTGCTGGTGATATTGGAGTTGGTGGAAAAGAAATCGGATACTTGTATGGAGCATATAAAAAACTTGCAAGAGAGCATACAGGTGTACTTACTGGAAAAGGATTAAATTGGGGTGGAAGTCTTATTAGACCTGAAGCAACAGGCTTTGGTGCTATTTATTTTACTGTTGAAATGCTTAAAGCTAATAACAATACTTTAGATGGTAAAATTGCTACTGTTTCAGGTTTTGGTAATGTTGCATGGGGTGCTATCAAAAAATTAGACGAATTAGGTGCTAAAACTGTTACTATTTCAGGTCCTGATGGTTATATCTATGATCCTGATGGAATCTCCGGTGAAAAGATTGAATATTTACTTGAGCTAAGAGCTTCAAACCAGGATATCGTTGCACCTTACGCAATTGAATTTCCAGAAGCTGAATTCCACAAAGGAAAACATCCGTGGGAAGTAAAAAGTGATATCGCTTTACCTTGCGCAACTCAAAATGAACTTAATGAAATAGATGCAAAAAATATTGTAGCTAATGGCTGTAAATATGTTTGTGAAGTTTCTAATATGGGTTGTACTCCCGAAGCAGTTGAAGTTTTTCATGAAAATAAAGTCTTATTTGGACCTGGTAAAGCTGTTAATGCTGGTGGTGTTGCTGTTTCCGGTCTCGAAATGTCTCAAAATTCAATGAAGTTAAATTGGCATGCTGAAGAAGTTGATGAAAAATTGCATCGTATTATGAATAGTATCCATGAAGTTTGTATTAAAAATGGTACAGAAGATGATGGTTATATTAATTATGTTAAAGGTGCTAATGTTGCCGGATTCCTCAAAGTAGCTAATGCTATGTTGGATCAGGGAATTATATAAATTAATTTTTAGTAATTTTTTAAGAGCTTCTCGTTTTTTTACGAGGAGCTTTTTTTTTACAAATATCCCAAATTGATTAATTCATTAGTTATTCACATCAGTATTCAAAAAATAAATCTCAATACATTCTATGCTTTGTAAAAAACTTGTTTGAGTATCTAATAATTGCATAATTACTTATATATTTACATACTATTATTTTTTTATAAATATTAATAATTTATCATGATAAGAAAATCAATTTTTACAGTATTATTTATTACAATTTTTATCTCATTATTTTACAATTGTAATAATAAAAATGTTCAAGATAATAATAACGTTCTTACTGAACAGGAAAAACAGCAAGGGTGGAAACTTTTATTTGATGGTAAAACAACTGAGGGATGGCATGGATTTAAATCCGATACTATCATCGGATGGGAAGTGAGAGAAGGATTACTTACAGGATTAGGCAAAGGTGGTGACCTTGGCGGTGATATTATTACTGAGGAGCAATATGATAATTTTGAACTTTCCCTTGAGTGGGCAATTTCAAAAGGTGGTAATAGCGGAATTCTTTATCGTGTGTTGGAAGATGATTATCCAGCAGTTTATGCAACAGGACCCGAATATCAATTGATAGATGATATTGGCTTTCCTCAAGAACTTAAAGACTGGCAAAAGACAGCTGCTAATTATGCAATGCATGCTGCAAATAATTCGAAAATAAATAAAGTTGAAGAGTTTAATACTACAAGAATAATTGTTACAGGAAATCATGTTGAACATTGGTTAAATGGCGAAAAAGTTGTAGAATACACCCTCTGGGATGATGAATGGAAAAATTTAGTAAAAAACTGTAAATGGAAAGATTATCCCGGCTATGGAATGGCAAAAAAAGGACATATTTCTCTGCAGGATCATGGAAGTATTGTTTGGTTTAGAAATATCAAAATCAGGAAACTTGATGATAAAACTGTTTCGTTATTTAATGGGGGAAATCTTGATGGATGGAAAATTTACGGAACAGAAAAATGGTATGTGGAAGATGGTGAATTAATCTGCGAAAGCGGACCTGATAAAGAATACGGATATCTTGCCACAGAAAAGACATTCAAAAATTTTGAACTGATGATAAAATTCCGACAACAAGCTAACGGAAACAGTGGTATCTTTTTCCGTTCATCCCTTGAAGGAACAAAAATCAGTGGTTGGCAGGTTGAAATAGCACCCCCGGGACAAAACTCAGGAGGAATTTATGAATCTTACGGAAGAGGTTGGTTAAATGATATCCCTGAGGAAAAAGAGAAATTTCTTAAAATGGGTGATTGGAATATCATGAAAATCAGAGTGGTTAAGGATCATGTTATTACCTGGCTTAATGGCGAAGAAATGACTAATTTAATTGATGAAAAAATTGGCGAAGCAAACGGATCTATTGCACTTCAGATACATAGCGGTGGTGGAATAAAAGTGAGATGGAAAGATATTTTAATTCGAGAATTGTGATTTTAAATTTTAGATTTAAAATTGAGTTAAATACGAAAAATCGTAAAAACTAAAAATGCCACAGATTAACAGATTTTTAAAAAAATTTACGTGTTTTGTTACATAAGGATTGAGACTGAAAATTTAATAAATTCAATAAAATTGTATGAAAAATAAAAATTATTCAAAAAACCAGCTTGTTATGCTTGTTATTTTACGAGTGATTCTTGGTTGGCTTTTTTTGTATGAAGGAATTGTTAAATTGATTGATCCTTCATGGTCAAGCATTGGATATTTAATGGATTCACAAGGTTTTATGTCTGGTTTTTATAATTCGATTGCAGCAAATCAAGGTGTTTTAGATGTTGTTAATTTTTTGAATATTTGGGGATTGCTTGCAATTGGTCTGGGACTTATCTTAGGATGTTTTGCCAAAATTGCTAAAATTGCAGGTATAATTTTACTTGCAATGTATTATCTCTCACATCCACCATTTGTTGGCTTAGAATATATTCTTCCATCAGAAGGGAATTATCTTTTTGTAAACAAAATTCTTGTTGAGCTATTTACTTTTGCAGTTTTAATTGTTTTTCCAACAAATAAAATTATCGGTCTTGACAGATTGATAATGAAGAAAAAATAAAAATTTGCTTTTTTTTCTAAGCTACAACTTAAACCAACCGGCAGTCAATAGTTGTTTTCGTGAATAGCATTTATCTGAAACTACTATTAATTTAAGCTTATCAGAAGTTATTTTGTAGAAATATTTTCCGGATTCATTATTGCAAACATTTGATCCCTTATCAAAAGTAAAAGAAATATTCTTATCATTTATTATAAATTTTCCAGTTATTTTAACAGAGGGCTCAACGGAAGGAAAATCAATTTCAAAAGTATTATTAGCATAAAAATTAAGCATTGCTCCTTCCATATCGCTTACCCAGGTGCTTTTTGTTATTTCGGGGGTAATTATTTTCGAATTATTTTCTTTTGAGAAATTAAATACTTCGGGGCATTTTAAATAAGCTGTAATAATAAATGAAATCAGGATTATTAATGTTAGAAAAAAGAGGAATTTGTAAGTATTATTTTTATTTTTTTTTGTTGCCATAATGTTTGTGTTTTTCTCGATGTAAAGTTAAACAATTTTCAAAAAATAAATAATAAATTCCTTGCAACAATTCTTGTAAATTAATGAATGCCTTTTTTAGTATGTATGTGTTTGAATCCACATTGATGTTTCATTGCCCCATAAAGATGTTTAATAATTGCCTGCCTTCATATTTAGTAGAATTTATTTTCTAAACGTTCTTTGTTTTTATTACAGCTAAATTATTAACAAAATAATTTTTGAAA